>JALELK010000097.1 GCA_022768745.1 Lachnospiraceae bacterium
TGAATCTAGTAACTTATATAATTGGAAAATGTAAAGGTTTAAATAGAAAAGGAGATTCATATGATTTCATGGAAAAATCTTGATGAGCTGGAATCTTATAAGAAACTTTCCGGCCTGAAAAACGAAGTAAATATTGCAGAAGCTATGACCGGTGCCAACGGTGCTGAGCGTGTAAACAAATACTCTGTACCAATGTCCAGCGGCCTCACATATAACTTTGCAGCAAAAGCTGTAGATGACACTGTACTCTCAGCCTTATCTGAATTGGCTGACGAGGCTGAACTTTTAGACAAATACGAAGCATTATATAACGGTGAAGTAATCAACACCGGAGAAAAGCGTCTGGTTCTTCACCAGTTGACCAGAGGTCAGTTAGGTGATGCCGTAGTAGCAGATGACGTGGACAAGAGAGCTTTTTATGTAGAGCAGCAGAAGCGCATTGCTGACTTCGCTAACAAGGTTCACAACGGAGAAATCACAAATGCTGCCGGAGAGAAATTTACCACTGTTGTTCAGATTGGTATCGGTGGTAGTGACCTTGGTCCCCGGGCTATGTATCTGGCACTGGAAAACTGGGCAAAGAAAAACGGATTATTTAAGATGGATGCCAAATTCATCAGCAACGTTGACCCGGATGATGCAGCCAGCGTTTTGAACTCCATTGATGTGGCACATTCCATCTTTATTCTGGTTTCTAAGTCCGGAACTACTTTGGAGACTCTTACCAATGAATCCTTTGTAAAGGACGCATTAAAGAATGCAGGTTTAGATGCTTCTAATCATATGATTGCAGTTACCAGTGAGACTTCTCCTCTGGCAAAGAGCAGTGATTATCTCTGTGCATTCTTTATGGATGACTATATTGGCGGACGTTACTCTTCTACCTCAGCTGTAGGTGGAGCTGTATTGTCTCTTGCCTTCGGTCCGGAAGTATTTGACCGTTTCCTGGCAGGAGCTGCCGCTGAAGACAAGAAAGCAACCAACAAAAACCTTTTAGAAAATCCGGCTATGTTAGACGCCTTAATCGGTGTATACGAGCGCAACGTTTTGGGATACGAGTCCACAGCCGTACTTCCTTATTCACAGGCTCTCAGCCGTTTCCCTGCACATCTTCAGCAGTTGGATATGGAGTCTAACGGCAAGAGCGTAAACCGTTTTGGTGAACCTGTATCCTATGTAACCGGACCTGTTATCTTTGGTGAGCCGGGAACCAACGGACAACATTCCTTCTATCAGTTGCTTCACCAGGGAACCAACATCATTCCTTTGCAGTTCATCGGATTTAAGAACAGCCAGTTGGGAACAGATGTAAATATTCAGGGAAGCACAAGCCAGCAGAAGTTATGCGCAAATGTAGCTGCTCAGATTGTTGCTTTTGCCTGCGGAAAGAAAGACGAGAATAAGAACAAGAACTTTGAAGGTGGCAGACCATCCAGCATTATCATTGGTGACCAGTTGACACCGGAATCTTTGGGTGCGCTCCTTGCTCACTTTGAGAACAAGGTTATGTTCCAGGGCTTTGTATGGAACTTAAACAGCTTTGACCAGGAAGGTGTTCAGTTAGGTAAGACTCTTGCAAAGAAAGTTTTGGCCCATGAGACCGACGGTGCTTTGGAAGTTTACAGCAACCTTTTAAACATCTAATTTATCTTTCATAAAATTTAAGCCGATACCTTTTGAATTATGTTCAAAGGTATCGGCTTTTTTGTTTACTTCCTGCGGTATTTTGCAATGGTGCTGGTCATCTTCTTTGCCTCCACAGGTTTTGCAAGGTGATCGTTCATCCCCGCATCCAGCGCTTTTTTCACATCCTCAGAGAAGGCATTTGCCGTCATGGCAATGATTGGTATGCTCTGGGCATCCTTTCTGTCCAGACCACGAATCTCTTTGGTGGCCATATATCCATCCATAATCGGCATCATAATATCCATCAAAATTACGTCAAAAGTTCCCGGCGGATAATGGGTAAAAGTGCAGACTGCCGCATCTCCGTTTTCTGCCGTGGTTACTTCTGCTCCGGCTTCTTCCAACACATAGGTGGCAATCTCTTGATTCAGGGCATTGTCTTCCACCAAAAGAATACTCATACCATCTAAGCTGTCTTCCTCGGATTCTTCCTCTGTCTCTTCCTGAGGATTTTCATTAATCTCCATAGGAATGTTTACGATAAAGGTGCTTCCCACTCCCAGTTCGCTTTCCACAGAAATCCGTCCTCCCAGCTGTTCCGTCAGATTCTTTACAATGGTCATACCTAGACCGGTTCCGCTGGCAGTTTCCTTGATCCCCTCATTTTCTCTGGAAAAAGGCTCAAAGATATGTTCCATGAATTCTTTGCTCATACCGATACCATTATCAATAATCTCAAATATATAATTTGAATGGGTATCATCTATGCTCTTTTCATACGCCAGCAGAGTGACTTTGCCATCCTTTTTATTGTATTTAACCGCATTGCTCACCAGATTCATAATCACTCGTTTGACATTTAACTCGCTTCCGATAATATCCCTGTGCACCACATTACTGTAATCAATCTGCATACTCACCTGGTTTGCAGAGGCATTTTCCTGCACAACCACCTGAATATTCTCAAGCATTTCGCACACATTAAAAGGCACAGGCGTAAGATCAAATTTGCCGGACTCCATCTTGGACACATCCAAAATATCATTCACCAGTGACAACAGATGATTGGATGCCACGCAGATTTTGTCCATACAATCTGTGACTCTCGTTGGTTCCTGGATATGGTCCTTGGCAATCTTGGTCATTCCGATAATACCATTCATCGGTGTGCGGATATCGTGAGACATACGGGACAAAAATTCCGACTTGGAAGCGTTGGCCCTTTTTGCCTCCTCTGCGGCAACCTTTAAAGATTCATTTAACTCCTGCAACTGCTGTTCTTTTTCCTTTAATTCCCCATTATAACGATTCAGGGAGCGAATATAATTTTGCTGGGCAGTATCGTCATGTATCAGTATAAGATAACCCAGATGTTTTCTTCTCTGGTCCGGAGTTTTGTGCATATATTTGCTGATTTCACATCGGTAAATGAATTCCCCCCGCTCCACAATTTTTAAGTCCTTGGAAGAATCCTCCAAATACTCCTCTATCAAGGGCAAAAGGCTTTCCTTTAAGGTCCGGTTGTCCTCCGGAATTTTATATTCCAAATTCAGTTTGGACAATTCCGGCATAATGGTTCTAGCCTCATAATTGCATCCCATATAGTGAAGATTGGTATCCAGAAGAATCACACCCTTTTGCTCGATATCATCCTTGGAACTGAGTACGTGATTTGGGTCGTATAAATCCAATCGATACTGTATGTACAAAAGAATGATTTCAGACAAAACATAGGAATAGGTAATCAGCTCATAATCTGTGTGCATAAAAGTTCGTACTGCATACACTGCCACGTTTATGATTACCATAATCAGCAACAGGTAGGAATACTTATAGGATACTCTCTGTTTATTTTTGATTCCTTTGGCAACCAGCAGAAACATGCCCACAACATATGCCAGCAAAAACAGAAAATACAATCCATGCATAGGACCGTAATCCTTGATGATAATGGCATTGCCATCCACCATCTGCAGTTTTGCATCCAGATAATACTGGGTGGAATACCCCATACTAAGAGCTATCAAAAGCATCACCACATTGGCAAACATCATGGCCCATATCAGCATCTTAGGAATACGGATATCGCACAGTTCTGCTATGGTCATAAACATAAAGAAGCATAAAAACACTGCTCCCAGATAAGTCAGTCGTGTTCCCATCAAGGCTTCTTTTACATTTCTTGAAAGGGATATGGATAAATATCCGTAATTAGCTATCAAAATACTGACAAAAGTAAGCATCAAAAAAATGTTGGGTCTGGTATGTCTCGCCACAAGAATAATAGAAAAGGCAAATGCTGCCATAAACGCTACAGTATAAAGTGTTACAAACATATCTCATCCTCCAGTTTTTTGAAAACTTCTCCCATACTGCATTCAAAGACCAAATCTTCTTCTCCGTTGAGAGAAATATCCAGTGGCTCACGGTTCATCACCACCAGATGTTTGCCTGTAAACTCATAAATCAATCCTGCTGCCGGCTGGACTTTTAAAGATGTGCCGGCAATAATCAGGGTATCCGCACGGTGGATTTCCTGAAACGCCTGCTGAAAGGCATCCTCAGGAAGATTTTCTCCATACAAAGTCACGTCCGGGCGAATCATTCCCTCGCATTTCTCACAATGAGGAACATCCTCTTTGCTCTCAAAAATATAATCAGAAGGATAGGGCTGTCTGCACCGCTCACAGTAATTTTTTAGGGTTGTGCCATGGAGTTCCAACACACGCTTAGAACCTGCTTTTTGATGAAGTCCGTCGATGTTTTGGGTAATGACGGCACTTAATTTTCCTTTTGCTTCCAGTTCTGCCAACACCCGGTGGGTCACATTTGGCTGAATCCCTTTCACGTTCATTTTTTGTCGATAGAACTCAAAGAAAACCTTGGGATGCCTATGCAGACAATCGGTGCTGAGGAGATACTCCGGGCTAAAGGATTCAAACTGTACATCGTGCTGATTATAAAGTCCGTCCTTGCTACGAAAATCTGGTATTCCTGACTCTGTGGAAACTCCGGCCCCGCCAAAGAAAACAATGTGTTCCGATTCTTCAATAAATTTTATCAGTTTCTGAATCTTTTCCTCCATAACATTCTCCTCCTTCTCCCTATCTACTAACGCAAATGTTTTGCAATGGTTTCCATCACCACATCCATCCGAATTGGTTTTGCGATATGGTCATTCATCCCTGCTTCCTTCACCGCCTTTACATCCTCCGCAAAGGCATTGGCTGTCATAGCGATAATTGGTATCTCTGTAGCATCCAGTCTGTCTAATTTACGAATTGCCCTGGTGGCTTCCATACCATCCATTTCCGGCATCATTACATCCATAAGAATCACATCAAAGGATTTCTGCGGGCTGTCCGCAAAGGTCTCCACCGCCTGTTTTCCATCCCAGGCTTTGGTCACCACTGCCCCGGCATCCTCCAACAGAAGCTCTGCAATCTCCATATTGAGCTGGTTGTCCTCCACCAAAAGAACCTTTACGCCGCTGATATCTGCAGTTTCTTTTTCCTCCTGTCCATCTGCGGTCTCTTCCGGCTGTGCTTTATCAAATGGGATTTCCACAATAAAGGTACTTCCCACATTTTCCTGGCTTTCGATGTCAATGGTTCCCCCCATTTTTTCCAAAAGCATTTTTACAATAGGCATTCCAAGTCCCGTGCCCTGGTATACACTTCTGGCATTCTGGTGTTCCTGAGTAAATGGTTCAAAAATCTTTTCCATAAACGCAGGGCTCATTCCCACACCGGTATCTGAAATAGTGCATCTGAACACCATATGTTTCGCATCCTCTGACACCATTTTTGCTTTGCATTTTACCACTCCCCCGGGATGGTTGTATTTAATGGCATTGTCAAAAATATTAAGGAACACCTGTCTCACATGTAACGGACTGCCATAGAGGAAACATCCCGGTTTGATGTCCGGACAATTGTCCTGTTCCAATGACACTCCCGCTTCCACAGCTCTCACCCGAACAATGGTGAGAACATCATCCACCAACTCCCTGGCATCGAACGGCTCTCTGGCCAAATCCACGTTGGTATCATCCAGTTTTGTAAGTTCCAAAACATCATTAATCAAAGACAACAGGTGGTTTGCCGCAACCTTTGCCTTTTTACGGTTCTCCTTCAACATCTCCACATCATCTTCATGTCGCTCGCCCATTTCAATAAATCCGACAATACCATTCAGTGGTGTACGGATATCGTGGGACATGCGGGAAAGAAAACTGGTTTTCGCCGCATTCGCCTGCTTGGCATCCTCTAAGGCCTGTTCCAACTTCTGATTCTGTTTCATAATCTCATCGATGCATCTGGCAGCAATAATCACCGTATTTTTGCCGGTCTGGTTCTGGGTCTTTGCGTACAGTACTTCGTAATTCTTTCGGTTTTTGTTGGATTTCTCCGTGCGGTACTGGAAGGAATAACTTCCGTATTTCTCCATCATCTCAGAAACCTTCTGACGGTTACTGTTTGCCAGATATGCCTCTTTCTCTCCGGCTCTCACAAATCTGGAAGCGTAATTTGCAAACAATGCGTCATACTGTTTATCAACTTCCAGAGATTCCACCACATTTGTTCTGGCGTTTGATGAAGTATAAATAATCCGAATGGTATTAGCGTCCAAATCCGCAAAAAAGATGTAATCGAACTCCTCTGCAACTGCTATAAAGGCATCGGTCTGTATTCTCTGCTCCTTTTCTTTTCTCACCTGGGCAGTGACATCACTGTGATATCCCTTCAGAAGATGCCCCTTGCCCGGAACATGCTCACTATGTCCTCCGCATCGGATATACACCTTTCCCTTGACCGGATCATTCCACCGATAGGTAATCTCCGCATCTCCGTTTTCAATCATTTCCTGCTGATACTTGGAAACCTTATCCAAATCCTCCGGCATAATGTTTGAAAACCAGGCGTCGTAAGTCTCCTCCGGAGAGAGATTTTTACCCTCTATCCCAAGAAGTCTCTTCATCTGTTCATCCGCCACCATTCGTGGTGCCTGATCCTGATACAAAGTTACACTCCAGGTTCCCAGTCCAACGTCTGCCAGAATCTCTTCCAACTCACTTCGGACCTGTTTTTCCAACCGGGACATTTCCACAGACTTTTGAAGTTCGATGTTTTCCTTCTCCACCCTGCTCTTTTCCATCAGGTCCACTACCTTATTCACCACGTCAATCTCGGTCTGGCATATGGTCTGGTATAAAACCTGTAATTCATCGTTGGTGCCAACTTCCACTCGATTTTTCCACTCCGGCGAATCTAACCACTCCTCCGGTCTGGATTTTGAAAAGGACACACTCTGATTTACAATACCACGAATAGGTTTCTCCAAAGTATGGTACACATTCCAACTCACCAAAGCGGAAACCAAGAAGATAACCACCAACTCCACGGAGAAAAGATTTACCACATAGTTATAGAATCTGGCCACATCTCCGTTCTGAGGGAACACATTCATTCTGTAAGTATAGATACAGAAAATGGAAACCACCAAACTCATAATCACCAATGCCAAATTGTTAATCTGTATGATTTTGTCATATACAGATATTCCGCAGAATGGTCGCACATCCTTTTGGTACTCCTGTTCCAACTCCTCATCGGTGCATTTGTAAATATAACTGTAGGGCAACAGGTTTCTCCATTTTCTGGGATACTCCTGTAGCAATAAGAACACCACCAGTACAGTGATGGTTTTATCCACCACTTCTATCATCATGTCTCCGGCGAACTGGGCTCCAAAGTCACTGAATCCCCTATTGCTAAACCACATAACAATGGCTCCGGGTATATTGACAGCCACCTTTCTTCCATAGACATTCCATCCAATCAGAGAACCAGCCACACCTCCGATTGCCACCATTGACAGCCACAAATAGACAAAGCCCCGCTTCTTTCGGAACAATCCCCGCTTGGATATACTGGCAGCACAACCGGCCATAAGAACAGAAAGAAATCCAAATACCGGACCCACAGGCTGTCCTATATACTCAATACAACTGGATGCCAACGCGGTAAACATACCCGGCAACCAGCCTCCCATGATACCTACAAAAAGGCAACCGATACAGTCCAGATACAAAGGTATCTGTAACAGATCCAGCAATTTTGGCAATAGGACATCCACACAGATACCCACCGCCATCAGCAGTACATTTTGAATGGTAAATGCGTTTTGAATCCTAATTCGATAAATTTTAGCTTTCTCCCTGTACATCCTGTTTCTTCCTCTTGTCTCTTCTTAGTGTCTCTGTAATCTCATAATCATTTTCAGCATATGGCTGCCATTGATTTCCAATTGTTTATGGCTTAATTCACCATTATGTAATGCCTTTTTTATCCGTTGAAAATCTTTTTTACCGCCGGGCATAAACACATCCCCTCCGGCTTCTGCAACCTTGTCAGCCAAAGCTCCTCTGTGTTTCGGATTCTTTTCTGCCTGAGCCATATCCATCACCCAGTCTGTCATTACCATTCCATCAAAGCCGTTTTCAGCCCGCAGGAAATCGGTAATCAATCCCCTGGTCTCAGAGGAGTGGGTTCCGTTAATCAAGTTATAGGAACTCATAATGGCGCAAGGAGATGCCTCCCTGACGCAAATCTCAAATCCTCTTAAATAAATCTCACGAAGTGCACGCTCGCTGAGTTTGCTGTTATTATTCAGGCGGTTCTTTTCCTGATTGTTAGCTGCAAAATGCTTGATGGTGGTTCCGCATCCCGGATGACTCTGTACACCCTGGGTCAGAGCAGCAGCAAATTTTCCGCTAATCAAAGGGTCCTCAGAATAGTACTCAAAGTTACGTCCGCAAAGGATGCTTCTGTGAATGTTCAGTGCAGGAGCCAGCCACAGATGAATTCCAAACCGTTCCATCTCATTTCCCACAATATCTCCGCACAATCTGGCAAAGTCTGTATTCCAGCTCTGGGCAATTCCTGTGCCAATTGGGATGGCGGTGGCATACTGATATTCCACCTGTGCGCCCTCCGGCAATTTCTCTCCGTTGCCGTTTAAAAGCTTCATACCAAGTTTTACTGCCTTTGGCATCATTTCCATCACAGACTCCGGAAATCCTGCTGCACCGATAGAGTGTACGCCCTTTTCATCCCGGTAAAATCTTTGGTCCAGGCGAAGTCCCGCCGGTCCGTCTGCCATAACTAAAGTCCCGTACTTTTGTTTTACCAGCATACTGGTCTCACCGGCTGCGCCGCAGACAGACTGAGCCGCATTGCCTACAATACTGATGGCAGGTGCTTTGGGATCAAAGGCTCCCACACCCAAAGAAATCAGCTCATCCTCTGTCAACGTTGCCACTTCCGGAAGAATTTCCTCTTCCACATCATAATTTACCTGACAAGTCTCAAAGCTTCGGGCATTGAATTTGATGCGAGGTATTCCGTCAAATTCTGCTTTATCCTCACATCTTCCCCCGTACACTTTATCCTGAAAATCATTCTTTTCTATAATAGAGCGGACTTTCTTTGTCTCCACTGTCTCGTCCAACTCTATAATTCCTGCTACGGTAGTATTTTCACTACTGTTTCCCACGCGGATGATATAATCTCCCTTGTCCAAGAAGTAAGCCTTTCTCTCCTGGGAGTAGGATGCCAACTGAGAAAGCCCAAATTCCACTTCCACAACTTGGGATTCCATAGGTTGTAATTCCTCTGTCTTGGCAAATCCCGCCAAATCCTGGTATGCCTTATCCAATTCTCCTGCAGGAGTTGAAACATAAACCTGAACCACTTCTTTTCCCGGAACTTCACCGGTATTTGTCACCTTGACAAAGGCTGTTACCTGCTCACCTTCTAATGTTACCGATGCCTTTTCCATCTCAAATGAGGTGTAAGACAATCCATAGCCAAAAGGAAACAAAGGTTTCTTTCCCACAGAATCAAAGTAGCGGTATCCCACATAGATCCCCTCATAATAGCAGGTATCATCCATATTTCCGAAATCAATGTCCGGATTATAATCATTCACCCCAGCCCAGGTGGTGGTAAGTTTTCCGGAAGGGTTTGCCTCCCCCAGTAAAATGTCTGCTAAGGTCTTTCCTGTCTCCACTCCCAACTGAGAGAGAAGCAGTATATTCTCCACTTCCATAACCGGTGTCAGGTCTACAGGACCACCTACATTTAACACCAGCATAAACTTGTCATATGCATTGTTCAAAGCCAAAATATCCCGAATCTCGGAATCCGTCAGCAATAAATCACCCTTTTTGGGCTTTCGGTCACTACCCTCTCCACAGATTCTGCCCACTACATAAATCGCCACATCGCTGTCATAGGAAAGCGGCAGGTCATACTCCGGTTCCGGCATAACCGCTCCCATGGAATACATCATAACATTGGCATGAGCCGCCTTAGCCTCTGCCTTTAAATTCTTATGGAACTGTGCCTTGGCCTTTTGTCTCAGCTCATCATAACTCTCCAGCCACTGCTCAGATGTCACTTCAAATCCGGCATCCTTTAATCCCTGCTCCACAGTGATAAAAAAGCGGGAGTTCACCTCTCCGGATCCGGTGCCGCCTTTTCTGGTCTGTCTCACACCACTTCCGTATGCTGCAACCTTTCCCGGTTTCTGCAAAGGGAACTTACCGTTTGTCTTTAATAAAACTGTGCATTCAGCCAGATGCTCCCGAAGCATTTCAAGATGTTTCTTCTCATAATCAAACATTTCCATCGCCTTCTCTTCCTACCACAATTTCTGTAAAAAACTAGTTACTCCCCGTAATGTTTCTCGCCACATAAACGCCGCTGGCAGAAGCGTGAGACAGAGAATGGGTTACCCCGCTTCCGTCTCCGATAAAATATAACCCCTTATATTTTGACTCCAGATTTTCATCCACGGAAACTTCCATATTGTAAAACTTGACTTCCACTCCGTATAAAAGTGTATCGTCGTTGGCAGTTCCCGGTGCAATCTTATCCAAAGCATAAATCATCTCTATGATTCCGTCCAAAATTCGTTTTGGCAGAACCAGACTCAAATCTCCCGGTGTAGCATCTAAAGTCGGTGTCACCAGCCCCTCTTCCATACGGCTCTTGGTACTTCTTCTTCCTCGAACCAAATCACCAAAGCGCTGTACAATCACGCCGCCTCCCAACATATTGGAAAGTCTCGCAATGCTCTCACCATATCCGTTGCTGTCCTTAAAAGGCTCAGAGAAATGCTTTGCTACCAAAAGGGCAAAGTTTGTATTTTCTGTCTTCAGCTCCTCTGCCTCGTAGCTGTGTCCGTTTACTGTGACAATGCCGTTGGTGTTCTCGCTAACCACAGCACCTCTCGGATTCATACAAAAAGTACGAACCGCATCTTCAAACTGCTTTGTCCGGTAGACAATTTTGCTCTCGTATAATTCGTCTGTCAGGTCAGAGAAAATCACCGCCGGAAGTTCTACTCGCACACCAATGTCCACACGGTTGGAAAGTGTTGAAATATCCAAATCGTGACAAACCTGTTCAATCCACTTGCTTCCGCTTCTTCCTGCAGAAACAATACAGTATTTGCCCTGATACTCCTCATCCTCTGTCTTGATAATGAAGCAGTTGTCTCCCCTCTGCTCCATAGCTTTCACCGGGGTATCAAAATAAAAGTCCACTCTGTCTTTTAAATCATCATAAAGATTCTGTAACACAATATAATTGATATCGGTTCCAAGATGACGAACCGATGCATCCAAAAGCTTCAATCCATTTTGCATACAGATTTTCTTAAAATCACTGCCTGCCGTAGAGTAAAGCTTTGTGCCCTCACCGCCATAACGAAGATTTATCTCATCCACATACTCCATCAATTCTGTGGCAGTTTTCTTGCCAATGTGCTCATATAAAGTTCCGCCAAAATCATTGGTAATATTGTATTTTCCGTCAGAAAATGCTCCGGCTCCGCCAAATCCGCTCATAATAGAACAGGTATTGCAATGAATGCAGTTTTTCACCTTTTCTCCATCAATGGGACACTTGCGTCGCTCCAAGGGATGACCTGCCTCAAACACAGCTACAGATAAATCTGCCTGCTGTTTTAACAATTCATATGCCGAGAAAATGCCTCCCGGACCGGCTCCAATTATAATTACATCATATTGTTTCATGTTATCTACCTCACCCAAAATATTCCACTGTTATTATACCTTAAAAAAGGGCAAAGAAAAAGCCCGGAACTATAATTAAATTCCGAACTTTTCCAAATCTACTTTTCCGTTTTTTACTTCCACTCCGTCTGCCTCTAAAAGCCTCGCCTGCTGCCCGGCTCCCCCAAAGGCAAACTCTCCCGCCAGTTCTCCCTTGGCATTCACCACACGAAAACAGGGAATGTTGTCAGGATCCGGATTTTTGTGCAGGGCATTGCCCACGGCTCTGGCCATCTTTTTGTCTCCCGCCATCTCCGCCACCCGGCCATAGGTTGCCACGTGACCTTTGGGAATCTTTTTCACCGCCTCGTATATGCGGTTGGTGGGGCTGTCACATACTAAATCGTAGCTCTCTCCTATCATCCTCTTTATATCTTTGTCCGGAATGGTGCCGTCTAAAATAATGGTGTTCCAATGCTCTTTGTTCTGGTGATATCCGGGAACCACAGCATCATAAGCACCTCTCCAAAAATCTCTCCACTCCGGGTCAACTTTTACATTGAGGTTAATATATCCATCTCTCTCATAAGTCCAAAGAAAAGCCTTTTTGCTTCCCTTCACCCGGACCAACTGCCAGTTTTCATCATGAAAAGGTGCTTCCTGATAAGTGTTTGGAAAAGATAGTCCAAACTTTAACGCTTCCTCTCTGGTTCTCATGCCGTTTTTCTTTCCTCCATAGCCCGCAACTGTTCCAAAAGATTTCTCTCCCGCTCTGAGATATGCTTTGGTACGGAAATACTTAAGACCACATACTCATCTCCGTAAACTTTTCTATTTTTCATAGACACAATTCCCTTGTTTTTCAGTCGCAGTTTGCTTCCTGCCTGGCTGCCTGCCGGAACCTTGCATCGCACAGTGCCGTACAAAGTTGCCACATTGACTTCTCCGCCTAAAATCGCGGTGGTATATGGAACAGACTGGGTCACATACACATCGTTTCCCTCTCTTTTGAAGGTTTTGTCCTGACGAACATGCACCTGTATCAACAAATCTCCTGCCTTTCCTCTCCGGTCGGTTTTGCCCTTGCCCTTTAACCGGATAGTCTGACCTTCACCGATTCCTGCCGGGACTTTCACTGCCAAAGTGGAACTTCCGCCATTTCCCATTCGGATTACCTTTTCACAGCCCAAAGCTGCTTCTTTTAAGGAAATGGTAATCTCTCCATTTACATCTTTGCTTCCGGCGAAAAAATCACCAAACATATTTTCAAAGATGTCATCCATATTTCCATTATAATAGTATTCTCCGGATCCGCCACCAAAATCTGAACCTCTGTGGAAATATTCGTACGCATCCTGAGGATTTTCTCCCATACTTCCGTCAAAGGCAGCATGACCAAACTGATCATAGAGTTTCTTCTTTTCCTTATCTGACAGTACATTGTATGCCTCAGTTACCTCTTTAAAAATTTTCTCCGCATTTGCGTCCCCTGGATTCATATCCGGATGATATTTTTTTGCCAGCCTTCGATATGCCTTTTTTATCTCCTGGTCGCTGGCACTTTTGTCAAGACCCAGCACATCGTAGTAATCCCGTTTTGCCATAACAACCACCTTCTCTCTTTCTCAAAAACTATAACAAAAAAGCCGGGGAACAAGTCCCCGGCAGGTAAATCATTAGCCCTCAATGGCTATATATTTTTTGGTCTCAACCTGTTTTGCATCCTTCTTCGGAATACTCAAAGTTAAGATTCCGTGCTTGAAGCTTGCTTTGATATCTTCCTGTGTCAGATTGTCACCAACATAGAAACTTCTCTGGCAGGAGCCACTATATCGCTCGCGACGGATATAATTCTGCTTCTTTGCTTCCTTCTCTGATTCCGCTTCCTTCTCATCCAATCCCTTAGCTGCGCTGATGGTCAAATAACCCTCGTTCAGCTCCACGGTAACTTCATCCTTTGAGAAGCCCGGAAGATCAATTTCCATCTCATATCCGTTATCGTTTTCTTTGATATCGGTACTCATCACATTTTTTGCTCTGTGTCCGTATAACTTCTTTTCCAAGTTTTTGAACTCCCGATCATCAAATCCAAACCACGGATCCTGATAAAAACGATCAATCAAATCAAAGTTATCATTGAATAAACTAGGCATTAACATAAGTCATCCTTCCCTTCTGTCCTTCGACAAACCTTTATTACTTTGTAACTTTGAACCTGGAATGTTTAGGAACTTTCCTTTCGGAAAACCCCTTTTCTTTTGTTCTGATTATGTTATAGCACCATTGTTAGCACTTGTCAAGGGTGAGTGCTAATTTTTTTAAATTTTTTATTTTCTATGGAATAATCCCTTTTTTTCAAACTCTTCCACAGTGATTTTTCCCGGTGTATATCCGGTTGCCGCAATGACTTCTGTCAATTTATCCTCATCCAAAGACTCCTCCGAAGTAATCTCTGTCAATGATTTTGTGTGGGAGCTCTTTACCGATTTTACATGAAAGGCATTACGAACCGCTTCATTTACATGGGATTCACACATTCCGCAAGCCATATCCTTTACTTCTATCTTTGTACGTATCATAGTTGTTCCTCCTTTAGTTAGTTGATTCTAACCCATTATAATACACTTTTTTTCATATATGCAAGATTCCCCCCAAAAATGCTGAATATTATATGCAATATAACTTTGCATAAAAAAAGACGGCTCCATAAAGAAGCCGTCCTTTCGTCTTTCTATCCTATATTATTTTACTGACGCTGCTCTTCCGTTGAACTCTTCTTTCTTTTCAGAAATCACAGAAACATATCCCACCAATTCCTCAGATACATCTCCGATGCTGGCAGTTGCTTTCATACACTTATCCACCACTTTCTCGAATCCGTCCAACTCACTTACGGTATTTTCAACACTGGCGGTATTGCTATCCACAGTCTCCTTCAATGCCACAATCTGTCCATGCATAGAATCACCGTACTCCTTAGCAGAGCCGGCTTCCTTGTCAATCTCCACAATGGCATTGCTCACCGTCTCCACCTCTGTGTTAAGCTTGCCGAAGATTTCTTCTGTCTCATGAATCTTAACCTTCTGGGCTTCAAAGGCATCTGCCAACTGCTTGGTGATATTTACACTCTCATTGGAATTCTGAATCAGAGAATTTACCACATCTCCGATTCTGGCAGATGAGGACTTTGACTGCTCTGCCAACTGTCCGATTTCCTCTGCTACAACTGCAAAGCCTCGACCCTGCTCACCTGCTCTGGCTGCCTCAATACTGGCATTTAACGCCAACAAGTTGGTCTGACCTGCAATGGAAGCAATAATGTCAACCGCCTCCATAATCTCCTGAACAGACTGGTTTGTAATCTCTGTCTGACGATTGATATTCTCTACTGCCTCTCCGTTTTCACGGCTGATTTCTACCAAATCCTGCATAATAGAATCCGCTGTCTGGTTGCAATCCTTCATATTATCAGCGCTGACTGTCAAATCACCGATTTGTCCGGCAATGGTATCAATAGATGTACCCAGATAACCGATTTTCTGAATCACATCCTCTGTCATTCCTGCCTGGTTCTGTGCATTGTCATAAATCTTTCCTGTCTCACTGTGAATGTTTTCTGACATAGCAGACATCTCTTCAAAGGACTCCTGGAAATCTGTCACAACCTCACCTAAGTGTTCGGTAGCGTCCTTTACTCCGGTGGTCACCTTTGCAAAATCCTTTAACAGCTTTTCCACCTTTTCTATCATCTCTCTGGTGGCTTCATTTTTCACATGGCTCTTTAAATCCATCTCTGCAGAACCCTCTGCGAACTTTTCGATGTTACTGGAGACATCGGAAAAACAACCAACCATCCCTGTCAAAATCTTCATCAGCAGTCCCACAACTGCCGCACTCAATATAAGAAGAATCACGATAGCTGCAACTGCGGACAGCACTCCTAATGCAACCATGCTGATCAGTATGGCAAGTACCACAAAAGCTACAGCACCCGGTATCACTGTGATCATTATAACCTTCCCCTTATTGTTCTTTTTGTCCATCTCTAAACTCCTTTCTCCTATGCATAAAGACTTCACGTCATATAATCCAAAAACCACATCATATTATCATCCATTATAATGCCTTTTTTCCTCAAAAACAACATTGATTTCCTCAATCTTTCCGGTTTTGTGTATAAAGCAAAAAAGACTGCCTGTAAATCTCATACAGACAATCTTTCCTATCGTCGGAGTGACAAGACTTGAACTTGCGACCCCTAGACCCCCAGTCTAGTGCTCTACCACCTGAGCCACACCCCGAAAGGCAAACATATCATACCTCTATCATATGCCTACCGCTGTATTTTAATGAAAAAACATCCCATTTGTCAACCAATATTTGACCTCTAAAATTCATATTTGATGATGGCGCAATTTTTCACTCCAAAATTGGCATATTCCTGATTGGTCATCTCATAAAAATAGGACTGCACCACTCGGGAAATTCCATTGTGGGCCACCAGAATATAGGTCTTATCTGAAGCTGTCACCTCATCCAAAAGATTATAAATCCGTTGTGCCAGATGAAGCATGGACTCTCCCCCTTTGTACCTGGTGACAAATTCCCCTTTTGCCTTTTTAAACTCCGCCCCATCTCTCGGCGTAGACTCAAACTTTCCAAAGTTCTGCTCCTTCAGGCGAAGCTCTTCTCTGGCTGGAATCCCGGTGATTTCAGAGATATGAAGAGCCGTATCTCTGGCCCGGATCAAAGGAGAATATAAGATTTCATCTGCCTGAATGTGTTGCTCCAAAAATTTGTGTCCTGTCTCTATGGCCTGCTGATGACCCTGTTCCGTCAAGCCAATATCCGTAGCTCCGCATATTTTATTTTCCACATTCCATATGGTCTGACCATGACGGACAAAATATACACATCCCATATCTTTAGTCTCCTTTATTTTTCACAGAAGAATTCGATTTCTTCTCCCAGTGGTCCTCTGCAGAAAGCGATTCTGGCTGGAAATACCGGTTCTGACAGAATCTCAATATCCTTAGGCTGAACAAACACTTCATATCCGGCCTCTGTCACGGCCTTTACGCAGGCATCCACATCCGCTGCATCCAGAGCAAAATGTCTCACAGTGCCCTGAGGCAGCGCTTTCTCCCCGTCATTGAAAACTTCAATCAAGCCGGATCCGGTTTCAAACATAGTGCCTCGTTGGAAGGTTCGCACCACCGGTATGCCCAACACTTCTTTATAAAAATCAATTGTCCTTTTGTATTCCTCTTCTCCGCAACAGGTCAGAGAAACGTGATGTATTCCTTTGATCAAGCTCATTTTCATTCTCCTTTTCATCTGAAATCATTATCTACTTTTTCCTAAATCTTCGCAATCGTTTCTGCTCTGTTTCCGTCAAGTCTCTCCACATGCGAAAGCAAACGAGAAGTGATACAAAAACAATTCCAAGAAACATATGTCCGCTGAGCCTATGAGAAAAAAATAATCCTGCGCAGATAAGGACCAGCAAATTATATACAAACATAGTTACCATGCTGGTGCTGTCCTTGCGAAATACCAAAAAGGAAAGGTATAAAACAATGAGAACCACCAGGGGACAAACTTGTGGGAACAGTCCCATCATAATGCCAAAACTCACAGCGATACACATTCCACCCCGGAAGTGATAAAAGAGAGAATAGGCATGTCCCAAGGCCACTACCATCATAACAAGGGAAAGTCCCAAATCCTGACAACCAAAGATTTTGTCATAAAAGAACACCGGAAAGAACCCTTTTGCTATGTCCCCCAAAACCGCCACAATGCCACAGGGAATTCCACCGTATCTGAAAGCATTGGATGCTCCCGGATTATGATTGGCACTGATTTCCATCAGACTCTTGTGATGAAACATCTGTACAGAAAGTTCTGAAAAAAGAATGGAGCCAAGCACATAGGAAAGCAAAATATATAATACCTTTACCCCTGACATATTGTACTCCTTTCGGATATTGCCTGCTCCATCATCTCAATCATTTTTGCTCCGCAGATTTCCACGCCCTGAATCTGTCCATATTCCATATATTCTTTGGACTGCTCTGCGATTTTTTCCGGATGCTCATAGAAAAAGTCTATCTTTTCTGCAAGGCTTTTGGCACTTCCGTTTTGAAAGAGATTCTCTTTATGCAGGGCGAAATCCTTGGTTGAGGAAAGTCTGGCATTGGAGATAACCGGAACGCATCCGCAGGCAAAGGCCTCCATGCAGGACATTCCTTCCACCTCAACATTTGCACAGTGGACATACAAATCCGATTCCAACATTTTTTCTCTCAACTGCTCCTGGGACAAAAATCCAAACTCCACCTGCACACCTAACTTCGCCGCACACTCTTGTAACTTTTCACTGAGAGGACCTTTTCCTGCCAGCGTCACCTGTATGTTATCCCGGTGATTGCATTTTGCCACGGCTTCTATCAACAATTTCTGTTTTTTTTCCACAGCGTAACGGCCCACACTGAGCACCCGAAGTGTTCCGTCAAACTCCCGGTTTCTTTTCTGAAAAAGGAATTTGTCGTCGATGCCGTTGGAAATCACTTTCAGCTTGCTTTTGATTTTATAATTCTCCAGCCGCTTCGCCACCTCTTCTGTGGGACAATTAATGTAATCACAACGGTTGTACACGCTCTTTAAAAACAGACGCATAAACCAGAAGTTCATCAGATGGGCATGTCCCATATGAACCGCATAGGTCATATTCTCCGGGTACAGATGAAAGGTCCCTGTCACCGGCTTGTTCATCCGCTTTGCCTCGATTCCGGCTCTCCGACAAACCAAAAAAGGATCCTCCAAATGAACCACATCCGCCCATTCCACCGCTTTTCTGATTACCTGACGGTTGACCTTTGCAAAAGTGTAGCCCTCTTTTTCAATAATATCTGAGAAGACCGGAACCTTTACCACATCAAGAGGATAATCCTGTTCTCCGTAGCGGTTGTTGGTCACAATCCGGACTTGATGCCCCATCTTTTTGTATTCTCCCACAAAGCGCTGGGTGGAAATACACATCCCGTTACTGGAATTCATATAGTCATTAATCACAATTAATATCTTCATGATTTCTTCGCCTTTATCAAGTTTTCATTCATTTATCATACATATTAAACATTCTCCCTCTATTTGTCTAATTCATTTTTTCCAATAAATGCTTGATTGCCATCCCAGGGCAGCAAAACATCATCCTTAGGCCTGAATATTTCATAACTTCCCGGATTTTTTCTCTCATCTCGGGTTGATAACAATGAGTTTTTCAACTGGAGCAAAAGGTTTTCGTCTCTATGTGTGGGCATCGTTCCACTCTGGTGCCGGCATATTCCCAAAGTTCTTTGCACTCTTCACATAGCACATCACCTTTTGTCCCGTGATTTCCGTGACAATATATTTTTATCATACGGCTTACCGTCTCTTTTTCCCGGATTCTCTTTTGTTCTATATCCATAGTTTCTCTTCACTCTTTTTGATGCATAATAGGATGCTGTGTTGGCAAGTTTCACACAAATGATACGAATTCCCACCGCCACCAAAATAATCAGAAGGCTCCTTCCGTACGCCACAGTTTCCTTTGCCATCAAACGATTTAGTACACCGGCTATGGTGCAAATCAACACCACGTTACAACACAGAGAAATCCACTGAAACAGCACATTTGCCACTATGTATTTTTTTGATTCCGGCACCAGACCTATCAATCTTTTCTTTATCATCGACTGCTATTCACCTTTTCTTTTTTGTCAGTTGCACAATACTTATTGTCGTTAGTTTTTACTAACCTATAGTCAAAACAAAGCCGCCTTTCCAGGCGGTTTCGTCTCGTATCTTATCATCCATTTACAAAAAAGTCAATTAGCATCTTTCCCTTAAATAACCCCAATGAGTCCGCAGAGAAGCACAACGGCACCTAACACAATACGATACCAACCAAACACTTTAAAGTCATGCTTCTTGATATATCCCATCAGGAACTTAATCACCAACATAGATACTGCAAATGCCACAACCATACCTACCACAAGAATGGTTCCTTCTCCGGGAGCCAGAGAGGACTCTGTCAAAAACTTTACTCCCTTTAGCAGACTGGCACCAAACATAACCGGAATTGCCAGGAAGAATGTGTATTCTGCGGCAACGGTTCTGGATACTCCCAAAAGCAATGCTCCTACAATCGTGGCTCCGGAACGGGAAGTCCCAGGGAAAATGGCTGCAATCAACTGAAAGATACCAATCCAGAATGCCAGACGGTAATCAATCTCCTCAATGGAAGTTACCCTTGCCTTCTTTCCTTTATGTTGATTCTCAATCACAATAAACGCAATACCGAATAAAATCAGCATGATGGCAACGGTCTGGTAATTGTAAAACCATGCTTCAAAAACACTGTCAAACAAAATTCCTACAATAGCCGCCGGCACACAGGATACCAAAATATGGAACCACAGTTTAAAAATATCCCATTTAACATAGGCACCAACACCGGATTTTGCCAATGGTTCCCGGTTATTTTTCTTTCCAAATGGCCAAATCTGATTCCAGAACAAAACTACAACTGCAAGTATTGCGCCCAATTGAATGACCACCTCAAACATACTGTAAAATGCATCGGACACTCTCAGTTTCACGAATTCATTTAACAAGATCATATGTCCGGTACTGCTGATAGGAAGCCACTCAGTAACTCCCTCCACGATACCAAAAAGTACCGCTTTTAAAATTTCAACAATATCCAACTCAAATATCCTCCTAGATTAATTCCTCTGATTTGCGTAGGCCTGCTCATAAAAGTACTCCTGAGAATCCAAAGGCTCTTCATTTATCGTTCTGGAGTGATAGATTCCCTCTGCATCCTGTTCTCTTCCCTTTTCATCATCCTGCAACATGGTTTTAAACATATCCCAAAGTCTTCTCTTGAGTCTTCTGTTATAAATCGGTGTGGCAACTTCCACTCTCCTTAGGGTATTACGGGTCATAAAATCTGCTGAGGCAATATAAATCTTTTGTCTGGAAACCGGTCCGAAAATATAGATTCTGGAGTGTTCCAAAAATCTTCCCACAATGCTAATCACTCTCACATTGTCTGTCAAACCCGGCACCTTTGGACGGAGGCAACATATACCACGTACAATCAAATCAATCTTAACGCCTGCTTGACTGGCCTCAATGATTTTTTCAATCAGAACCTTGTCTGTCAGAGAATTGATTTTGATTCCTATGTAACCTTTCTTATGCTCTTTGGCAAATTGAATCTGTTCATCGAACAAATCTATCACCTTATTTTGCAA
The DNA here is from genome assembly GCA_022768745.1 of Lachnospiraceae bacterium. GTDB lineage: Bacteria > Bacillota > Clostridia > Lachnospirales > Lachnospiraceae > Pararoseburia. The sequence goes on from JALELK010000097.1 coordinate 21,022, forward strand.
GCACCTTGGTGCCACTAACAAATCTGTGGTTTCCTTCAGGGTCTCGCCCTTTTGCAAAGCGGCAAAAACTCTGGCTGCTTCCGCTCCGATAGCCTGATTTGCGGTCATAAGAGACAAATCCGTGTACAGAGTGGCTGTCTTTTCATTATAATTTCCCGTGCCAATCTGGGTAATATAAGAGAAGTTTCTGACAGCATCTGTCCTGGTTATCAGGCACAATTTGGAATGCACTTTATAGTTGTTCAGACCATATAAAATCTGACATCCGGCGTCTTCCAACCGCTTTGATACTTCGATATTATTTCCCTCATCAAACCGGGCTCTCAGCTCGATTAATACCACCACTTCTTTCCCGTTCTCCGCTGCATCTACCAGTGCATCAATGATTTTACTTCTCTCTGCCACCCGGTAAAGAGTCATTTTGATGGAGACAACTCTGTCATCTACTGCGGCCTCCTCCAGTAATCGGATGAAAGGCTTCATGGATTCAAAGGGATAAGACAACAGCACATCTTTTCTCTCAACCTGGGAGATGATACTGCTTTTCAAATCAATGGCTGCTGAATTTCTTGGCTGTCGTTTTTCATAAAACAGCTCCGGTTTTACACTCAGTCGATTTTGAATCTGGAAGACAAAGGACATATCCAGTGGGGTTTCCACGTTGATGAAATGGTCGGTTCCTATCTCAAGATAATTGGAAAGTTCCATCTTGGCTTTGTCATTGATTTTTCTGCTGAGTTCCACCCGGACCGGTGCCAACCTGTTTCTCTGTTTAATCAGATGCTCCATGACACCTCTGTAGTCCAGATCCTCGTCATAAATTTCTGTTTCATCAATATCCGCATTTCGTGTAACACGCATAATCGCCTTTTCACGAATGGTGTTATTGACATATAATTTTGAAACAAAATGCAGAATTAATTCCTCCGAGAGCATATAGGTTCCCGGTCTGGTTGGTATTTCAATCAGCCGTTTAAATACCATATTTGAACACGGAACGATTCCGATTCTGCTTTTTCCCTTAGGAGTTTTTAACAACACAACTGCATAGAGCTGCTTGTTATTCAAAAATGGAAAAGGATGATGCTTCCCTATAATCATCGGAGACAGGAAAGGAGCAATCTGGTTGTCAAAATACTTTTCCAGTTCTTTTCCTTCCTCACTGGACAGTTTATTAAAATTAATAATATGTATGCCTTGAGGTTCCAGTTCTTCCATTAACCGGTTATAGATTTCTGTTTTCTTTGCTTCCAGTTCCTTGGTCCGTTTTAAAATTGCACAGACCTGTTCCTCGCTACTCATCCCGGTTTTATTCTCGATGATTTTCTCTTTTGAGTTCATCTGGGTCATGAGAGTCCCCACTCTGACCATATAGAATTCATCCAGATTTGTCTGGTAAATTGAAGCAAAAGTTAAGCGCTCTGCCAATGGTACTCTGGCATTAGCAGCCTCATCTAACACCCTTTCATTAAACGAAAGCCACGACAATTCTCTGTTGGTATAACAATCCTTTTTTTCTTTGTTCATCCTCTATCCCTCTCCCTATTGACCTACTACGCCAAATATATTTTATATACGCAATGTAAAATCTAACTGTGTTCTTATGTAAAATCTATGAAAGATATAGCATATAGAAAAATGACCACACCTGAATGAAGTATGGTCATCTGCCCTAGGCATCTGATCTGGAATAAGCATTTTTCATAGTATTTGACAATTCATACAAAACCTTATCCAAAGTAGCCTGGGTTTCTCTCTTTAACATATCCGCAATTTTTTGATTTGCCTCCTGCTTTAACACACCGCGCATAGTCTCATCCGTTTCTGCTTCCAGCAATTTGTCGTACTGCCGGATAAGGGCATGACCCTTTGACATCACGCTCTCCTGATAGCGTTCCATGTGGAAAACAGACTTATCGTAAGAGGCATCTGTCATAGCCGCAATCATCCTGCTTGCCCAATAGAAGTTTTCTGTGGTGACTTCTGCTGTAGTATTGGAAAGATACCCGGGAGTTTCATCCACATCTGCATAAAACGGCACCAGCACGTTAAATGCATTGGAGGCGAAAGCCACCCACTGAAGAGTTCCGTTGTCTGTTTCATATCCCGGGCGCATCTGTATCACTGACAGAAAATCTGTCCTGTTTACACCAATAGAACGATAGGCTCCCTTCATAGAAGAATCCCCATAGGATGCATAAGGGTCATATGGTGTTCCCTGATAATGGGAGGACAACACATATTTCACATCCTCCACCGTCACCTTTTTCTCCGGAACCATACACCAAGGCAAATCATCCGAACTTGGGCTAAATTCTGCTGATGTGCCATCCCAAACCTTTGAATGGGGATTGAAATAGCGCAGCATATACCAAGCTCGGGGTGTGTTATATACATGGTCCGCATCGTCATGACTTCCAAACATATCCCGTGGATTATTCTTGCCATCAAAGGACAAATCCAGATGATTTTCCTCTATAAAAGACCTCATATCCGGGGAACACATAAACTCTTTTTGCTCCGTCAATGCATCCTCCAAATCAAAGGTATCTATTCCCAGTTGGTTTGGCATTACCACATAAACATCATCCGGCACTCGTCTTGCAATCCAGTGATGACCCCCAATGGTCTCCAACCACCAAATCTCATCCGAATCCTGAAATGCCATACCGTTCATCTCATAAGTTCCATACTGCTCCAACAGACTCCCCAGTCTCTGCACACCTTCTCTGGCGCTGTGTATGTACGGGAGAACAATACTGACAAAGTCCTCCTCTCCAAGGCCTCCGGGAATTTCCTTTTTATCTCCTTCTGCCGGCTGATATTCCACCAAGGGGTCTGCTCCTAACACCCGGGGATTGGATGTAATGGTCTCCGTAGCTGTCATTGCCACATTGGTCTCATTCACTCCGCTGGCTGCCCAGATTCCCTCCCCTGCCACTGCGTTTGGCACAGAAGTGTATCTCATAGGGTTCTCCGGCAATGGTACTTCCACATGGGAAAGCACCGATTTATACAGAGTGGGCTGCTCTGTCGGTTGAACCACCACGAACTTCTTTGGTGTGTACTGTCCTGAAGGGGAATCATCATTTCTGGCTATCATAGTTGAGCCGTCAAAACTGGCTTTTTTTCCTACAAGTATTGTTGTACAAGGCATAATTCTATCTCCTTTTAACTCACTTATTTTAATCCTCGTCCGGTATTTCTGATATATATCCTGCCTGGAACTCCGCATTTACCTCTGCTATTTCCTTGACTCCGTCAATGTAGTCCTTAAAATATGTCATAAGGTCTATTCCACTGCTTTCACAGCCCTCTGTTTCTTCCCATTGTTTTATCATCTGAATTCGCTCAGATTTGGTAGTATCCTTTATTAGTGTGCTTTTCATAAAAATTCCTCCATCCTGTGGATTTATTCTGTAATATATTTTTCCAAAAGTTTGTATGTGTTTTTCACCCCATCCATGTGAGAACGCTCATAGTTGTGGGATGCATATACTCCCGGTCCGATAAGACCATGGCGTATATCGTATCCGCTGTGCAATGTGGCCTCCACATCTGAACCATAATGGGGATATACGTCAATAGCATATTCCAGGTTCTCTTTTTTTGCAATCTCAGATAAGGCGGTAACCAGTTGGTAATTGTATGGTCCGCCGGAATCCTTTGCACATATAGAAACCATATGCTCTGTGCACCCTAGGTCAGCACCTACGCATCCCATATCCACAGAAATCATTTCTTCCGTGTCCTCAGGCACATAGCTGCCGCCGTGTCCCACTTCCTCATATACCGTAAAAAGCAAAGTGACCTTGCGGTTTAACTTCCAGCCCTCTTCCTTAATCGAGTGTGCAATTCCAAGAAGTATGGCCGCTGAGAGTTTATCATCCAGGAAACGGCTCTTTATGTATCCGCTGGGAGTGATGACGGTTCTCGGGTCCATGGCAATGATGTCTCCGGTCTGAATTCCCAGTGCCTGCACCTGTTCCTTATCCGTTACATTTTCATCCAACAGAATTTCCATATTTTCTTCTTTTGTCTCGACTTTTTCATCTGCCACATGAGCAGAAGGCTCTGTGTTTAATACCACACCGGTATACATTCTTCCATCTCGGGTGAAAACCATACAGTTCTCCCCGTCGGCGGTACTCCACTGGTGTCCCCCCAATGTAGTAGGACGCAGACGACCATTGTCCTTTATGGAGCGCACCATAGCTCCAAGGGTATCTACATGGGATGCCAGTACCAGCGGACTTCCCTCTCCCCCAAGGGTGACACTGATATTTCCCTTGTTGGAAAGTTTTGGCTCATAACCCATAGCAGTAAGCTGCTCCGAAACATAATCTGTGGCTTTTTTTGTAAACCCGGTAGGGCTTGCAATTGCGGTGAGTGCCTTGAGCTGTTCACCTATATAATCTATATTCTGATTGTTCATATATTCTTCCTCCTGAATGTCTACTTTTCCTGTCCTTCTTTTCGCAGTCTCTCCACCAGTTTATACACCTCCGGCCGCTTTTCCTTTAGATGTTCATCCAACAGATGACGTCTCTGGTCAAAACGCTCTGCCAACTCCGGATGCTCTCTGGCAATGCGCTCCCGCACCTCATTTCTGTGAGCTTCAAAGTGAGCCGCCAAAGTCTGCTCATCCTTGCCGGAAATATTGACAATCTCCTTTAAGTGTTCCTCCAGGTGCTCCAGCCACTCATCCTGGTCCAGTTCCTCCATGTGCGACCAACGGCCGTGCATAAGTTCTTCCACGTCTTTTGTCTTTTTCAACTGTTCAATCTGCAGGCGTATCTGCTTTTCAATCTGGTCCTCGCTCTCCTGACCAAAGGCCCAGACAAATTCCTGAACCCGGTTGTCTGCCCTCTTTCTGGAAGCACTTCGGGCGGTATTGTCCACCCCTCCCTCAAGGGGATAAGGCCTGTTGATTCCCATATCCTTTAGTGCGATATGTATGGTTCTGCGGACGCAACCCTCCTCTATGAGATAACCAAGCCCCAGTTTCCGAAGCTGGTCGTTAAGGCCGGCAATGTGTTCTGTCAGATAGAACTTTATGCCTTTTTCCTTCAGACTGCGGTGAAGGATTGCCAGACTATCTGCCGCTGTGATATCAATACTGCCAATAGCTCCCGCATCTATGATAACCGCCTTGGTGTCAGGTTTGATATTGTCCTCAATGTCCCGCACAAGCACCTGGGCATTGGCAAAAAACAGACTGCTACTGAACCGATAAATCATAACACCCTCTATGGGATGTATCTGACTACTCTCCCCTATGTCACGAAAATGACTGTGACCGGATTGCACTCCCAGGAAACATCTGGCGGGCTTTGAAGTACGAATAATCATCTCTGCAAAGGAGAGAATGATACCTATCAAAACACCATTTATGGTACCCAGGATTAACACTCCCACAAAGGCACCCACAAATATAAAAAATTCTGTGCGACTAACCTTCCAGAGTCTGGCTGCAAGATGAAACTCTGTAGCTCCCATAAGTGCCGATATCACTATAGCTGTGAGCACCGGTATGGGCAGATATCCGATAAATCCGGTACCAAAAAGCAACACCGCCATCATACCAACGCCTGCTACAATGCCGGTGAGCTGCGTCTTTCCCTCATACTGCTCACCCATAGCTGTACGGGATACCGAGCCGTTGATAGGGCAGCATCCTGTAAATGCCGCCACGAAGTTTCCCAACGAAAATGCTAACAGTTCCTGGTTGTCGTCTATCCGATATCCGTTTTTCTGGGCAAAATTATTTTCCGCCAGAAGAGTCTCCGCCATAATCACAACCGCCACAGAAAGACTCATTACAATTATATCGGTAAGCCGGGCGGATGTAAAATCCGGTATGCTCCATTTTGGCATGCCCGGTTCCACTGCAGACAAGGTTGGTATGGCCCAATCCGCAACCGAACCGAAATAGGTAAACAGTGCTCCCACTCCCATCAGCACCACCGCCATAGGAAATTTAGGCACAATTTTTTTCGATACCAGAAGAATGATAAGCGCCGCAATTCCCATAATCAGAGCCGGAAAATTTATGGTTTGTACGGTTTCCCATAAGTGCTCCGCCAGTTCCAAGAGTTCTCCTGTGCCTGCGGTGCCACCCATAAGTTTCGGCAACTGCATAAGGATAATGGTGGTGCAAATTCCAGTGATAAAACCGCCCATCACCGGAGCCGAAATGTAGTTTACCAGCTTTCCCGCCTTCATCAGATAAAAGGCAAACAGCCACACCGCCACAAAAAAGGTAAACAGCGGCACCACCGCCATAGCCTCCCCAGAGCCACTCTCTATACCCAAGTTCAGAAGTGCCGCCCCTACCAGAGCTGCCGGCGCTGCATCCACCCCAAAGACAAACTGGGGCGATGTGGAAAACAGTGCAAATAAAATAATTGGAAAAACCGAGCCATACAATCCATACACCACCGGAAGTCCGGCTATCTGCGCATACCCCATAGAAATAGGGATGGAAACCGCCATAATAATAATTCCCGTGAGTATGTCCTTTGGCAGGTTTTTCTTATTGTAATTTTTAAGTGTTGTTGCAAATGATATTTTCATACAAACCCTCTCCCATCATTCACAATGTTAGTTATTTCTTCTCTCCGCTTTGGTATCTAATTTCACCTATAATAACGTTAAAATTGCCGGACAAAAATAAGTTGTATTTCTAACCTTATCATCTTTCTTTAAGATTCCTTTTTCAACAAATTCGTCTAACATGTTATATAAAGTCCCTTTACTTCCCGGTATCGCATCTTGAACTTGTTTAGCCTTAAACATTGGCTTTTTAAATATTTCATCTAAAAGCATAATTGCATATTTGGAGCTCATTTCGGATACGCATATTTCTTTAAAGTTATTATACATATCCAACATTGTTTTCGCCTTAATAGTGTTAATTTCAGCCTGCGCAATTACACCTTCCAAAAAGTACTTAATCCACGTTGCATAGTCATTATCCTTGGAAACTGCTGACAGTTTTTCAAGATATCGATTTCTATCCTTTTCGAAATAGGCACTCATATAAAATGTCGGAACTGGCAACATATCTCGATAATACAAAAACAAAGGAATTAACAATCTTCCTATTCTCCCATTTCCATCCTTAAATGGATGAATCATCTCAAACTGGCAATGCAATAATGCTGCCTGCACTAGTAGATCCACATCCTCATAATGAATATAATTTTCCAAATTTGCCATATAATCCAACGTTAATTCTGGTGGAAGTGGCGTAAATGTAATCTCGTTTGAATTACCAATATAGTTCTGCTCCGATTTGAACTCTCCTGGACTTTTCGTCTTACCTCTAACATTATCCAATAGAATCTTGTGCATTTCTTTAATTAATCGAACGCTTAATGGTAACTTATGTTTTCCTGCCTCTGACTCATCGGACATTGTAGACATTTTATCTAAAGCATAGAACAATGCGGTTCTATAGTTCATTATTTCTTGCATTTCATCCTTAGATACAGCGACTTCATTTCCAGCTTCATAATTAATAAAATCTTCAATTGTTGCATGTGTTCCCTCAAGCTTTGATGAAAGAACTGCTTCTTGTGACATTAATGGCGAAATAAGTAACATCGGATTGATAGTATTAATTAGAAAACCTCTATATGCTCCCATTGCATTATTTGCCTTTGATATTAATTTTATTATTTCACAATCATACAAAGCCGCTGAAAGCTCAATAGGTAACTTTTCAGGAATATGTGGTTTTGGCACGTTTTTGTAAATCTCCTCAAAATTCATTGCGCATTTCGCCTCTCTTCTTTAGTTTAATTTTTTATGCTATTTTGAATTACCTAACTCGTTAGTCTAATATCTCTAGTATTTTTATACCAAATATAATTTAGTCTATTTCATTATGTTTTTTTTAACTATACCTCTTGTTAGTTCAAAATTCCCTATATTTTCGTACTAATTCTACTACCTAGTTCAACAAAAAGCAATTAATTAAACTAAAAATTTTAAATAGGACTAGTTAAACATATTTAACTTGGTTCTATTCAAAAAAACACATCTCTACATATCTGAGGCGTGCTTCTTTCTAATCTGCTGTTTCGAAAAATGAAAATGGTCTCTTAGTATATCTTTCTCTTTATTTTTACGCCCCTACTATCAATAGCTTCCGGAGCCGGATTCCATAACAAAGCCATTGTTTTTATTGCATATGATACTTCAGCAAAACTATCCGTTAAACTGTTATTCAATAGAAATGGCATAAAATAATTTTATCTTTAATGCTTCATCTTTATCATGTATCACGCATTATCTGCTCTTCCTTCATGCGAAAGAAGGGATTTTTATGGCGGTTACCAATAATATCCGAGAAATCCGAGAACAGCGTGGCATTTACCAAGATGACCTTGCCGCTGCTATCGGATTCAGCACCAAAACTGTCGGCAGGATAGAACGTGGGGACAGCACCCCATCTGCCGAGTTTATGCTACGGATTTCTAAATACTTTAATTTATTGTAATGTCTATCAAAAGGCTTTTACATATTAGATAAAAGCATGTAAAATTTCTTTTACATAGCTTAATTGCGGTCTATTTAGCTTGTTTCTTGACTACTCAGGAAAAATATTTCTACCCTCGCCCCACCTGTATTTTCAGAATTTGAAAGTTTAATCCCTCCGCCATATTTTTCAGCCACAGTTTTTGCGAAAAAAAGCCCAATCCCATAATGGGCTTCGCCATTTCTACTTGTGTCATCCATAAAAAACTGCTCTGTGCCATGCAATAATGCTTCTTTTGTAAATCCTGATCCGCTA
>JALELK010000113.1 GCA_022768745.1 Lachnospiraceae bacterium
GGATTGAAAATCCATTACCTTATTTCTCAGCCGAATTGTCTTTCTCACCCTGAGGTGGCTGACCGCTTGGACGCTCTTTCTGACCATCACCTCCCGGCTGCATCTGTCCGTCTCCCGGCTGACCCTGATGCTTCTCACCCTGAGGTATCTGTCCTCCCGGTCCTCCGCCCATGGCATCTGCGGTTCCTCCGGCGGAAATCACTGTGGAATCCACCGTAAAGCTCTGGTCTTCCTCTCCGTTTACTAAAACTTTATAAGTTTCACCCTGAGTGAACTTAGGAGAAGAAACCACAATATTTGATTTGGCATCTTCTAAAGTAAATCCCAGTACTTCCTCGCCACTTTCTGTGGTGATACTGATGGTATCTCCCTTTTGATACTGTCCCAGCAAAACGCTTACCTGTTTGCTGTCTTCACTGATGGAACTGTTCACATCCCCGGCTACCACGATAGTTCCACCGTTGATTAACACCTGAGCGTTGTCGCAATCCAGACCGCCCTCCGGCACAGAACCGCCATAAGCTGTGATGGTTCCGCCATCCACCTGTAAGCTTCCGTTGGAATCAATAGCATCCCCCTGAGAAGTATGAATGGTAATTTCTCCATCCTTAATTAAAATGGCACTTCCCGCATTTAGTCCGTCGTCCACTACCTGAAGGTCAATGGTTCCATCGTTGATGGTGAGTTTTTCCTTTCCTTCCAGGCCTTCGTCATCACTGTTTCCGGTGATGGTTCCGCCGTTTATAATAAGGTCTCCTTCCGACTCCATACAGTCTGATACAGCATCAATGGTAAAAGTTCCGTCATCCACTGCAATCAAATCATTGGCGTGAACTCCATCCTTTGCTGTAGTATTTAACTGGTAGGTTCCACCTTCAAAATACACGGAATCATTTCCCGCAATACAATGTTTGTAGTTTCCGTTTAAAATCAAAGTTCCCTTTCCCAAAAGCACCAAATCATCTTTGCTGAAAACTACTGCCTTTCCCACACTCTTTCCATCTTCATCTGTCTCATAATCGGAGCTGTCGGTGAGAGTGTTTTCGGAGCCCTCGGTAGTCTCCACGTAAAGGCTCTTTGTCTGCTTTCCGTATATCACAGGACCTGAGGTGCTGGTCATGGTAACGCCGTCCAATATCAGCTTCACATCCTCTTCCGTATCCACAAGGATGGAGGCGTCCTGAGATTCTCCAGAAATAGTATAGGCACCGCCCTCTGTTATTTTTATCACCTTATCAGGGACCTTTGCTCCCTCTCCATCCACAGAGATGGTTTTTCCTAGAGTAATGTTTGCCTTTGTCTCCCAGTCCGTAATCAGAGCCAATCCGCTCTTGGTTTTTTCCGTGGATTGCTCCGTTGCCGGATCAGAGATGACCGATGTGTTAATATTTCCACAGCCTGCAAATACACTGCTGACTGTCATTGTCATAAGAATTGCCAGTACCAGTTTCTTTTTCATTTATAACACCTCCAATGGATTGTAATCTTTTCTGCCCAGAAGTACCGTCAGATTTCCGTTTCGACAGCGAATCTCATCTATAAATTTCTTTTCCACTTCCTCTTCCATTTCCACGTAATAGGTTAAATCGTACATGCTTCCCATGTTGGTTGTCTTCACTGCCATCAGCTGATGAGAGGTGGTGTAGTTTTCAAACAAATCATCAAAAATTCCTGTGTAATCCAAATTCTCCGGAATAGTAATTTTCAGTTCCTTTTCTCTTGTTTTGCTCTCACCAAAATGAATTTTTTGCAATAGAAAATGAATGCCGCACACAATGGCTGTAATCAAAATGGCAAACACCACATGTCCTATGCTACAGGTAATTCCCACCGTCATGGCAAAAAAGATAAATCCGATTTCTCTGGAAGAACCCTGTAGAGAGCGGAATCGCACCAAACTAAAAGCTCCCAACACTGCCACGGAAGCTCCCAGATTTCCATTCACCGCCAGCATTACCACACACACCAAAATCGGTAACACAATCAAAGTTCTGGCAAAGTGTTTTGACACCTTACCTGTTTTCATATAGGTCAAAGCAATGACCACTCCCAAAACGCCTGCCACCAGTGCATACAAAAGCGCACTTCCTGTGGAAAGTGATATGGTGGTTCCATCTAAGGTAGACGCATCCATACTTGTTAATAAATCTGACATAATATTTTCCTCCTGTTATATCTCCTTCTTTTTTTCTCTCAAATTTTCTCTCATGTAAAATCTTCCATACTTGGAAAATGATGTACTGTAAATTTCATGTTTTGACAACAGTTCCACAAACCAAAGAGGTATGGCACCGCCAACCTTTACTTCCATCAATTTATATCCCGGTTCCAGCAACGCTTCCGTCTCATCATCCAAACGCAACGTCAAATTATGTACCCGACTTCTGATATTTTCATCAAAAGTAACCCGAAACTCGGCATCTTCTCTTCCGTACATAGCCAGTCTGTCATAGGCAATGTACCTCTTTGGCACCACCTGATACCGACTTAAAAAATAGTCAATCTCCCGAAAAATCTGGTCCTGTTTCTGAGGCTCTTTCCCCTCAAACAGATATGCCGTGGCTTCCTCCATGGAAAGGCCGATTCTCCGTTTATTCACCAGCCCCTTATACTTCTTTTTTATCTCCAGATAACATTTGGCATCTTCTGTAGGTTCACCGTAACATCTCACCCGAAACTTCTCTTTATACTTCGGCTTTTCGATGGATGTGCGAATCAACTGATTATCCACAGTGTCAAAATACACATTCCGGATAGTATGCCAGCCATACTCATCTTCCACCATATATGTATCCAATTCTCTCTTGAACGCTTCATACACATCCGGTGCTAAAAGATACTTTTTCTCATAGCGGTTAAACACTTTTTGAAACACTTAGCCGTCCTCCATTCCTTTTCTATATTCTAGGCAAAACTTATGTAACCACTGTGTAAAATCATTGGTAAAAATTTGAAGAAACTGTGACAAAACTGTGTACCGGCGGCATTTCTGTGCGCTTCTTTTGCGACTGTGTCTCCGCCTTTTTTCTGGGGACTTTCGGGGGCGGGGCTTCTTCAGGGGGGTAGCACTAAACCATCAGGAAAGAAAAGTTTAAGCGAATTCGCAGAGTCTCTTAAAGAGGAATTTGTTTTTCATAAACTGTTCTTTGCACAGCTTCGACTTTACCGCCAAGGATGTGTCCGTCTGTGACAGATATTTAAGCACCCGCTGCATAAGAGATTCTAGGAACTTGGAGTTATGGATAAAACTGTTCCTTGGCACCGGCATAAACGCACCGTCCTGGTGCGGTTATGCCTTTCGGGTACATCCCTGTACCCTCGTTGCCTGATAAACCCAAGTTCCAAGAATCTCTAATTTGCTCTGCAATCATATCTGTCAGCAGACGAACATCATCCTGCGGTTGTCGAACTTTGCAAAGACAGTTTTAATCGCTGAAAACAAATTCCTCTTTTTAGAGACACGCGAACCGAAGCGACCTTTTTCTTTCCTGATGGTTTAGTGCTGCCCCCCTGAAGAAGCCCCGCTCCCGAAAGTCCCCAGAAGGAACGGAAATACAGCCGCAAGAAAAGCATACAAAAAAGACCTGGAGAGACGTTCTCTCACAGGTCTGAAAAGTTGTGGTCATATGTTATTTGCTGAGTTCCCAGAAGGCCACTGCACTGGCGGCGGCTACATTTAGGGAATCCACATTGTGGGACATAGGAATCCGGACAGTATAGTCACAGGCAGAAATGGTCTCCGGGCGCAAGCCATCTCCTTCGGTGCCCATTACAATGGCAAGCTTCGGTTCCCGGTGTAAAACCTCATCATCAATAGAGATGGAGTCGTCCCGCAGAGCCATGGCCACAAATTTGTAACCAAAGGATTTTAACTCCAAACAGGTGCTGTCCCAGGATTCGTGCTTTGGAAGTGCTGTCCAGGGAATCTGAAAGGTAGTGCCCATAGCCACCCGACTTGCTCGCCGATACAAGGGGTCAGCACATCCGGCGGTGAGTACGATTCCATCCATGCCCAGAGCTGCCGCCGAACGGAAAATAGCCCCCACATTGGTGGGATTCATCACATCTTCCAACACCACAATGCGCCGGGCATTTTCACAGACATCTGCTACGGTGGGGAGTGGTTTTCGCCTCATGGCACAGAGTACTCCTCTGGTAATCTGGTAACCGGTGAGTTTTGTCATCACGTCCAAGTCTGCCACATATACCGGAACATCTCCAATCCGTTCCAACAGTTCTTTCCCCTGTCCTGTAATATATCTTCGCTCCATCAAAAGGGAAAGAGGTTCATATCCCGCATCCAAAGCCCTCTCAATAATCATCGGACTTTCTGCAACAAAAACTCCCTCTGCCGGTTCAAAGTAGCGAAGCAGTTGCACCTCTTTAAATTTTGTATAAATATCTAAACGGGAGTCCTCAAACTCCGTAATCTCTGTAATCTGCACCAATATCCTCTCCGGCTAAATAGTCTCTCTGCAAAAGCGCTATAGTCCAATATCTTTTATCAGCCCAATAAAAGCGCTGTAATTTCTTCTTCACAGGCGGCAATGTATTTTGCTCCGGCATTTTCCAATTCCTCACGGTCACCATAGCCGTACAAAACACCGATACAATCAATGTCCAGGCTCTTTGCTCCAAGCACATCGTATTTTCGATCTCCCACCAGAACCATTCGTCTCCTATCCTGCCGGGATATACCTAGAGTCTCCAAAGCATAAGCGATTACCTCGCTTTTTTTCCCTCTGGTTTCGTCCATCAAAGCCCCTGCAATCAAATCAAAGTATCCTGCCAGTCCCGCTTTTTCCAAAATGGGTTTTGCCAGTGCTTCCGGCTTGGATGTGGTGACCAGCAAAGTCTTCCCCGCATCCTTCAACGCCTTTAACACCTGAGGAATCCCCTCATAAACCTTATTGTCATACATTCCCTGTTGACAATATAGCTGACGATAATCCTTCACTGCCTTTCGTGCTTCCTTCTCTGTCATATGATAAAAATCCATAAAGGAGTCCATCAGTGGCGGTCCTATAAAACAGTTCAGTTCTGTCAAATCCTCTACATGAATATTCTGTTTTTCCAAAGCATAAGCCGCAGATTTAAGAATCCCCGGACCGGAATCTATCAAAGTTCCATCCAAATCAAATAAAATCACATCATAATCTAACACGTTTCAATCACCCTACCTAAATTTTAAACGGTATCATCCCCGGGAATAATGATTGCCGCGATAATATATGCAATCACTCCACTTCCCCCTGCCAGACAAAAGATAACCATCAACAGACGGATAATCACAGGATCGATGTTAAAATATTCTCCCAGTCCTCCGCACACACCGCAAATTACTTTGTTGGTGCTGGATTTATATAATCTCTTTGCCATATTTTTTCCTCCTAATCATTCATGGGTATACTAATCATATAAAAAAATCGGCACAGTTTCAACACTGTGCCGATAAATCTGTCTTATATTTTTCCTTCAAACCTGTCTTTTCTGGTATCCGCAGGAATTTCCGTAGGATAATCTCCATCAAAACATGCGCCGCAAAATTCATCGTGTTCCACCAACTGGCTCAACTCCTCAAGAGGCAGATAACCTAAAGAGTTGGCACCAAGAATCTTTGCAATCTGTTCCGGTGTGTGATGATTGGCAATCAGATTCTCCTCAGAATCGATGTCTGTACCATAGTAGCAAGGATGCAAAAATGCCGGGGCGGAAATGCGGATATGAATCTCTGTTGCTCCTGCCTCACGAAGAAGTTTGACGATTCGCTTGCTGGTGGTTCCTCTGACAATGGAATCATCAATCAAAACCACACGCTTTCCTTCTAACACACTCTTTACCGGACTAAGCTTAATCTTGACCTTGTCAAATCTCTCATCCTGTCCCGGTGCAATAAAGGTTCTTCCTATGTATTTATTTTTGATGAGTCCGATTCCGTAAGGAATACCGGATTCCCTGGCATATCCCAGCGCCGCGTCCAGACCACTGTCCGGCACGCCGATAACCACATCCGCATCCACCGGATAGCGCTTTGCCAAAATTTCACCGGCCCGAAGTCTGGCGGAATGCACGCAGGCTCCGTCAATGACAGAGTCCGGTCTGGCAAAATAGATGTACTCAAAAATACAGATTTTTCTGTCCTTTTGTCCGCAGTGTTCTTTTCTGGACTCAATACCGTTTTTGCTGAAAATCAGGATTTCTCCCGGCAAAATGTCTCTGACGAATTCTGCTCCCACTGCCCGAAGCGCACAGCTTTCCGATGCCACCACATAGCCTCCGTCCGGCGTCTGTCCGTAACACAGAGGGCGAAATCCTCTTGGATCTCTCACTGCAATCAGCTTTGTGGAAGACATCAGCACCAAGGAATATGCCCCCTCCAGGGAATCCATAGCTTCGCTCACTGCCTCCTCAATGCTTCCGGTATGAAGCCTTGCTCTGGTAATCATATAGGCAATGGTCTCCGTGTCACTGGTAGAGTGGAAAATGGCTCCTGACAGTTCCAACTTATCTCTGAGTTCCAAGGCATTACTCAAATTTCCGTTATGGGCCAAAGCCATCTTGCCTTTCTGGTGATTCACCTCAATAGGCTGGCAGTTATTTCTGGTGGTTGCTCCGGTTGTGCCATAGCGGACATGTCCCACTGCCATTCTTCCTGCCGGGAAATGTTCCAACACATCTCTGGAAAATACATCGCTCACCAATCCCATATCCTTGTAGGAAGAGAAAACTCCGTCATCGTTTACCACGATTCCACAACTTTCCTGTCCCCTGTGCTGTAAGGCATATAAACCATAGTACACCATACTTGCCACATCTTCCGGCTTTGGACTAATCACACCAAAAACGCCACATTCCTCATGAATACTCATCTTTTTTCTCTCTTTCTATCTTGCTGTTTATCGAAAACCAACTTAAAAAAGGGCGTCTTGAACCCATAGCTCAAGACCCCCTTGTCTCACATCAGAAATATTACTCTTTCTTATTTTGCTTGTCAATATAACTTCGCCTAGAACAAAAGTTGTTTTGCACAGATTGCCACCGGTCCGATGTATCCTTCCCGACTGGCCAGTCCCGAGTACACCACTCTTCCCTCTCCCCAGGACGCATCATAATTTCCGCAGGCCTCAATCAACTTATCTCTCACTGTTTTGGTTTTGAAAAGACTTCCCATAATCACAATTCGATTGGGCGCCATAATGGTGGCTGAATTTACAATACTTCTGGCAAAAATATCAATGGCATCATCAAAAGGATTTTTCTTTCCTTCCGCCGCCACGCTCTCGTATGCCTTTCCAAACTCTCCTTCCTCAAAAGAGACAATCTGGTTCAACGCCTGATAAGAAATCTTAGTCTCCAGACAACCTCTCCGGCCACAACTGCACTTAGCCCCTTTCGGGTCCACAATAAAATGTCCCAACTCAGCCGCCTTGTTGTGTCGTCCCTCATAAATCTGCTGATCAATAATCATCGCACATCCAACACCAGGACCCCATTTGATGACCATGAGATTGTCATGTTCCTTGCCGGTTCCGTAATACAATTCCCCTAGGGCAAAGGCATTTACGTTATTTTCCAAAAACACCGGCAAATCCAGGTTTTCTCCCAGAATCTTTCCCACATTCACAGGCTCATCCCAGATACCATAGGCCTTCTGACTGATTCCTTCCGGGGTATCCACAATACCGGTAATACCCACACCTACAGCGGTAATTCTGTCTGCCACCTCAGGGTGCTTTTCTTTTATCCCTTTACATCGGTCTGAAACCTTCTTCAAAAACTCCTCCGGAGGAAGCTCTGTCTTGGTACGACTTTTGTGAAGTTCAATCTGTTCACCCTTTAGATTACTCAGTGCAATCACCGTGTATTCCGGTTCAATATTAATGGCAAACACATATGCCACATCATAGTTGATATCCAGATAAATCTTTTTTCTCCCGGCTCCGGAGCTCTGCACATTCATCCCGGTCTCCTGGAGAATCCCCTCACTTAACAGCTCCGTACAAATCTGTGTCACTGCCGCCGGGGTCAACCCGGTAACATCTGCCAAGTCCTTTCTGGAAGATGGTCCACCATCATTGAGATACTTTAAAATTGTGGAGCGGTTCTTTTTACGAACCGACTCCATATTTGCTCCTACATGACGAATCATATATTCCCTCTACACTTCCTTTTTAGTATTTCTGAACTTCCATATTCAACATATTAGCAAGAATTTCAAGTTCTGCTGCCACATCACCGTAAGCTACTACAAAGTGCGGTTCCCATCCGGCCTCAACACTTTCGTAAACAATCTGCTCTGCAGATGCCTTGGTCTTTACAACCACAGAGGTCCCGTTAAACTGCTTTGGCTTGTCTAATGCTTCACCCTCTGCAATAAAGAAACGGAATTTTCCTTCATTATCTTTTCCGATACGGAAAATGGTAACCTTCTCACAAGGTTTGCAACCAAAGTCAAGTGTCGGTCCAATCTTACGGTTACAATGCACGTCTACCTTGGCTCCTGTATCTGTACGGGCAAGGGAACATGCCGCTGTGCCGCAATGCCAGAAGGTAATGGTGTTTTCACCCTCATCCATAGAAACCGGATCTCCAAAGAAGGTAGGCATTTCCGTAAGCTGCATTCCCAAATACATAGAAAGTGCTCCGTAGGTATCTGCCTCACAGCTGGCAGCCACACCTAAATCATTTAACATGGCAAGGGCTGCACAAACCGGTGTACCAAAAGCGGTAAAGAAATCAGGCCAGCAACGGGATGCCAAAGCACCAATATGGTTGTTTACCACATATTCCTTGTATGCCTTGTATAATCTTGCAAAATCCTTGCGATTCTTTTCCGGTGTTGCCTCTAATCCACACATTCTTGAAGAAGCGTCCTGCATATACTCCTCCACTTCTTCATCAGTGTAGGACTTTGCAACGTCAATCAATTCTCTCGCCTCAATGGACTCCAATGTCACTCCAAAGTTCTGGAGCATTTCCAAATCCAAAGCACGTCCAAATCCAAATCCCTGTGGTGTATGTCCCACAGCAGCCATCTTCAACTGCTTCATATCATGCTTTAATTTTGCTGCCCGGATGGTTGCCTTTACCTTTGCCACCACTTGTTCCTCCTCAGGGGCACCAAAGATATAGTTCAATGGCTCCTTGTGGAATGACTTGATGGCATTTGCCGCAGAGTAAGCACCTGTAAGTGAATTCAAACGGAGTCTTCCCCCATCAATCACAGGCTCTCTCAATGTCCAAAGCAAAATCGGACAATCAAACTTTTTCAACACTTCGCTGGCATAGGCTGCATTGGCAAATGTAATGTTCTGTAAAATAATCAAATCCGGAT
>JALELK010000031.1 GCA_022768745.1 Lachnospiraceae bacterium
ATAGGTATAATAGGAACCTCTCTCCGATGTTTTGCTTGCCAACTTCTTATTCTTGTATACCCGATAAATCTGATACTGGAATCCGTCTGCATAACGTCCCGACTTATCCTTCGGATAAATGTTCATTTCTTTTTTGCTCTTGTCCACACGAACGTATTTCACACTGGGCTTACTTGGAACTAAGGCAACCTCTCCTGAAACTTTGGTAGAAGACTTGGCTGTATACCCTGCGTCCGACTTTCTGCATGGAATAACATAGACATCCGTCAGAGTATTCTTTGAAAGTTTTTTCAAAGTCACCGTGGTTTTATTGGTAGTCACTGTCTTATAGGAAGACATATTGCTGGACATATAACCCACCTCGTAGTAATTGGCTCCGGTCACTGCCGAAAAAGAGATCGTTACAGAATTTGCGCTTGCCTTGGTCTGCTTAAAGGAAAACTTGGAATCCTGAGCCGGGGCGGTCACCACCTCAATTGGAGCAGATGCAGAGGCAATATCTTTCGTATCCCATTGCGGGAATGTGCTACTACTGTCTCTCTTAGCGGCATAAGCACTCACCCGAACCTGATAACTTTTACCTGCACTTAATCCGCTAATAAATTTGGTAGTCTGGGTCCAAGCATCGCTGGATGTAGACCAGGTAGCCTCCGGTGTTTTTACTTCACGATATTCCACCTTGTAATAAACCGTATAACCACTATATTCGGAAGGCAGCTGCACTGCATTCCACGAAACATTTACACCACTTGTCGCCCTGGAAGCTATGGTCTGGGTCTGCTTCACTCCCTGCACCTGTGGAAGTGTAGTATCTGCCGCAGATACATCCTGTTTTACCAGAACCATCATCACTCCTGCCAACAACAAAGTAAGACTAAATAAAATCATATTCTTTTTTATCTTTTTCATTTCATCTTCCTCCATTTGCCTACATCTTTTTTCTTATATTATCACAATTCTCTACATGTGTCCCATAAAATTTTTTAAAGCAGGATAAAGTTCCCGATACTTTTCATATCCTCTCTCATATTTCTCCACCAAATCCTTTTCAGGAGAAACGGTGTCCTTTATTTTTACAATCTGATTCGCTGCCTGGGATACCGATTCATATCTACCGTCAGCCACCGCTGCTAAAATTGCTCCTCCGTAGGCAGGACCTTCCTCCACCATCACTGTACTCACATCCATATTCAAAATGTTTGCCACAATTTTTCTCCACAGAAGGCTCTTTGCTCCACCGCCGCAGATAGTGGTGGTCTTTGGAGCCACTCCCTGTTTTCTCGCCACTTCCAAAGAGTCCCTAAGTCCATAGGCAACTCCCTCCAATACTGCCTGCAACATATCCCCACGCTGGGTGGCAAGGCTCATTCCGATAAATGCACCTCTGGCATTTGGGTCATTGTGTGGAGAGCGTTCTCCCATAAGATAAGGAAGAAAGTACACCTGATTCTCTCCCAGATTTTCGATATCCTTCTGCTCCTCTTGATACTCCTTGGTATGCAGAATGTCTTCCATCCACCACTTATTACAACTGGCGGCACAAAGCATACAGCCCATCAGATGGTAATTGCCGTCTGCGTGGTCGAAAGAGTGCAAGGCATTCTTTTCATCCACCTGAAATACATCGCTGGTAATAAAAAGAGTTCCACTGGTTCCCAGGGAAATGTTACATTTTCCTGTTCCTACCGTCCCGGTTCCCACTGCTGCCGCCGCATTGTCTCCGGCTCCTGCTGCCACTTTACAGGTACTCGGGAATCCCAGTTCCTTTGCCACATCCTCCCGGAGAGTCCCAGTCATCTCATAGCTTTCGTAAAGTTTTGGCAACCACTCCTGTCTGACTCCGCAAATCTCCATCATCTCCTTGGACCAGCACTTGTTCTTTACATCCAAAAGGAGCATACCGGAAGCATCGGAGTAATCCGTACTAAAAACTCCGGTCAACCGGTAAGCCAGATAATCCTTCGGCAACATAATCTTTCTGATTCGGTTAAAATTCTCCGGCTCATGTTTTTTCAGCCATAAAATCTTTGGGGCCGTAAAACCTGCAAAGGCGATATTTCCTGTCCACTGAGACAGTTTATCCCGTCCAATCTCCTGATTGAGAAAATCTGTCTCCTCTATGGTCCGTCCGTCGTTCCAAAGAATCGCCGGGCGAATCACCTGATCCTTCTCATCTAAAATCACAAGGCCGTGCATCTGTCCCCCAAAACTGATACCACCGATTTCACTTTTATCAATCTCTGCTGTCAATTCTTTTAACCCAAGGACACTCTGCTTCCACCAGTCTATGGGATTCTGCTCTGCCCATCCCGGCTTAGGAAACATCAATGGATACTCTTTGGATACAATTTTTTCCACTTTTCCTTCTGCATCCATCAATAAAAGTTTCACTGCTGATGTGCCTAAATCTATCCCTATATAGTACATATATCACGCCTCCATTTCCATTGTCATCACACCTTCTCAATGTAGTTCTACTATATGTCAGCCACACTACGGAATCAAGTAAAAAACTCATAATTTTTCTTTTTCTAAAGCCCATTGAATAACTAGGGTAATATGTAGTAAACTAGAGATTAGAACTGTGGTAAAACATACCATATTATGACATTCGGAGAAATGATATGAATTTTAACAAAATGGACCCTTTGATGAAGGCCCTGCGGGCTGCCAATCAAAGAAAAGTGGGACAAACCGAATTGACAACAGAGGATTTAAAGAGAGAACGTCACTCCTTGGAGTTGGCAGGCAAAGTCGCCACTCCGCCTATTGGCGTGTCCTCCGAGGAATTTTCCATCGGTGATATAAAAGCAGAATGGATTCGACCGGATTTTGCCCATGAGACCAGACATGTAATTTTATACAGTCACGGAGGCGGCTACACCAGCGGTGCCCTGGGCTATGCCAGGATTTTGGGAGCCAAGCTGGCTCTTCACGCCGGTGTTGAAGTGCTGTCCTACGAATACCGACTGGCACCGGAGCATCCCTATCCGGCGGCTTTTGAGGATGCCATGCAGGTATGGGATTATCTGATGCTTCAGGGCTATGGTGCCAACCAGGTGATTTTGGCAGGAGATTCTGCCGGGGGAAACCTGACCTTAGAAATTCTCTTGGCCTTAAAGGAGCAGGAACGGAAGCTTCCCCGGGCTGCGGTTTTATTCAGCCCCTGGACAGATATGACTGCCACCTCTGAATCCTACCAAACCAGGCGGGAGAATGACCCGATTTTGACCTACGACTATATCATTACGGTGCGAAACGCTTTTGCCCCTGCAGACAGCGATTTTTCAGATGCAAAATACAGTCCTCTCTTCGGGGATTTGTCCGGATTTCCACCGATACTGATTCAGGTGGGGGAAAATGAAATTCTCTATGATGACAGCAAAAAACTATATGAAAAACTTATAAAAGAAAATAGTCCGGTGACGTTTCAAAGTTTTCCTGACGGATGGCACGTATTCCAACAAATGCCCCTGCCTATGTCCGCTCAGGCCATCAAAGACGCCGCTGCATTTATACAAAAGGAATTATACTAAAGAAAGGTACGCAACTTTATGAATCAAAACAACTGGTATCAGGTTGACAACGTGGCAAAGGTTTTCCTGGCCACCTGTGGCAACCGGGATACAAGAACCCTTAGAGTGTCCTGCACGCTTACCACGGCAATTGACCCTGCACTTCTACAGGAAGCTCTGTTAGAAACCATCCATATCCGCCCACAGTTTCAGGTACGCATCCGCAGAGGTATCTTCTGGCACTATATGGAGGAGACCCACATTACCCCTGTGGTCAAAGAGGAAACCGGTCGGGTCTGCCCCAGACTTTATGCTCCGGGACGTAGCAAAAACCTTCATTATCAGGTTTCCTACTACGGAAAACGTATTAATTTAGATTTGTTCCACGCTTTAAGTGACGGAACCGGAGCCTTGGAATTTTTAAATCTTTTAGTGGCAAATTATCTCAATCTTGTACATAAAGACAAATTCGCCTCCATCGTCACCAACAGCGGTGCTTCCGCAGATGATTTGACAGAGGACAGTTTTAAACAATTTTACAATAAAGATGGAAAGGCTCAGGCACCATTAAAGAAAGCCTATCATCCCGGGGGACTTCGTCTTCCTTATGACCAGCTCCAGTTTTTTGAGATTCAGATGCCGGTAGACCAGATGCTTCCTAAGGCAAAAGCCATAGGGGTTTCTCTCACCAGCTATTTAGGTGCTCTGTTTATGATGGCAATCAAGGAGGATATGCCTTCTCTGGCAAAGAAACAACCGGTCACCATTTCCATGCCGGTAAACCTGAGAAATTACTATCCTTCCAACACCTCCAGAAACTTTTTCAACAATGTAAATGTCAGCCACATCTTTGACGCCGACATCACTGTGGAGGAGTTGGCAAAAGAATTTGATGCCCGTTTAAAAGACAACCTGACGCCCGAAAAAATTATGGCACAGATGGATTCCTACGAGCATATGGAAAATGTCATGGCAGTAAAGGCGGTTCCTCTGTTCATCAAGCAACCGGTGGTAAAATATTGTTCCAGAGCCCAGGACAAAAACGTGTCCATGGTTCTCTCCAACTTAGGTGTACAAAAACCCGCAGAAGCTTTACAGCCATATATTGAAAATTACAGTGCATTCTGTAGTTCCAGCAATTTGTTTTCTACGGTTTCCAGCTATAACGGAGTTCTGACCTTAGGAGTCACCTCTCCTTACTCTAACACCGGTGTGTTAAAGGATTTTGTTCGGAATCTCACCAGCCAGGGTGTGGAAATAAAAGTTTATGCAACGGAGGTGATTCGCTAATGAAAACTTGTCCATATTGCAACATTACAGTAGGAGGCACCAATTCCAAGTGCCCTATCTGTCAGAACCGTCTCAGCGGTGAATCCACAGAAAACCATTGGCCCTATCAGGAGACCCTGAAAAAAGAATCTGTTTTGTACAAGCTTCAGCTGTTCATTGTTCTGTCCCTTGTCATCGTTTCTCTGGCACTGGATTTTCTTCTTGATTTGCAGGCAGGAGTCCATTGGAGTGTTATCGTTACCCTTTGGCTGTTAGCCTTTGAATTTGGAATTATAAAATTATTCCGCAACTACTTCAGCCCTTCCAAGGTGGTGACAGAGGTGGCATTGATTATCTCATTGCTACTGTTGTTCTCCGGTTACTGGACGCATCATACTATGGTAATTACCGATTTTATTATTCCTATTATCTGTATTGGCACTCTGGTTACCAACTTTATATTAATTCTGGTAGACAGAGCCTCCAACGCTATGGTTTACCTGCTTTGCAACGTTTTGGTAGGAGCACTTCCCTACCTGGTGTTTCTGTTTATGAAACACACCATCCCTTTCCTTTGGGTTTTATGTCTGATGATAAGTGTGATTACTTTTATCGGTGCCTGCGTCTTCCGCGGAAGACAGGTCTGGGGTGAATTACAAAAACGTTTCAATATGTAAGAAATACCGGCTGCAGAATCCACTGCAGCCAGTTTCTTGTTTCTCCGGTCTTGGGTGATTTCACATTTTTTATCTTTTCATATTTTAAGTAGACATATCCCTTATCACTCCATTTTTCCGCTCCCACCTTATCAATATGACAAACCGGCAAGGCCACCATCTGGGGTGAGAAACGATACGCTTCTGTTTTCTCCGGAATCAAAAGATAACATCCGTCTGCCAGTCCCTCCACCTTCTTTTGTCCCTTCTTTAACTCCACTGTCATAAGAGGCTTTTCATCCCCTGCAAATTCCACAGCCTTTTCCACAGCAGTACAATCCTCCACCAGATAGATATCCACCTTCAGATTTTCCACTTCCGCCTCTGTGTTGATGGTTAAGGTGTTTTCCTTTTGGATTTCCAGCGTCCCTTTCGCCTGGGCGCTGCCGCAAAAAGTCCCCACTCCCAACACACTACAAAGCAATAAGACTCCCAATGTCTTCATCCTCACGAAACCTCCAATGATTACTACGGCTCCTATCAATCCCAGAGCCCTTATGACACCCTTTGTACTTTGCTCTTCATTTACGGTTTCTTCCGTTGTATTTTCATAGGGAATCCTCTCTCCCCGAACCATTAACCGATGGGTATTCACCCCATAGGGTGTACAGGTAATCAGCGTTACCAAATCTTTATTCTGCTTTGGCGCAATCAACTGCTCAATGGTCTCTTTATCTGATTTATCCACCATGGGATATATGTTTTTCACCTGATAGGCCAGTGTTTTATCCAATACATTCAGATAAAACACATCCCCCTTTTCCATTTCATCCAGCTTTGAAAATAAAACTGCAGAAGGCAGTCCCCTATGTCCGGTTAGGACACAATGACTTCCCTTGCCTCCCACCGGAAGATGACTTTTCTTCAAATGCCCAACACCTTTTTGCAGTACCTCTTCCTCTGTCCCATGATAGATGGGAAGTCTGGAATCAATCTTTGGAATCCAAAGATACCCCATCATCCCATCCTCGCTCATAGACAATTCCTCTTCATAGTCCTTTTGATTTTCACTAAGATTTTTGTTATAGGAAACCGCATTTTTCCAAAACTGTTTACGTTCCTTCTCGGAAAGTTGCTTTTGGACATTTGTATCGTAAACCTTCATAACCCTTGATTGGCGATAGGCATTCCACTTTCCTGCCACCCAAGGATAGGAAAAAATAATAACTCCTGTACAAAAAAATAAAAGTGCAACTGCTTTATGCCACTTTTTCATTCTTTTTCTTTAAAACCAGATATCCCCCGGCACCAATACAAGCAAGCGTTGCTCCCCCGATGAAAAAGATTGTGGTTCCCATACCACCGGTAGACGGCAGTACCATAAGTTTTGAGTCCGTCACAGAAGTTTTGCCTTCTACCAATACTTCTTTGTCTTTTACCAATTTTTCAATTTCGATTTTTCCGGCGTAAAAGTTACCTTTGAAACTTTCCGGATTTGCCACGGAATATCCCTTCGGTGCCTGAGTTTCTTCCACATAATAGCTTCCCACATTCAGGCCCTTAATCACGGCCACACCATTTTTGTCCGTTGTCACCTGAGATGCTTTCTTTTTATCTGTGGTCCAACTCTTTAGATATCCATTTTCAATCACTGCGTACTGAATCTTTGCATCTCTCTCACAAAAGAGAATGAATTTAGCCCCTGAGAGTTTTTCCTTGTCTTCCCCATATTTCGTGATGGTTGCCTTTCCGGTATAAACTACTGTAGTTGGCATATTTCCCTGAGGATTGTTGGAAGCCGATGCCACGTTTGTCACCTGATCCGCCCCAAGTACGGTGGCTGTATACACCAGGCGCAAGGTCTGACCTGCATATTGATTTCCTTCCAACAAGGAAGACATATCATATCGGAAAGTTTCCGATTCTGTTTTCGTAGCGTCTGTCTTTAAGCTGTCTTTATCAAATACCACCTGATTGCCAATCATGGCCACCGCATCATTGTTATAGGTAGCTCCTGTCAATGTATCGCTAATCCAGAAGGTATCGTCCTCCCCATCAAAGTACGGAATCACAGTAGAGATTTCGTAGGAGATTACACTTCCAACTTCCACCACTGCATCATCTGCCACTCCGGCCTCCTCTGTCTGGGTCTTTTCTGTTTTACTTCCAAAGGACTTTGCAAAAATCTCTGCCTGTTTCGGCTGAATCAATCCACTTTCTTCGTTGTACTCATAGGTAGTTGCCACACCATTGTTGTAGGTTGTAACCCCTGTGGTATCCACTACCGTAATCAGATACGCGCCCATATCAAGGCCTGAAAAAGTCACCTGTGTTTCTGACGTGGTTTTGCTGTCTGTAGGTTTCGCCGGCACACTGACCTGACTTAAGTCATAACTGTACTGTCCTTTTTCGTCCACCTTTACATAATTCTTCGCCCACTGTTCCACTACCCAATTGTTCTGAGTTTCATCCAGACCAATCATTTTATAAAGACGAATTTCTGTGGTGGTGCCGGACAATCCCTTTACCGTAACAGATGCCTGTGCTTCCTGTGCAGAGGTTGTCATCGCCCCTCCCAACAAAAGCACAAAGCCTAATATCAATGCAAGAAGTTTTTTTCCATATCTCATATGATCTCTCCTTTTCTTTTAAAAAATAAAGCCAATACCATCAGTCCACCGCCAGCCAGATAAATCCAATTTCCCATTCCTCCGGTCTCTGGAAGTTCCTCCGGTGGCTCCGGCTTTTCCGGTTCGATATACTTCCATCCGGCGTAATAAGTGACATCCTGCTGATGCTGACGCAAATCATCCTCCAGATTTGCAATCTTTGCTCCGGTTCCGTTGCCATAGGCATCCATCTCCATATACCAACCGGTGAATTCATAATTGGGATGCAGCTCCGACGCAGGTACTTTTTCCGTCACCTTTGCCAAAGTTCCATACCACTGATAGGTGTTGGTACTTTGATCCCAGGAACCTTCCACCTGATGCATCTGTAGTGAATTTTGGTCCACCTGTACAAAGTTAGAAGCCTGCTGGTTTTCTCCAAAGGCATCTACAAAGTTTGCCTTATAGGTGGTGTTGTCAGACACCTGCCTAAAAACAACCCTCAGAGTTCCCGTTGGATTGTACGCATAATATCCGGTGCTGTTTTCATAAGTTCTCACATAGTCTTTTCCCTTGCTCTCCTGCTCAAATCTGGTGTTCACATAACTCTCATAGGCGGACCTGTCTCCGGTTCCACCCGGGTTATTTCCATAGAATCCCAAAAATCCCAGATTGCTGTGGTAGCCCGGATAGGCATCACTGTATCCTCCGAAATTTCTAAAACTTCCAACCCGGTACATACTTCCGCTGTAATTTCC
This sequence comes from Lachnospiraceae bacterium, assembly GCA_022768745.1. Lineage (GTDB taxonomy): Bacteria > Bacillota > Clostridia > Lachnospirales > Lachnospiraceae > Pararoseburia. Next base: position 8,808 of record JALELK010000031.1, read on the forward strand.
CGTCCACCAGAAAAATGCCCATCCATCGTCTAAGGTATAACCCGGAATCGACAATCCCATCTGAGAAAAAGTAGAGGCACTCATGGAAAGTTCTTTCGTCTGATAGGTATAACTATCCGGTACCACAACTCCTTTGGGCAGTTCATAAGAAACCGTTCCGTCAGAATTTAAAAGTACAATACTGTACTTAACCACATTCTTTTCCCTGGGCGATGTGGCGTCATTTATTTCTGACTCTTTGTAGTATTGGAGCGTTATGCTCTGTTTCTCCCGGCTGTCATTCTCCTTTCCCGCTGCATGCAACTTAGGGCAATCCAGACACAAGATACCAAGCATCAGAAAGAGAACCATCATTTTTTGAAATTTAAACCTTGTCATCCCTTTTCTCCTTTTCCAATTTTTGCCCTAACCTAGTTATATGTACTTTGAAAAAAGTTATTCTAATAATTACCAATTTTTTAATTTTGTAAATTTGTATTCAAAAAGATACCTGTCAAAATCCGAAGGCACTCTTGCGAATTAAAGATTAGTTTGTTAGAATAATTTATTAACAGACATAAGAAAGATAGAAAGGTAGGAAAACACAAATGGGTACAATTATTGGTGAAGGCATCACATTTGATGATGTATTATTAGTTCCGCAATATTCAGAAGTTACACCAAATCTTATCGATTTAAGAACACAGTTAACCAAAAAAATTCAATTAAACATTCCTATGATGAGTGCAGCAATGGACACAGTTACAGAGTCCAAGATGGCAATCGCCATGGCTCGTCAGGGTGGTATCGGTATTATTCACAAGAATATGTCAATTGAGGCACAGGCTGAGGAAGTGGACAAGGTTAAGCGTTCAGAAAACGGTGTTATCACTGACCCATTTTCACTTTCCCCTGAACATACATTAAAGGATGCAGACGAGCTGATGGCAAAATTCCGCATCTCCGGTGTTCCAATCACAGAGGGAACAAAATTAGTTGGTATCATTACCAACCGTGACTTAAAATTTGAGACAGATTTTTCTAAGAAGATTAAAGAGTCCATGACCACAAAGGAAGACGGACTCATTACTGCAAAGGTTGGCATTACATTAGAGGAAGCAAAATCCATCCTTGCCAAGGCTCGTAAGGAAAAACTTCCAATCGTAGACGATGATTTCAACCTCAAGGGATTGATTACCATCAAGGATATTGAGAAGCAGATTAAATATCCTCTCTCAGCAAAGGATGATCAGGGACGTCTTCTCTGCGGTGCCGGTGTTGGCATCACAGCAAATATGATGGAACGTGTAGACGCTCTGGTAAAAGCTCACGTAGACGTTATCGTAATGGATTCCGCTCACGGACATTCAAAGAACATTATCGAAGCTGTGAAAAAGGTAAAAGCTACCTATCCTGACTTACAGGTTATTGCCGGTAACATCGCCACAGGTGAAGCTGCCAAGGCATTGATTGAAGCCGGAGCAGATGCTGTTAAAGTTGGTATCGGACCTGGTTCCATCTGTACCACCCGTATCGTTGCCGGTATTGGTGTTCCACAGATTTCCGCAATTATGGACTGCTACGAAGTTGCAAAACAGTATGGCATTCCTGTTATCGCTGACGGTGGTATCAAGTATTCTGGAGATATCACAAAGGCTCTTGCCGCTGGTGGTAACGTATGTATGATGGGAAGTATGTTTGCCGGATGTGATGAGGCTCCCGGTACATTTGAATTATTCCAGGGTAGAAAGTACAAAGTTTATCGTGGTATGGGCTCCATCGCAGCTATGGAAAACGGAAGCAAGGATCGTTACTTCCAGGAAGGTGCTAAAAAATTAGTTCCGGAAGGTGTAGAAGGTCGTGTTGCTTACAAGGGTTCTCTTGAAGATATGATCTTCCAGCTGGTAGGTGGTATCCGCTCAGGTATGGGATACAACGGATGTCCTACCATTCCTGAACTTCAGGAGAGAGCAAAATTCGTCAAAATTTCTGCTGCTTCCTTAAAAGAAAGTCATCCACATGACATTCATATTACAAAAGAAGCACCAAACTACAGTGTTGACGAATAATTTCTGACAATCAAAAATCTCTGCTTCACATTTTTGTGAAAGCAGAGATTTTTTTTACCATGAATTTATCATCACTTTTGTATATTGACTTCTCAATCCTCTCTCTTTTCATCCCGAAACTTACCGGCAATGATATCACATACACACCAAAGTCCCCCGCCGGCTGTAGATGCCAAAAAGATTTTGATAATACAGATAATCAAAGCCTTTGATGTGAGGCTTCCCGCCAAAAAATGGGTGTACAGATACTGTACCGGTCTGATAAATAACCAATAGCCTCCTACATAGATTGCCAAAAAAGTTCCCAACAAACTAAATCCAATTGCAAGAATTTTTCGTATTGTTCTTTTCACAACTCTTTCTCCTCATTAAAATATTACATAAAATCCCAACAAACCACTTAAAATTCCTATGGCTGCACCACAGACTACATCCCTGGTAAAATGCACACCACC
>JALELK010000057.1 GCA_022768745.1 Lachnospiraceae bacterium
CCGAAAAGCCTGCTATTTCATTCATTTGGTCCATTTGGGACAGACCTTGGAGCCATCCGTACCGGACCAGGGTGCCATTGGTATCCGTCCCTATTGTCCCTATTGGTCTTGACAAAGTTTTCCGGATGTTATATATTGTTACTACGACAGGCGTAGCAACGACAGGCAAAGCATTGTCTGACGTAGTAACAGAAAGGAGATAAATATGGCATGACAACAATTAGCAGTGATGTGATTCGTGGCTATAATGACACTATGATTCTCTATCTGCTATGGAAAGAACCATCCTACGGTTACGAAATTTCCAAACAGATTAAGGCAATGTCAGACGAAAAATATTGTATCAAAGAAACAACCCTTTACTCCGCTTTTACCCGTATGGAGAAAAACGGATATATCACCTCCTTTGACGGGAATAATCCTGACACAGGAAAACGGCGTACCTACTATCGGATTACCGAAGCAGGAAGAGAGTATTATCTGGAAAAATGTGCCGAATGGCAATTGACCCAGGAAGTTGTAGAAAAATTTATTATGAAACAAGGAGAATAGAAATGGAAGCTATCAAAAATTATTTAGAGTCAATGTTTTTAAGCCTTCCCAACACACCGGAAGTTCAAAAAGCAAAGTATGAACTGGAACAAATGATGGAAGACAAATACAATGAACTGATTGCAAACGGAAAAACCGAGAATGAAGCTATCGGCACCGTTATTGCTGAGTTTGGAAACCTGGATGAACTGGCTGAGGATTTGGGCATCGATTCCTACATGAAAACAGGCCAGACTTTTGAAACCGGTCGTATGGTTTCTTTGGCTGAGGCAAAAAAATATTTAAATGCCTCTTCCCGTGAGGCATTTATGATAGCCTTAGGTGTGCTTTTTTGTATTGCCAGCCCCATTGCCACTATTGTGATGAGTTCAATCGGAGACCTCACTCCTTTTCAGGATTTATTTGACGCTCTTGGAGTCATAGGACTCTTTCTCTTTATCGCTGTAGCGGTTGCCCTCTTCGTGGTTTCCGGCATTGCTATGAACCGTTGGGCCTTTTTAGAAAAGGAGCGCTGCTCCATGGACTTTGCCACCACAGAATATGTTGAAAATCAACGCAATATGTATCGGACTACCCACGCAGCTTTGCTCAGCATCGGTATTATCTTCTGTATCTTATGTGCTATCCCCGCTGTGGTAATTGATGCCTTGCATCTTTCTCCCGTGATTGAGGATATCTCTGGTGCCGCTGTGCTGATGATTGTAGCCATTGGAGTTTTCATGATTGTTTTGACCTCTATAAAAATGGGAAGTTTTAACAAATTACTAAAGCTAAATGACAGTCGTTCCATAGGCGGGCAATATGTAGATTCTCAGAGAATCGAAAACTATAGTAATAAGACCGTTGCCGCTTTGATGTCCGTCTACTGGCCCACCGTTTCCTGCCTGTATCTGGTTTGGAGTTTCTTGAGCTTTGATTGGCATATCACCTGGATTATCTGGCCAATCGCCGCAATTTTACACAAGTTTATCAAGAGTATCTGGTCTAATTAAAAATTGAGAAAAGGAGCATAGAAATTATGAAAAAAAGGACTCTCTATTTAACGACACTTACTATTATAACCGTTGTCTGTGCTATCATCGGTGTACTGGTTCACGTGGTTTTCCCCGCCGGCAACTGGGCACTTCGGCTGATTGACGAGGATACCGACTTTAGCCAAATGAAAGGTGCAACCACCTACGAAGAACTGGACGCTTTTCACAATATTAATCTGGACCTGCGTGTTTCCGATGTTTCCATCCTCTACGGAGATACTTATGGCATTAAGTATAGCTCCAAAGAGGAACGATGGATTCCAACCTACAAGATAGAAAATGACACCTTATACGTAAAACAGAATGTGAAAAAAGCATCTCTGGATGCAGTCAAATGTAATTGTAAAATACAAATTATCCTGCCAAAGGATACTACTCTCTCTACCATTCAGGGAACACTGAATGTAGGGGATTTTACCACAGACAGAGTGAACGCTTCCAGTGTTGATTTCGACTTAAACACCGGAGACATCACCCTCTCCGATGCCTCCTATGAGAATATAACCTTACAGACCGACGTGGGAGATATTGACCTGGATAATGTGTCCTTTCTCACTGCTGATGTAAATTCTTCTGTGGGAGATATTGATGTGGATTCCTCAAAATCATTAAAGGATTACGCTATGGACTTATCCTGTGATATTGGTGAGGTCGACGTCAATGACAACGATCACGGAAGGAACTACCAAGCTAACGAAAACAGCAATAAAAAACTGACAGCCTCCGCAAGTACCGGAGATGTTGATGTGGAATACTAATTTTTCCAAACACAAAAGGGATGGTTGCCAAAATCAACCATCCCTTTCTTTAAAATTCACTATCTATAAATTTCATTGTGTAATTTTTTCCAACAGGGACATCATATATCACCAAGGAATCGTCCCTAAATTTGTCTCCTGGCGCTAATGAATTTCCTATAAAAAGATGTCCGGCATCAACAACATATCCCTCATCATCACACAATTTATAGTCGATGATGTCATATCCAGAACTTTCTCCGGATATTTTTTCTCCTGAAAGTACAAACGACACCCTTGCATTCTCCAGATTATCTTCCACCTTATAATCCATATCAGTAATTTGCAATTCCGATTTTATCGAGCCATTCCAATCCTTTTGATGCACCGTTATAGGTAAGCCTTCTGTAGATATAAGAATACTTTTTAATGGCAATCCGGAAATCACTTCACAGTTAACTTCGTCAAATTTAAAATTCTTTCCCGTAACTGTGAAATAAACTGTCCCAGCACCAGAACTACCTTCCTCAATTTCATCCGCATCAATCCTCACATCGGCCAGATATTGCTCACCCTTTTTCTTATTAGTATAGATTCCAAAATCACGTCTTTCCACTTTTTTCGTGCCTTCATAAACTATGTTCCCATCATTATTCTCAATTCTGATATTCACGCTACATGGAGCTGAAACGTGTTTTTCATTTTTGTCACTTAATCCAAAGAAAAGACTGTAATCCTCTGTTCCCTCATTATACTGAAATGACCACATATTCATAGAATCGACGTCTGCGCTAAACATCCCACATCCCCCAAGGGAATTTATCATTAGCATCAGTAATATGGTTAGTTTGATTTTGTTTACTCCCATTCTGTCTTCTCCCGCAATGCATAAATTTTATCTGCCCATTCGTTAATTTCAAACAACAATTCCTTCAACCGTGGCGTTGTCTGGCTAAGTTTTACCCTCACAACATTGGTTGCAAATAGCTCCATTTTTTTACCTGTATGATAAAAAAATACCACCAGATTGTTTTTGGTAGAGAAATTCAGACCAAATAACACATCATTTTTTGCTCCATCAATCAATATTTTCTTGTATTCTTCTTCCGCCTGTGCATATTTTTTTTCTACCTGCTCGAGCTCATATTTATAGCTCTCTCCCATAAGCCGGGTCAGCTTCTCATAGGTGACCTTGTTATGCCTTAAAGATTTTCGCAACAAAATCTCCACGCCTCCTACCTTCCCCTCTCCTATCATCATTTCAATCAACTCACCGATAAAGGGATAGATAAAGGTCAGTTTTTGCTTTTGGTCATTTACGATCTCAAATTCCTGAGAAAAATAATCTAAAACTTCATCATCGGAATTTGCAACCGCTTTCGTTAAAGCCTCATTGTAATACTGATACATATCTTCCCTGTCATTATTGAAAAAGCTGACATGATACAAAAATGGATTCTCTCTGGCCAGTAACTTATCAAGCACTTCATTATCTTTATTTTCTATAGCTAATGCCAATGTTTGTGTTCTAATTCTATCCTCGTATGCAATCTGAAACGGCAACGCCCCATCTATGTTCTGAGGTTCTCTTTTCTTTATGCTGGTTCCTCCCCCATAGTAATATCTCATATCCCGATAGTCGCTATTGTCAACCAGCCATATAAATCCCTCATCCATTAGATACTTTATAAATTTATAGTTTTTAAATTCCAAAGCATAATCAATAACCGTATTGTTATATTCGTCACTGTTCAAAAACAGGTTATCTTCTCTCTTCATATACTTTTCCCAAATCTTGGAATCCTTGGAAAAGGCAATTTCATAATTGGTAATGTGATTAGAGACCGGAACATGTTTCTCCCCTGCTGTTAATATTTCTTCACAGGATACTTCCAACAAGTCTGCAAAAACCAAAAGATCCTCCACCTGGATGCCTTTTTTCCCATTTAACATCTGAGAAAGCCGATTGCTCATTTTTCCAAGTGCCACATCATCTGTAGGTACGTTATTGGCCTCTAGGTATGCTTTTCCAAACTGTCTTTGGGAACGATACTTTTCCATGATACGTTTTTTTAAAAAATCACCTATTTGTTTATTATCTATGTTACTCACGCCACTTCCTCCTTTGCTGTTACCCTTAGTATAACTGTCTTTATTTTTAACGTATATCCCTTAATTCGAGTACACCAAAACGCATCATACTTTATGAATACTCTTTTTTATACACTATTAGCATATAGCCAATCAAATAAAAAAAGGAAAGACCCAAGAGTCCTTCCTTTATCTTTACATCATTTATCTGACACTATCATACTTTTTACGAAAAATATTTTTCCTTCACAATTTCTACCGGCATATCTTCTCCGGTCCAAAGCTTAAAGGAAGCTGCTCCTTGGTATAAAAGCATATACATTCCATTTCCGGTTTTGCACCCTGCCGCCTTCGCCTCACGGAGAAGTCTGGTCTCCTGTGGGTTATAAATCACGTCAAACACAAACAAATCCGGGTGGAACAT
>JALELK010000068.1 GCA_022768745.1 Lachnospiraceae bacterium
GTAATCAGCAGGTTATCGGTTCGAGTCCGATCATCGGCTTTTAATACATTTTAATATAGAAATATGGGTGGTTTCCCGAGTGGCCAAAGGGGACAGACTGTAAATCTGCTGCATCTTGCTTCGGTGGTTCGAATCCACCACCACCCATTAGCCGAAAGGCACAAATTAATACTATCGCGGGGTGGAGCAGTCTGGAAGCTCGCCGGGCTCATAACCCGGAGGTCATAGGTTCAAATCCTATCCCCGCAATTTTTTGCCCAGTTAGCTCAGTTGGTAGAGCAGAGGACTGAAAATCCTCGTGTCTCTGGTTCGATTCCGGAACTGGGCACTTTTATTTTCCCAGTAAATGTTTTTACTGGTTTTTTTTTACCTATATGTTTTAAAAAGAGAATGGTGTATAGTAGTGCATATAATAGAAAGAGGAGGGCATTAACTATGGAATTGACACTCTTTAGTACAGGTACGATGAATGATTGGGTTTTTATATGGTTAGCTGTAATAATTCTTACTATTATAATAGAGATTATAACAGTGGGACTTACTGCCATCTGGCTGACAGGAGGAGGAATTGCCGCATTGGTGGTCTGCTTACTGGGTGGTCATTGGGGATTGCAGTTGGCTGTATTTTTTGTGGTAACCTTTATTTTGATTTACTTCACCAGACCATGGGCATTGAAATATATTGAATCCAGAAAAACTGCCACCAACTACGAAGAAGTAATAGGAAAAACGGTGCGCATCATTGAGGATGTAGACAATGTGAAGGAGACCGGAAAAGCCATTTATAATGGCATGGAATGGACGGCCAGAGCGAAGGTGGACACAGAGACATTTTCCATGGACGAACAAGCACGTGTGGTAGGCGTACAGGGGGTTAAACTCATATTGGAAAAAATTGCGGAATAGTGGTTACAAAGGCATGTTTTTGTGTAAAGAGATATACAAAATCACGAAAATGTATAATTGATTGTTACACAAAAATTTTATTGTATATGTTCATATAAGGGATAATTCTTTATACTTTCAGAAGATAATAAAGTAAGTATAAAAGATATAGAAGTTAGGGAGGAACAGAAGAATGGCTTCGTTGATTGAAAAGACACAGCATGTTGCTGAGAGAAAGATTTTTGAAAAGTTAATCGACAGCATTGTTGGAAAGTTACAGAGCGCAGAAGATGAGCAGACAAGACAAAAAGTATACTTGGAGTTGATTGACAGAGCAGCTAAGTTTTGGGGAGAGGATACAACTGATAAGGATAAACTTGATTTTGTCAGAGAGTATGTAAAGAATCCTGAGAACCGTTGGGTTAAGTTTGTAAATAGAGTAATTGATGAGACAGATCCAAATTATGCAAAGAAGTTTTTGCTTAACTTAGGATATGAAGCATTTTTCCGTGGAACAAAGACCATTCGTGAAAACCGTAAGAAGTATGACTGCAATATTCCATGGTTGATTCTTTTTGATCCAACCGATGCTTGTAACCTTCACTGTGTAGGTTGTTGGTCAGGTACATACGGACACAAGAACAATATGTCTTATGAAGATATGGATAAGATTGTTACCCAGGGTAAGGCTCTTGGAACACACTTGTACTTTATGACAGGTGGAGAACCTACCGTACGTAAAGCTGATATCTTGAAATTGGCTGAAAAGCACAATGACTGCTTCTTTGGATTGTTCTCAAACTCAACATTGATTGATGATGAACTTTGCCAGAAGATTGTTGAATTAGGAAATATTACATTCCTTCTTTCTATCGAAGGAACACCTGAGACAAATGACGGACGTCGTGGAGACGGACATTACGCTGCAGTTATGAATGCAATGGATTTGTTGAAGAAATACGGTATCGTATTTGGTACATCTATCTGCTACACAAGAGACAATATCGAAGCTGTAACAAGTGAAGAGTTCTTGCGTTTCATCGCTGACAAGGGTGCAAGATTCGGATTCTACTTCCATTATATGCCTGTAGGTCAGAATGCAGCTGTAGAGTTGATGCCTACATTAGAGCAGCGTGAAAAGATTATTGAGACTATTCGTTGGGTACGTACCGGTGACAATGACATCGGATTCTTCCCAATGGATTTCCAGAACGATGGAGAATTTGTTGGTGGATGTATCGCCGGTGGACGTAACTACTTCCACATTAATGCACAGGGAGACGCTGAGCCTTGCGTATTTATCCACTTCTCTGATTCAAACATTCATGATAAGTCAATTCTTGAAATGTTACAGAGCCCATTGTTTAAGGCATACCACGAAGGACAGCCATTTAACAGAAATCACCTTCGTCCATGTCCAATGCTTGAGAATCCAAAGCTTCTTCGTGAGATGGTTAACAAGACCGGTGCTCACGGAACAAATGCAGAGGCTGAGGAGACAGTAGAGGAGCTTTGCTCAAAGTGTGATCACTACGCTGAAGAGTGGGGTCCTGTAGCAGACAGAATCTGGGAAAACCAGAAGCATAAGACACCTGCTTACGAGAATTATACCTTGGAGAAGAGAGAGCATCCTGAACTTGCTGCATTTGAGCATGAGGATGGTACAAACGGCCTTAGAGATGAGGATCTTGTTTGCAAAAATAAATAATTTGGTTATAATTAATTTTTAATATAACAGCCCAACCCGAAAGACTTCCTTTTGATAAGGAAGTCTTTTTTGTGCATTTAGTGGTACAACATATTGTGTGAAAAAACACGTTGTCATACTAGTTTAGTAAATTGCTGAAATCTCGTTGTAAATTTAGTTGAAACGTATTACAATAAAAACTGTCGCATCCTGAAAAACAATACATGATGCGGCAGTTTTTACTATTTCGGAAAGTATTGGGAGACGAAAAAAGACAGATGTTTATTGGCAGAAAAAAAGAACTTGAACAATTAAATGCATTTTATGAAGATGAGAAGAAAAAAGTTGCCTGTGTGACAGGCTCTTTTGGTATGGGAAAAACCGCACTTCTCCGTCATTTTATTCAGGATAAAAACAGTGTATATTTTTGTGCTTATGAGACCACCAGACAGCAGGAAATCTCTATGTTTGCCCATCCGTTGGGAATCAAAAAGGCAAAGACAATGGAGGACTGTCTGGATAAAATTACCACCATGTCGAAAAAGGAAAAGCTGTTGGTGGTGATAGACCAGTATCATTATTTTGCAAAAGCGGATACAACCTTTAATCAGATTTTATTTGATTATGTAACCGGGGTGTGGAAAGACTTGCCGGTGAAACTGATACTCTGCGGGGATGCTTTTTTGTCTATGGAAAAGATTGTGTATGGAAAGAAAGCACTCTGGAGAGATAGTATTGACCTTCGTCTGGAATTAAAGGGAATGGGATTTTTGGAAGCCAGAGAGTTTTTCCCGGAGGAGAAGCCGGAAAATGCGGCACTTCTCTATGGTATCAGCGGAGGTATTCCGGCACATTTGAGTCGGATTGCCGGGTGCGAGCCAAATGAGGCGGCGAGAAAGATTTTCGTGGGTGAATGCGGGAAATCAGCCTTTCTACCGGAGCAGGTTATGGGGTCTGAGTTGAGGGAGTTGTCCTATTACAACTGTATTTTGTCGGCCATGGCCAAGGGGATGAACCGTGTGAATCAGTTGTCTGAGGAAGTGGATAAGCCAAAGGACATTGTGGTTCCGTACTTAAATGCTTTGATGTCCATAGGAGTGGTTACCAAGCAGACAGCCATTACGGAGGAGACCAATCGAAAGAAAACCAGGTACTCTATCGTAAACAGCAATACGGTATTCTGGTATCAGTTTATTGTTCCCCATATGGATTTATATTCCACCGGGCAGTGGGATCAGTTATGGGAGGAATATATTCTTCCGGATTTGGACATTTTTATGCAAAAAGTGTTTATTGCCATGAGCCGGGAGTACATCGAGGAAAAGAGCAAAAAGGGAGAATATCCGTTTTTGATAGAGCGTTCCGGAAATTGGTGGACCAATGATGATGAAGCAGGAACCACAGAAGGCTTTGACATTGTTTCTCTCGGTACCAACGGAGAGAAGGACGTAACGGTATATTCTTTGTGTTTTTATGACAATCGCATTATTGAAGTGGCAGAAATCAAGGCAATGATAGAGATGACCAGGAAACTCCATCGGGAGGGAGATGTGTACTACGTGGTATGCGCCAAGGAAGGATTCCATGAAAATGTGGAAACGGTGGCATCTACCATTAAAAATATTCTTCTGATTACATTGGATGAGGAAACTTCCTGTTAAATCAGAAAATTATGCCTCATAATTCGTAAAATAGTCTATTGCTATTCGAAATTTTACATAGTAAAATCGTCTATGGAAAGTAACTATGGTCAGAAACTGGCCAATAACAAAGTATAAAAGAGAGGAAAGCGAAATGACAAATCTTGAATTACAACAAACAGCTGTAAAGATTCGTAAGGGCATTATTGATGGTGTTCATGCGGCAAAGGCTGGTCATCCGGGAGGATCTCTTTCCGCAGCCGAAGTATTTACCTACCTGTATTTTGAAGAGATGAACATTGATCCTGCAGATCCGAAAAAGAAGGACAGGGATCGTTTTGTTTTGTCTAAGGGACATACAGCACCGGGACTTTATTCTGCACTGGCAAATCGTGGATTTTTCCCAGTGGAAGACTTATTGACATTGAGACATATTGGTTCTCATTTGCAGGGACATCCTTGTGTACAGCACACCCCGGGAATTGATGCATCCAGCGGATCCTTGGGACAGGGCATCTCCGTAGCAGTAGGAATGGCGCTGGCCGGAAAAATGGATCAGGCAGATTACCGTGTATATACCTTATTAGGTGACGGAGAAATTCAGGAAGGACAGGTTTGGGAGGCAGCAATGTTTGCCGGAGCTCGTCATTTGGATAACCTCTGTGTGATTGTAGATAACAATGGCTTGCAGATTGATGGTAGTGTTGAGGAAGTAAACTCACCATATCCGATTACAGACAAGTTTGCAGCTTTCAACTTCCATGTAATTCCTGTGGAAGACGGAAATGATTTTGACCAGCTTCGTGCAGCGTTTGATGAGGCAAAGGCAACAAAGGGACAGCCAAGTGCCATCGTGATGAAGACTGTTAAGGGCAAGGGCATATCTTATATGGAAAATGCAGTAGGCTGGCATGGAAAAGCCCCTAATGATGAAGAGTATGCGATTGCAATAGAAGAATTAAAGAAGGCGGAGGAAGCATTATGTCAGAAGTAAAAAAGATTGCTACAAGAGATAGTTATGGAAATGCTCTTACCGCACTTGGAAAAGAGCACGACAATTTAGTTGTATTAGATGCAGATTTGGCAGCAGCTACAAAGACCGGAATTTTCAAGAAAGAATTTCCGGAGAGACATATTGACTGTGGTATTGCTGAGGCGAATATGATTGGTATCGCAGCGGGACTTGCATCCTGCGGAAAGGTGCCATTCTGCTCCAGCTTTGCAATGTTTGCAGCAGGCAGAACCTTTGAACAGATTCGTAACTCTGTGGGATATCCGCATTTAAATGTAAAAATCGGAGCAACCCACGCTGGTATTTCTGTTGGTGAAGACGGAGCAACTCATCAGTGTAATGAAGATATCGCTTTGATGCGTACCATTCCGGGAATGACCATTATCAATCCTTCCGATGATGTGGAAGCAAAGGCAGCAGTTCAGGCTGCATATGAGATGGAAGGTCCTGTTTATCTGAGATTCGGACGTTTGGCTGTGCCGGTGATTAATGATACACCGGATTACAAGTTTGAAATCGGCAAAGGTGTGGTTTTAAAAGAAGGTACTGATTTGACCATCTTTGCAACAGGTCTTGAGGTAAATGAGTCTCTCGAGGCTGCAAAGTTGCTTGAGGCAGATGGTGTCAACGCTGAAGTGATTAACATTCACACCATTAAGCCAATTGATCGGGAGTTGGTAGTTAAGTCCGCAGCAAAGACAGGAAAGGTTGTCACTGTGGAGGAGCACTCTATTATTGGTGGATTGGGAAGTGCAGTGGCAGAGGTACTTTCAGAGGAACAGCCTACAAAGATGCTTCGCATCGGCGTGGAAGACCGCTTCGGTGAGTCAGGTCCTGCAGTAAAGCTTTTGGAGAAATATGAGCTGGATGCAGCAGGTATCTACAAAAAGGTGAAAGCTTTTATTTAAGAAAATGTATATGGAAGTGGCATGGTTTTTAACCGTGCCACTTTTTTTATACCGCTGATTCTTTCATCTATTGTTTTTACTACAGTTATGTTACAATGAGAAAAAGAGACGTGGAGAGAAAGTATCGGACACAAAAGGAGGCTGGATGTATGGAACAGAATATCAAAGAATGTGCAAACTGTCATAAAGTTTTACCAGCAGACTATGCATACAATATTTGTCCGAAATGCAAAGAGGATGAGTTGTTTTCCCGTGTAAAGGATTATATCAGGACACATGAGGTAAATGAATATATGGTGGCCAATGAATTCCAGATTCCTCTCCGCAAGGTACGTGGATGGATTAAGGAAGGGCGTATTGAGTATGTGGATAAGGACACCCGTATTGTGGGAACCAAATGTCAGCGATGCGGAAAACCGGTGACCTTTGGAATGCTGTGTCCAGATTGTATGCGCCTTTTGAATTACAGTAATAAAAAGATTCAGATTGTTTCTGACCAGGATAGAAAAGACGCCGGAAAGATGCGTTTTTTGGAGTAAAGGACTTTCTGTGTATAAAAATTCCATCTCAGTGAAAAACTAGTAAAAAAGTTGTTGAGGTGAAAGAATATGCATGGATTGGAAATTGAAAAAGTCTGGGGAAGGGAAATTATTGACTCAAGGGGAAATCCTACCGTGGAGGCAGAGGTGACCTTAAGAGACGGAACTATAGCCAGAGGAGCCTCCCCCAGTGGTGCTTCTACAGGACAGTTTGAAGCTTTGGAACTTCGGGATCAGGACGACCACAGATTTGGGGGAAAAGGTGTGCGCCTTGCGGTGGAAAATATAAACACAGCCATAAATGAAGTGCTGCGGGGGCGTGATGTTACAGATTTATATGGTGTGGATCGGGCTATGATTCTGGCTGACGGCACGGAGGATAAATCAAATTTTGGAGCCAATGCCATTCTTGCGGTATCCATCGCCTGTGCAAGGGCGGCGTCAGCAGGTCTGGGACTACCATTGTACCGGTTTTTGGGAGGAATCTCAGGAAACGAATTGCCGGTTCCTATGATGAATATTATAAACGGCGGGGTTCACGCGTCCACCAGCGGTCTGGATGTGCAGGAATTTATGATTATGCCGGTGGGAGCCGCGTCCTTTTCGGAGGGACTGCGCTGGTGTACGGAAGTTTTTCATATATTGGGAGATTTGTTAAAGAAAAAAGGTATGGTGACCTCTGTAGGTGATGAGGGAGGGTACGCTCCGGCACTGTCTTCTGACAGGGAAGCCATTGAGATTATTTTGGAGGCAGTGAAAAAAGCCGGTTATCACCCGGGGAAAGATTTTATGATTGCTATGGATGCTGCATCCTCAGAGTGGAAGTGTGGCAAGGAGGCGTCTAAACAGGATACCGAGGCAACCAGAAGCGGCGAAAACATATATCACTTGCCAAAGGCAGGGATGGACTATACCACGGATGAGTTAATCAACTATTGGAAACAACTGGTGGAGAGTTATCCTATTATCTCCATTGAGGACCCATTGGATGAAGAGGATTGGGAAGGCTGGCAGAAACTGACTCTGGAGTTAGGAGATCAGGTGCAACTGGTGGGGGATGATCTGTTTGTCACCAACACAAAGCGTTTGAAGAAGGGGATTCAGATGGGATGTGGGAATTCCATTCTCATTAAGTTGAACCAGATTGGGACGGTGACGGAGACTTTGGAAGCCATCAAGACAGCTCATATGGCAGGCTATACTGCCATTGCATCCCATCGCTCCGGGGAGACAGAGGACACCACCATTGCAGACCTGGCAGTGGCAATGAATTGTGGACAGATTAAAACAGGAGCGCCATCCCGAAGTGAGCGGGTGGCCAAGTATAATCAGCTTTTGCGGATAGAGGAAGAAATAAAAAAATAAGAATAATAACAGAAGTTGCTGCCGATACTGAGAAAATGTAGGTATCTGGTGTGCTACTTCTGTTTTTTTGTAGAGGGTGGTGTAAAAATGAAAATACATATTGCGATTTGTGATGATGAAGAATGAATTCGCCTGAAGGACAAGGATATGCGCCTTGTGGATTTCCGGAAATATCAGTGTGAAATTAAGCCAACCGGAAACAATATTGACGATGGAACGGGAACGGTTTTTTCTGTATTGTATCACCCGGCATTGCGGGAAGCTTTCTTTGATCAGGAGCCCTATTCTTATGATGGCAAATTGATTACGGATATACAGTACACTTCTTTAACAAACCATTCCGTTGTGATGGAAATATATAACTATACGGATAAAGATGTAAAAGCGGTGGATGATCTTATCATATATCGGTTGGATGAGAAGGATGACACGAAAAGAACAGAGGTGTGTTCCGTAAAGGGAAAAGAGGCAGAATTTTAATGTATCGGCATACGTTCTGTGTTAGAATACTTTTATAGTATATAACAGCTATGGGGGAATAGAGCACAGGAGGTAATGTATGAAAAAGCGGGGATTTACGTTTTGGTTTCTGGTATGGGGACTGGGAATCGCAGGACAGATTTGTTGGAATATGGAGAATCAGTGGTTTAATACCTTTGTGTATGCCAAGATTGCGAAGGATCCTACCATCATTTCATGGATGGTGGCGATTTCGGCAATCGCCACCACTCTCTCCACATTTTTATTTGGGTGTGTGTCTGACCGGAGAGGGAAAAGAAAACCATTTATTGCCATTGGCTACATCTTGTGGGGGGTGTTTACCATTGTCTTTGGTATGACCCAGTTTCTCACCGGAGGCAGTGGAGCCGGCAGGGGAAGTGTTTTGATTGTAGCCGGTGTGTCTGTGGTAATTGCAGATGCAATTATGAGCTTTTTCGGATCTATGGGAAATGATGTGGGATTTAACACCTGGATGAATGACCACATGGATGAGGACAACCGGGGGCAGCTGGGAGCGGCTATGGCTACCCAGCCGGTTATCGGAACCATTGCGGGAACGGTTATCGGTGGTATGCTGGTAGGTGCAGACGACAATTATATGCGATTGTTTTTAGTAATGGGAATTGCTGTGATTTTGTTTGGCATTTACTGTTTGTTTGCTATGAAAGACTCCCCGTATACGAAGCCGAGTATCAGAGGAAGTTTTTCCCAACAGTTTTTTTCAATTTTCAATGTAAAAGAGTACATAAAACATAAAGAACTGGTGTGGGTGAATCTCTCCCTTGCTATGTACTTTATTGCTTTTAATATGTACTTTACCCACCTGGGAAATTATATGATTTACTATCTGGGCTTTACGGCAGATATGATGGGCTATATGGAAGGTATCGGTCTGGTCCTGGCCATGCTTGCGGTGATACCATCCACAAAGCTGATAAACAAAGGTTACATACCCCAGTTGTGTCAGGTATCTGTTATCTTAAACTGCATTGGTGTAGGGATTTTGGGACTTTTTGTGCGACCGGAAAATGTCAACGTAAAAACCTTAATGAATCCTACCCTTTTGATTGGAATTTTTATCCTTGGACTGGGCTATATGCTGTTTTTGCAGAGCATTTCCGTCTGGGGAAAACAGCTTTACCCGGAGGATGCCAGAGGCCAGTTCGAGGGTATCCGGATTGTGTTCTTTGTGTTGATTCCTATGATTGTGGCACCTTTGATTTCAAACCCAATCATTATGCGTTCCGGCCAGTTTGTTGATGAAAATGGATTTGTGGCATATCTGCCCACCCACACTTTGCTTATTGTGGGAGCGGTATTGGTGCTGATTACATTGTTGCCACTGCATTTTGCCAAGAAAATTTATGAGAAAAGAGTGAAGTAAAAACGGAATAAAGAAGCAGACATTTTGTGTGAAAACCAAAAGGAACAGAGCATAATAACATCCTCCGTAGGTGGATATGGGAAAGTCCCCAAATCTACTTATGGAGGATTTTTTGTATGAAAATTAAAAAAACATCAGAGAAACCTTGACATATAACTGCATATACTGTATATATAACACATAGACAGTATATATACAGTATGAACAGTTAATACAGGAGGAGTGGAATGAAATTATCACAGACATCGGGAGTGCCGATATATCAGCAGATAGCGGAGGCCTTTCGAACAGACATCTTATCCGGAAAGATGAAGCAGGGTGAGTATTTGCCTTCCATCCGAGGGTTGGCAAAGGAGTTAAAAATCAGTGTCATTACCACCATGAAAGCCTACGAACTTTTAGAGGAAGAAGGCCTTGTCACTGCTATGCAGGGAAAAGGTTTTCAGGTAAATACACAGGATAATGAAATGCTTAGGGAGCAGCAGATGCGTCGGGTGGAAAACAGTATCAATGATGCCATCAAGGCGGCACGAAATGCCGGCATAGAGGATGAGGAGTTAAGGGAAATTTTTGACACAATGTTATCCATAAAAGAGTAGGAGGCCAGTTATGGAAAAAGTAGATGCAGCAATTCAAATCAAAGGTTTAAGTAAAAAATTCAAGGGGTTTGCTCTGGATATACCGGAGCTTTCCGTTCCCAAGGGATTTTCCACGGCATTAATCGGGGAAAACGGAGCCGGGAAAACCACGTTGCTTAATATTCTATCCGGCATTCGTCTGGACTATCAGGGGGACATTAAATTTTTTGACCGGTGGTCAGATAAGGACAGGGAACAGACAGATTGTCCGGTGAGGGAAATGATTGGTTATACCGGACCGGGAAGCTATTTTCTGCCGGCATGGACGGTAAAGCAGGTTGAAAAAGTAAATGCCCTGCTTTTTGAACATTTTCACAGAGACCAATATGAAAGGTATGTGGATATACTTCAGATAGCAAATCTGGGAAAAGGTGGCAAAGATAAAAAGGTCAGCGATTTGTCGGATGGAAATAAAATGAAGCTGATGTTGGCAGGGGTTTTGGCCAGAGATACAGAGATGCTGCTTTTGGATGAGCCGGCATCACCCCTGGACCCTTTGATGCGGGATGTGCTCTGCAATTTGATGCGGGAATATATTGAACAGGGAGAGGGAGAAAAGACTGTGTTCTTCTCCACACACAACATCGCAGATATGGAAAATGTTACTGATTACGCCATTATTATGGAGCAGGGTCATGTGGCAGAGCAGGGATTTGTAGAGGATTTGAAGGAAAAATATGTGCTGGTAAAAGGTGAGGCGGAGGATATCCCTGTGGCGGAAAAAATTTTGTATTCCATCACCAAGAATGCCTATGGATATGAAGGAATCTGTCTGGCGGAGGATATGAATAAATTGGCCGGACTCGATACGGAAGTTTCTACCCCAAGCCTTTCCCAAATCAGTGTGGCAGTTATGAAAAAGGGAAGCAAAATTCATTTGCAGTAAGGGGGATATCATGAAAGGGATAAAGTGTTACTGGAATTACACGCCAAAATTTTATCGTTTATTGGTGTTGATTTTGTTCCCCATCAGTCTTGCGGTGGTGAGTATGGTTATGTCGGCAAACAAAGTACCGGTGATTGTCATCACAGGGGTTCTTGGTGCAGAAGTTTTTTATGAGATTTTCGCAGATATCTGGATGTTGAATGGAATACAGACCAAGGATTATTGTGGTATCCGCCTGGTTCAGTCCTCGGTCTGGGGAAAGGAGTATATGAAGAATGTGGTGCTGGTAGACTGCGTGCGAAGATATGTATACCTGGCAGTGATTTGTCTGAGTTATTTACTGGTGGGATTTCTTGGTGGAGAAAGTAAGAATTTTACGGAGAATGCAGTGTTTCTCTGGAATATATTCTGGTTAGCCGGTGCCGTGATATCGTTGTTTCTCTGGATTAGCAGATATTTTGCCAATATGGCGGCGGTGATGCTTCTTGCTTATGGGGCAGTGTTTGCTTTTTCTTTTGCAGCAGGGTTTCTTGGGACGATGCAGGTGGGATGTGTGATATACCCATTGATTTCCCTGGGAATGATGGCTTTATGTGTTGGAATCGGAAAGAAAAAAATGGAGGGAAGTTATTATGATCGGTGATTTTAAAAAATCTGTACAATTAATGCGTTACGGCTTTCAAGCGAAGTTGCAGGTAGTATCAATGGTGGTTTTTTTGGTGGTAGGGATTGTAATGGAACTGGTTACCAAGGGAACTTACTGGCTGGGAGCCTACTTTATCATTATTGCACCGATTTATTTCAGTCAGTTGTTGTATGGACTGGGGATGAGTGGCATAGTGGCATCCTCCCCGTATAAAAAAAGGTTGCAGACTTCTCTGCCGGCCATAGGAAATGGGATTTTGGGCATTTTAACATTGACTGTTTTGGTGGTGCTAAAATATTTTGAGATACAGCTGAATCCCCAAAATACCAAGGAAAATATCATTGTCCTTTTAATGGTAGGTTTTATGTGTTTTATTTTGAATGTGTACAGTGCTACAGTTTATAAATATTATGCTTTATCCATAGTGTTTTTGATGGCTCCGATTATGATTTTTTCTTACACATTTACAACTTCCTCTTTTGACCACTTTGAGCATTCCTTCTGGGGAACCTTAGCAGGACATTTAAATATGGGGTCTGCCGCATTGGTTTGTTATCTTTGTGTTGTGGCAGGTGCCTTGTTACAATATGCCATTTCCTGTGCTCTCTACAAAAAGCCATTATCCGAGTACGCCCAGGGTATGATGATGCGCAAATATCTCAAGGGATAAGATTTTTCCGAAGAGATATTAGCAGAAAATAATTTTATAAGAATAAAAGTGAGAGAGCCCGGGGGACTTGTGTATTCTACTGCAGACACGTTTTTTACAGTCTGCCAATAGAATAACACAAGTCCCCCGGGTTCTCGTATTATATACTACACATTCATAAACTTATAGATTGTGGTTGTGACAATTTCCTTTCCTGCAGGAGCAATCGGGTGAGGGAAAGATTCCACATTGATGGCATTCGGCGGATACTGGGTCTCAAAGCAGACCCCATAGCGTGGTGCATAATGGCAGTTGCCCTTGCCTAAGTCCTCAGGACTGATAAAGTTGCCGGTGTAAAGCTGTACACCCGGCCGGTCGGTATACACTTCCATTTTGCGTCCGGATTTCGGATCAGATAAAGTGGCCACCAAAGGAATTTCTCCCTCAGGAATGGTTAAAATATAGTTGTGGTCGTAACCACTGGCAATTTTTAACTGCTCAAAGTCGGCATTGATGGCATCCCCCAAAGCCCGTTCTGTGGTAAAGTCCATAGGAGTCCCCTGGATATCCAGAATTTCACCTTCGGGAATCATATGCTGGTTTACGGCGGTAATTGCCGTGGAGTCCAGCCAGACTCTATGATTTAGAATATCGCCCGTTCCCTGACCGGACAGGTTGAAGTAACTGTGGTTGGTAGGGTTAAACAAAGTATCTGCATCGGAAAGTCCCCGGTAGGTAATCTCAAGGGCATTATCATCGGTTACTGAATAGGTGACAGAGACATCCATATTTCCCGGAAGACCCATTTCCATATCTTTCTTGTGAGCAGAAAACCGTATTTGGTTGTCAGTCAGTTCTTCCACATCCCAAAGGCGTTTGAACAATGGATGAAAACCGCTATGTAAGTTGTTTTCTCCGTCGTTTTTATCCAGAGTGTAGGTGTGGCCGTTTAATGTAAAAGCGGCTCCACCGATTCGGTTTCCGCATGGAGTTACGCAGCATCCGTAGCAGGCTGGATTGTCAAAATAATCTTCGGGATGCTCAAATCCCAAAACCACGTCTGCGGTTTGTCCGTTTTTGTCCGGAACAAAAACAGAGTAAACATTTGCTCCATAGTTTAAAAATGAAACAGAAAAGCCGGAAGCGTTTTTCAGCGTGTACATAACAATATCTTCACCGTTTTCTGTCTTTCCCCAATTTTTCTTCTCCAAAAAAGTGTCCTCCTTCAATCAGTTTCCAAAAAGTCATATTCTTAATCTATATTATAGTACGTGGCTAAACGCCAAGTCTACGAAAAAATACAAGAAAAAGCAAAAAAATGCGTTCACTTGTAAAAAAGTTGATATAATACAATATGGGATAAAGCGTAAAGGCTTGTACCAGGAGGGAAAAAAGTGAAAGTTATTATTGCAGGTGCCGGAAAAGTAGGCACAATGCTGACACGGAAATTATTGTTGGAAGGATATGAAATTATTCTGATTGACGATGACCAGCAGGTTTTGGAGGTCTGTACGGAGCGATATGATGTGATGGCAGTGCAGGGAAACTGTGCATCTATGGAGACGTTGGAGCAGGCAAATATAAAAAAGGCGGATTTGCTGATTGCAGTATCCGGTGGGGATGAGTACAATCTGCTTTGCTGTATGACAGCCCACGGAATCAATCCCAACATACACACCATAGCCAGAATCCGTAAGCCTGAGTACGGAGAGCAGATTTATAAAATGCAGGATGTGTTTGCTCTTTCCATGACAGTAAATCCGGAGCGTCAGGCTGCACTGGAGATAGACCGTCTGTTAAAGTATCCGGGCTTTTTGCGGAGGGATACCTTTGCCAGAGGCAGGGCTGAGATGGTAGAGTTGAAGATTAGCGAAAAAAGCAAACTTTGTAATGTGGCATTAAATGATTTAAATGGAATTATCCGAAGTAAGGTGTTGGTATGTGCTGTGCGGAGAAACGGTATTGTTTCCGCCCCGGATGGAAATTTTGTTCTGAGAGAGGGTGACCGCATCTATGTAACCGCCACATCCAAAGAACTGACAAGTATGTTGAAAAATACCGGTATCATTACTCATAAGGTAAAACGGGTGATGCTCTGTGGCGGTGGAAAAGTGAGTTTTTATCTGGCCCAGCAGCTGGCGAAGAGCGGAATTGATGTGCATTTGATTGAAAAAGATATGCCCCGCTGTATCGAGTTGTCAAACCGTCTGCCGGAGGTGTCGGTAATCTGCGGAGATGCCAGCAATCAGAATTTCTTAGAGAGTGAAGGCGTGGAGCAGTGTGATGCGGTAGTGGCTCTCACCAGCTACGATGAAATGAATATGATTATTTCTTTGTACGCACAAAATTACAATGTGGAGCAGGTAATTACAAAAGTGGATCATACAGACAATTCCAAGATACAGGATGCCCTGGGTCTGGGAAGTGTTATCTGTCCAAAGGAGCTTTGCTGCAATCAGATTGTGCGTTATGTCCGTGCGATGGAAAACACAACCGGAGCAGCGTTGTCAATTCATACCTTTGCCGATGGACAAATGGAAGCACTGGAATTCAGAGTGGACGACAAAACGTTGCATATAGGGGACCCGTTAAAGGCTTTGTCCCTTCGGAAAAATGTACTGATTGCCTGTATCAGTCACGGAAAAGTGGCTGAGATTCCAAACGGTGATTCCACGTTTGCCCTGGATGACAGATTGGTTGTGGTTACCAATGGAGATGTGGTGCTGCACCAGTTAAATGATATCTTTGCATAGATGAGGTAGGAGAAAATGAATTATAGAATTATGGGACGGTTTATGTCCCTGATTGTTTTGACAGAGGCCATATTTATGTTGCCGGCGTGGGCTATCAGCGTTTTGTATGGCGAGTTTGAATCAGCCCGGGCATTTGCGGTTACCATCGCTGCTACGGTCATAGTATCTGTATTGGTGTATGTGTGCTGCAAGAGGGCAAGGATTCGGTTCTATGCCAGGGAAGGTTTGGTTTGTGTAGGACTTGGATGGCTGATTATGAGTTTTGTGGGTTGTCTTCCCTTTATGATTTCCGGGGAGATTCCGGAGTTTATAGATGCGTATTTTGAGACGGTTTCCGGGTTTACCACCACGGGAGCTTCCATTTTAAGCGATGTGGAAGCCATGAGTAAGGGAATGCTTTACTGGAGAAGTTTCACACACTGGTTGGGCGGTATGGGAGTGCTGGTATTTTTGCTGGCCATTGTGCCTGCCAGCGGAAAGGGCAGCGGATTCACTATGCACCTTCTGAGAGCGGAAAGTCCGGGACCAAATGTAGGTAAATTGGTGCCACGGCTGCGACAGACAGCGGGAATTTTGTATCTTTTATATTTGGTGCTTACTATTTTGTGTTTTGTGTTTCTGCTGTTTGGTGGGATGTCGCCTTTTGAAGCCATATGTACCGCTTATGGAACCGCAGGAACCGGTGGATTTGGAATAAAAAATGACAGTATAGCAAGTTACAGTGTTTACATTCAAAATGTATGTACGGTGTTTATGATTCTCTTTGGTGTAAATTTTACCTGTTATTATCTTCTCCTTTTGGGAAAGGTAAAAGAGGTCTTTAAAGATGAAGAGTTAAGACTCTATCTGGGTATTATTTTTGCCAGCATTGTGCTGATTTCCATTAATGCCAGAGGAATGTTTTCCTCTCTGGGAGAAACTGTGCAGCAGTCAGCGTTTCAAGTGGCAACCATTATTACCACCACAGGTTTTGCCACCACGGACTTTGATTTGTGGCCCACATTTTCAAAGGCAATTCTTGTAATACTTATGGTTTGCGGAGCCAGTGCCGGTAGTACCGGAGGAGGATTTAAGTGTGGTCGAATCCTGCTTTTGTTTAAAGCGTTGAAACGGGATCTCAGAAAGACTTTAAATCCTCAGAAAATCCTGGTGGTTCGTAACAATGGCCAGATGGTAAATGAAAAGGTGCTGGACAATCTTCACACCTATCTGATTGCCTATGTATTTATTATATTAATCAGTTTTCTGGTGGTTTGTCTGGACGGAGAAAGTCTGACCACCAGTATGACGGCGGTGATTTCCTGTGTCAATAATATCGGACCGGGGCTGGATCAGGTTGGACCAACCAGTAATTATAACATGTTTAGCGTTTGGTCGAAAATCGTATTAATTTTGGATATGTTGGCGGGGAGATTGGAAATTTTCCCCATTATGATACTGTTTTCTAGAAATACATGGAGGAAGATGGTATAATTCTTTAAAAACTTTATGAGGTCAGAGGGGAGAGACTATGAGACGGATGAGAAATAAGAGACGACAGCTTGTGGTTTGGACTTTGATAGCATGTATGACGGTGGGAAGCGTTGGAATCTTTTGTAAAATGGATTCTAAGGCGGCTTCCGTTACCATAGACGGGGAGTTGGCAGACTGGGAGAGTATCCCGGCGCAGGGTTCTGCAGATGCCAGCGTACCTATGTGGAAAGTGGCACAGGACAAGGATTTTATCTACTTCTGTGGACAGGATAAAAATGGGACGGACTGGTATCGTCCGTTGACTCAGCAGACGGTGATTTTTAGTTATGCCAACGGAAGTGCCACCGGAGAGAATGGAAATAAGGCCCAGACAGGGCTTTCGGTAAACGGCGACGAAGTAAAGGTGATTGACGCCTGGTATCAGCAAATCAGTGGTGCCACCGCCGTATGTAAAACTTTGGCTGGGACTTCTATGGATGCCAATATGGAGAGGGCATACGAGTGGAGTATACCAAAGAGCTTTTTGGCAGATACAAATTATGCCCTGAAATTTTGTGGCACGGAAATTGCAGGAACGGATATTCCGTCTTTAGATGGAAGCAGTACAGAGCCGGAGGGAGACAAGGAAAATCCTTCCGAAGGAGATAAGAAAGAAGACGGGGACAAGCCTTCCGAGGGAGAGGAGTCAAAGCCTTCTTATCAGGGAATCGTCATTGATGGACAGTTTCAGGACTGGGATGCCATTCAAAAGACAGCAGTCACCGGTAATACAGGGGACAATACTCTGGATGAGGTAGCTATGGTCTGGGATGGAGACACGGTTTATCTGTATTTTATGGCAAAAGGAAATGATGACGGAACCGGTAACTGGAGTTCTGTTACTTGGTCCGGCCCAAACAGCAATGGAAAATTTGCCATTACCACAGATTTAGGAAACACCCTGCTGGTACAGTTGGTAAATGAAAATGGAAAACCGGCAGTTGCAGGTGTGGATGGCGCAAAGGTTGCGGTAAACAATCAGGATTGGACGGGAGCACCTCATATGTGGGAGGTTTCCATTCCGGCCAGTGCTCTTCCGGCATATAAGGAAACCGTCAGTTTTGGATTTTATCAGGTAGATCCTTTTGTTAAGGATATGGCAAATCTTCAGGGAAATCCGGACACAGGGGACAAGGATTTCAATGGCATTGTCATTGATGGTCTCTACGGAGACTGGACCAATTATCCACACACCTTGATTCAGTACGCCACACCGGGAACCGGGGACAGCAAACCCGATGGTGAGGCAGCGCTTTATACCAATGACGGCACTTTATATGCTCATGTAAAGACAGAGATGCAGGCTCACAGACAGGAAGCCGGAGGAGAGTTCACCCAAGGTATAAATGTTCGATTAAACGGAAATGAGAATTATACCTTTATGCCTCAGATTGTTGCGGTGGATGCCCAGGGAAATATTGATTACAATCCCCGGTTGTCCGGATTGACTCAGGGAACTTATGAGTTCTATATGATAGATGCAACCGGATGGAAGACGGCAACCAATATCTCTGAGCTGGATAGCAAAGGAAATGGTTTGTACGGACATATGTATGTCACGGTAGGTGCATCGGCAGATGATACAGAGTTTGAGATGGATATGTCAAAGCTGGCAGATAAGTTTGGCTTGGACAAGGATGATATACATAAGGCGGAAATCCAGTGGCAGAGAATTGGTCAGCAATGGGTTACCACGGCGGGTACCTCTACCGGTGCCTGGCTGGGATTACTTCTTTGTTTTGCGGCTGTGGGTGTCGCCTATGTGATTCAGGTAAAAAGAAAGAAGACAGTATAAGTGATAAAGGCAGTTATTGGAGTTGTCCTGATAGTTGTATGGTTTTATTTGCTGTGGACATTAAATCGTTCAAAACTACAATTTTGGCATTTCTTAGTGGGAAGTATGGGATTGTTTATCATCCTTATGGTATTTGTGCGACCGGTTATGACGGAGCCTCTGGCAAAGGCTATTGTGGCTATGGCCGGATTGTTTGGAGAGGCTACCGGCACATTTACTCCCTACTTTAAATACGGTATTTTGTTTGTAAATGCGGCTCAGGGAGCCATTACTTTACAGATAGATTTCGAGTGCTCCGGTATTATTGAGATTATGGCATTTCTTTCCTTGTTGTGCTTTTTCCGGGTGTACAAAATCCGGGAGAGAATTGTTGTGGGAGTCTTAGGGACACTTTATATTACCGTGGCAAACGCACTTAGAATTATCGTAATCAGCGAGATGATATATTACTTTGGTTTGGATGTGTACTATATTGCCCATACAATTATCGGCAGATTTGTTTTTTATGCTCTTTCTATTTTGTTGTATTTTTATGTATTTACCAAGCCGCAAATAGTTCGAATGAAGTTAGGAAAGTTCACCTATGGGGATCATTGAGAGATTTGTAAATTCATTTGTATTTTGGGCAGCGTGGATTATCATTCCCTTCATTATGGAAATACTGCCGGCCTTTGGCAGTGTTTTTGTATTAGTGAAGAGACTTCTCTTTGAAAAGAAGGCGCCTAAGCCCATTATTTATCCGGAAATATCCATTATTGTTCCGGTCTATAATTCAAAAGACACACTGAGAGCCTGTATAAAATCCATTAACGACAGCGAGTATCCCAACGAAAAAATTCGTCTTTATCTGGTGAACAATCGAAGTTCCGATGACAGTTTTTCCGTTTATACCGCATGTCAAAAAGAGTACCCTGATTTGCTGATGCAGTGGCTGAATGCAGAACAGGGCAAATCCAGAGCCCTCAATTTGGCACTATATAACAGTGTGGGAAAATACATTATACATATTGACAGCGACGGTATTTTGGAGAAGTCTGCCCTTACCAATATGGTGGATAAATTCGAGTCAGATACAAAAATTAACGTTGTCACCGGCGCAATTATGATTCAGCCGGAATTGGTGGAAGCCTATCCCAAGGGTAAATCCCGACTTTTGCGAAAGATGGAGTTTATGGAATATGCCCAGGCATTTTTGGCGGGACGAAATTGCGCTTCGGATTTGAATTCCATCTATACTCTTTCCGGGGCGTTTTCTGCCTTCCGAAAATCAGCTATTTTAAAATCAAGATTATACAGTACAGATACTTTAGCAGAGGATACACAGATTACATTTCAGATGCGCTATCTGCAAAATGAGCGTATCTATATGAGTGAGAATTCTATCTTTTTTGTGGACCCTATTGAGAACGTGGACAAGCTGTACACCCAGAGACAGCGTTGGCAGAGAGGAAGTCTGGAGGTCTCCAAAATGTTCGGGGGAGCAAAAATGAAAACCAGACAGATGTTTTCCGATGTCTCTGTAAAAACGCTGATGTATGACCATACCTTTGCCTTTCCGCGAATCATATGGTATCTGGCATTAATCTGTCTGATGGCGGTGGGATACTCTGTAAAAACCGTGGTGCTTGCCACAGCGTTTTTGTTTGGAATGTATATTTTATGCGGATTTATGTATTTTGGTTCCACCATCGGATTCTTAAAGGATTTTCCGGAAGTGAAGAAGTACTACAAGAAACAGTGGTGGGTGGTATTTCTCCTGCCGTTTTTCAACTTTGTAGTATTCTTTATCCGTTTTGCAGGAATCATTAACAGTATTAATACAGACAGTGCGTGGAAAACGGTGACTCTGTCGGAGGAGGGAAAACATTTTCGCCAGACGGTAAAGAATGATTTTCGACATATCCACAGTGGCATTGTGAAACTGCGGAAATTGGTAAATGAAAAAGAGGAAATCCAAGAAAATGAAGAAATTTAGCAAAGAGAGAGAAGTTCAGAAAAAAAGAGATTTCAGAATATGGATTGTGGCAGGGGTAATGATGACACTGGTTGTCATCTGTGTATGTTGCGCCTGGGCACAGATGAAGAAGTACGAACGGGGTGTGCTGGATGTGTATGCAGTGCAGCAGGACGGATATGTGCAGTTGGTGTTGGACCAGATTAATCTTCAGGAAGACCAGGACAGCGAGGAGATTGTACATAATATATTGGAGACCTTGGATGCCTCAAGCAATCACTACTGGACCTTATCCGATGCAGGTTCTTTGGTTTTTGTAAAGGATGTGCTGGAGACAAATCGTTACAAGGGCTTTACCCAGGAGAGCTATTACACCTCAGGAAGTGCCGGGGAGTTTATCAAGTCCCTTCAGGAAGACCGGGTGACTCATCGGGAGATTACCGTAAAAGATCAGGATTTTGTGGCATCCGGCGTGTCCTTTTCCTACAATGGGAAAAGCTATGCCATGTGTCTTTTGACCAGTACCGATGCTATCTTAGATCAGAATGAGTATCTCAGTGCAAAAATTACTCTGGAACTTTTGGTACTGATTGCCCTTGCTGTTGTGGTCTGCGGAGGCTTTATTCTGGCACTTATGACAGAGCGGTGGCAGAAAGAATGTCAGCAGATAAAAGGGGAGAAACAGGTTTTATTTGAAAAGGTGGAAAAAATGAACCATCTCAGAATGAAAGAGTTACTTTTCCATCCCCGTTATTCCGCTTTTTACCCAGGAGCTTTACCGGAACTGCTGGAGCGTATGGAAAAGAAAAATATCTGGCCTCTTGAGATGGTACTTGTGAAATGTGAAAAGGGAGAGCAGAGGGATGAATTTATGTCTCTGTCCCAGATTTATCTGGGTAAAAAGACCCTGCGGGTCATTTTAGATGATGCACATGTGATGCTGTTGTTTATGAGAGAAGAATCAAAGTCTCAGGAGGAGATGAAGAAATTTATAGAATCCCTAAAGGGAGAGTATATAAAGAGCAGAAGGTGGGAGGAGCCACCGGAGGAATCCTTGAAAAAAGAGTTTGTAAGCTTTTGGAATGGGGGAGAAGAAGATGGAAAGTAGATTATTGTGTGAATACTGCTTTAAATTTTATTTAAATGCCAGCCACAGCATTATCATTAACGGAAAACAGGGAGAGGTGCATCCCCACACCTGGGAAATTATGCTGGATATTGTGGTGGAACGAAAGGAATTCATGGAATTTAATGAGTATGAAAAGGTAGCCAGGGATTTCTTTGCAAAATATCAGGAGCAGGTGTTAAACGATGTGGAGCCCTTTGATACGGTGGTTCCTACCTTGGAAAATATCGTGGACTACTTCGGAGGAGAACTGCGAAACTGTATGAGACAGGTAGGCGGTAGTCTGGTGCGGATTGAGGGAAGTGAAACTCCCACCAGAAGTTATGTAGTGTCCTATGGAGACAAGGAGGATTATATCAACGATGTGAGAGAGTATTCAAAAAGTTCTCTTACCAGAGTGATTGATGATATGTTGGATCAGATGTTGGAAGAGAAAGACTGTTAGGAGCAGAATATGAGCAAGACAAAACAAAGAAGTTTTATTGTGGGCACTTTGCTATTCTATGGGATACTTTCCGGCCTGATTGTGTTTGTGATATCCAAAAGCGGGGTGTATCCCCGGGGAGAAGAAACCCTGTATTACCTCTATCGGGGAGATTTTTTTCTGCAGCAGATAAAGCAGGGAAATCTCTTTCCTCTGTGGGATGCTAACTGGTATAACGGGATGGATGTGAGAAGCTACTCACCACTTATGGGATATGTGTTGGCGGTTTGCCAATTCCTGGCAGGAGGCAATCTGTGGAATGGCTATCTGGTGTTTGTAGTTACACTTTTTTTGTGTGGAGGAATCTGTTGGCTGGTAATCGGGTGTAAAAGAAACCGTCCTTGGATGGGCGCTCTTTTAGGTGTGCTCTGGTTTTTTATGCCAACAAATTTATATACGGTATTTGAACAGGGCAATCTGTCCTATGGCATTTGTGCTGCCTTGCTTCCGCTGGTTATCTGGGGAATCCATCAGTTTCTGGAAAAGAACCGGTGGAAATTTTTGCTGCAGGCATTGATAATCTATCTGTTGATTCTTATGTTCCATGTGGGTTATGGAGTGGTGTTGGCAGGCTCTCTGGGGCTGTATCTGTTGATTTATCATTTTGCAAATCGAAAGACGAAAGCACCGGGAATTGTTTTTTTAGGTATTTTGTCCACCCTTTTGGTGATGGGAGGATGGGTGTTTTCCCTGTGGAAGGAACAGGGACAGGCACCGGATATCATCGGTCTGTTTCAAGAGCAGATGCAAAGCTATTGGATTACCATAAATCCGTTGCTTCGGCTTCAGGAAGGATATACGCATACCTATTTTGGAATAGCTGTATTTGTATTTATCATCTTTGGAATCTTTATGGCAAAGAAGTCAACCATGCTCTGGCTGTGGACCGGACTGGTTGTCTCCATCGTTATGCCGGGTTTCCTTGGAATTCCATTGGCCTTTGTCCTGTATGGATTTATGGAGTGGAAGAGTTTAAAGAAACCTTTTGTGGCAGTGGCATTTTTGCTGATGGTGTTGGACGTGGTTCCATCCGCAAAGCTGTTGTACGGGGAATTTAACGGAGCTACTCCGCAGGATAGACTCAGTGAAATAGAAAAGACCACTCTTATCAAAGAGGCAAAGGAGATAACGGAGCAGAGACTGACGTTTATCGATGGGGGAAGTCTGGGCACAGAGGCAGCCTATCTGATTTCGTCCGGAGAAAACGGCATAAAGGAAGTGGCCGGAGTGGGAGGCGAGAAGTTCGCTGTTTACCGCAATGTGGAACAGTTGAACCAGGCAGCTCAGGACGGAAATTATCTGTATCTTTTCGACCGGTGTATTGAGATGGGAAGTGATTCGGTTTTAATTGGACTGGACCAGATTTACGGAGAAAATGAGGATATCGGAGCATTGGATGGAGCGGCAAACAGATTGGGATATGGTGTGGTGGCATCCAACCAGAAGTATCGTCTGTACCACAAAAATACCCCTGAGAGTTTTGGAGTCTCTTCCAAGTATGAGGCTATCGGTATCGGAACTTCCGCACCTATGATTTCTCTGAGTTTTCCTATGGTGGAGGAGACGGACGATACAAATTTAAACCACTATACTTATGAGGAATTGTCCCAGTACAGACAAATCTATCTGGCGGGATTTACCTATACAGACCGGGAGTCGGCAGAACAGTTGATAAAGAAGTTAAGTGAAAACGGAGTCCGGGTGGTGATTTTGGCAGATGGAATACCGGTGGATGGAAACAGCGGATTGCAGACCTTTTTGGGAGTGACCTGTCAAAAGATTACTTTCTCCTACGGATATCCGGAGCTGGATACCACAAAGGGAATCATACGAAGTGATTTGTTCCCGGAGGGACACAGCAAGTGGAATACTGTTTATCTGAAGGGATTGACAGATATCTGGGGAACGGCAACGGTGTTGGATAAGCAGTTGGCATTTTACGGAACCGGACAAAACAAAAATCTGATTTACGTGGGATTAAATCTGACTTACCATTATGCTCTTACAAAGGACAAATCCATAGGTTTGCTTTTGTCTGAGGCAATCCAGTTGAGTGGAGACAGCATCCCTCAGAGAGATTTGGTTCCACTACGCATCAGTCAATCCGGCAATCAGATCACAATCCGGTCCAGAAATGACGGGGTAAACACCACGCTGGCATATCAGAATCTTTTCGCCGGTGGAGAAGGTATTTACAAGAAAAACAATCTGACTTATGTAAATGCCGGAGAGACAGTGATAAAGATAAGACCGGAATATGGCATACAGGGATTTGGCATCAGCGGAATAGGGCTGATTTTGTGGATATGTTTCTTTAGTTGGATAAAAAAGAAGGAAAAAGCCGGGAAAGAGGAAAGCAATGGATGAGTTGACGGCACATTACAATAAATTTAATGAGGACAAGCGATTGACCAGACGTCATGGTCAGGTGGAATATATCACCACAATGAAGTACATTCATGAGGTTTTGCAACAGTTGACAGAAACCGGGCGCAAGGCTTCCGAAATTTCCATATTGGATATCGGAGCCGGGACAGGCAGGTACTGTATCCCTCTCTCAGAAGAGGGATATCAGGTTTCTGCCATTGAATATGTGAAATACAATCTGGGTATTTTGAAACAGAAAAAAAGTCAGGTACAGGCATTTCAGGGAGACGCCAGAAAGCTGAAAAGATTTGAAGATGACGGCTTTGATGTGAGTCTCCTTTTTGGTCCTATGTATCATCTTTACACGCCGGAGGACAAGTTGCAGGCTCTTTTGGAGGCAAAGCGGGTCACAAAGCCCGGGGGATATATTCTGGTGGCATATCTGATGAACGAGTATGGGGTTTTGACCTATGGGTTCAAAGAACAAAATGCCATAGAATGTCTCTCGGACGGACGGTTGGATGAGGAGTTTCACTGTCATTCTTCCCAAAAGGATTTGTATGATTATGTGAGATTGGAGGACATAGAGAGTCTCCGGGAGCAGGCGGGATTACACCGGGTAAAAATCATCTCTGCCGACGGACCGGCGGATTATATGCGACGGGAATTAAATGCTATGTCAGAGGAATTGTTTCAAAAATTCATAGAGTATCATTTGAAAACCTGCGAAAGAGAAGAGCTTTTAGGGGCAGGAGCCCATACATTGGATATACTAAAAAAATAGGTGCCAGCCATTGAGGCTGACACCCTTTTTTTATTTTACACTTACATTCATAATCACCGGATTGTGGTCAGAATTCTTGAAGTTCAAATTCTTTGTGGTGATATCGTTAATCTGTAAGTTGTCGGAAACAATGAAACCGTCAATCATATAGTACTGGAATACAGAAGGATCGGAATCATTGCCGGCCAGTGGTTTGTCCAGAGAACGGCAGGATGGAGATGAATTATCCATCACAAATTGTAAGCTGTCATCAAACTCTGACACATCGATGACACCTGGTACCCACATTTCGTCGCTGACGGTAGGATATGCGCTGGTATCACAGTTGGAGAAGCTCTGGTTGAAATCTCCTCCGGCGATTACGTAGTTTCCTTTCTTGGCTTCGGACTCCAACAGTTCCCGAAGCTGTTTGGTCTGGGCAATCTTGCCCTCACCATCATCGTAGGCCTCCAGATGCAGGTTTACCAAAACTAGCTCTTTGTCAGTGCCCTTAATAGGTACGCGGTCCACCATAAGGCAACGTTTCAGGTTTGCCAGACGAACCGGATATTTGAAAGGACAAGGCAGAGAAACTCTGGTGGAATCGGAAATCTCATAGGATGAGAGTGTAGCGATACCACAGGTGACCTTGCCGATTGGTGGCCATGGATAAGGAACATATAACGTCTTATAGTTTAAGGCGTAAGAACTTTGGAAACCATCTGCCGCCTGGATTACCATATCAAGTTCATTTAAGCCATAGGTACGTTTGGAA
The DNA here is from genome assembly GCA_022768745.1 of Lachnospiraceae bacterium. Lineage (GTDB taxonomy): Bacteria > Bacillota > Clostridia > Lachnospirales > Lachnospiraceae > Pararoseburia. The sequence continues at coordinate 26,270 of JALELK010000068.1, forward strand.
TCCGTATCCAACTCCTGTAAGAAAACCACGTCTGCTTTGGATTCTTTGATAAAGTCATTGATAGCAGAAATGTTTTCTTTGACTTTGTCTGCATTAGAACTCTGTACGTGGGTACCGCCGTCCATAAAGAAGTCGGCGTTTTCATCCAATCCGCCATAACCGGTGTTCCAGGTCATAATGGTGAAGTCATCTCCCTGGGAAAGTTCCTTGGATGCAGTTCCTTCAACGGATAAAGTTTCCGTGTCTTTTGGCTTGTATTCCGTGATGGTTAAGACTGCAAAGAAAATAATCACAACAGCAAGAATAATCCCCAATACAATCAGCGGAATCTTCCACCATAGGTGCTTTTTTTTACTCATTTTATTTCCCCCCAATAAATAAAAATAGTGTAAATTTTTTATAAAGAAATCATATCACAAAACCGGGGAATTTGGGTAGTGTTTTTAGTGATTTTCCACAAAAGAGTTTCCATTGATGAATATATATTTGTGGTGTATAGTTAAAGCTAAAAAGGTTAGGAAGTAACCTTAAAAAGAATGATACAAGGTGATAAAAGATATGTGGGCAGTATTTGCAATTTTATCCGCAGTATTTGCGGCACTAACTTCAATTTTGGCAAAGATAGGAATTGATGGAGTGAATTCAAATTTGGCAACAGCCATAAGAACTGTGGTTGTGGTAGTTATGTCATGGGGAATGGTATTTTTAACCAACGCCCAGGTGGGACTTGGTCAGATTAGCAAGAAGAGTTGGATTTTTTTGATTTTATCCGGACTGGCCACAGGGGCATCCTGGTTGTGTTACTACCAGGCTTTACAGATGGGAGATGCTTCCAAGGTGGTTCCCATTGATAAGCTGAGCGTGGTAATTACCTTAGTCCTTGCTTTTGTATTTCTCCACGAGCAGTTTACGGCAAAGTCTCTGATTGGATGTATTCTTATCGGAGCCGGTACACTTTTGATGGTACTGTAAGAACAGAAAAGATGATAAAGAACAGGAAGTTAACAGAAGGACCAATTTTAAAAAATCTTATGTTGTTTGCCCTTCTTAGTAATCTCTTTGATAATCTGGATTTTTTCGCCTCAGTTTATGGGAATGTTTGTAGATGGAAATACAAAAGAACACTTCTGGTGCAAAAATTTAGTCCTATGAATTTGAACTAGATAGGTGGACAGCACATGATACAGCAAAGATGGGTCGATGGGCTTGGATAAATGATAGGTCATCCCGGCCTCGATGGTTTTCTTTTGCTGGTCTTCCACGGTAATATCACACCAGATGTATACAATGGCATAGCAGGTCCAGACAGCGGCCAACATAGGCATGCTGATGACATATAAAGTCATAACAATCTGATACAACCACCAGTTGGATACGCCATTCATCGCCAAGGATGAGACAATATCAATCAGGTTTGATACAATATATCTTTGCTCATTATAGTATGTTATGGACAAAAGTAACAAAAAATATTGAAATAGTGAAATTTATACAAAAAATACAGAAAAGAAACTAGGAGAATCCAGCCATGACAAAGATGAGAGACAACTATCAAAATACCATGTATGCCTGCTTTGTGGGATATATTGTACAGGCGATTATTAATAATTTTGTGCCCTTGTTATTTCTCACATTTGAGAAAAGTTACGGAATTCCCTTGAATCAGATTACCATGCTGATTACCTTTAACTTTGGAATTCAGCTGGTGATTGATTTGTTGTCAGCCAAGTTTGTGGATAAAATCGGCTATCGGATTTCCATTGTTCTTGCCCATATTTTTTCGGCAGCAGGTCTTATCTGTCTGGTGATTTTGCCGGACATATGTGCCAACGCCTTTGTGGGACTTTTGATTTCCGTGGTTATCTATGCAGTGGGCGGAGGATTGATTGAGGTGCTGATCAGTCCCATTGTGGAGAGCTGTCCCAGCGACAATAAGGAAAAAACCATGAGTCTTTTGCATTCCTTTTACTGTTGGGGCCATGTGGCAGTGGTGTTGATATCCACTCTTTTCTTTAAAATCTGGGAAATTGAACACTGGAAAATCCTGGCACTTATCTGGGCGTTGATACCCATAGCAAACGGAATCGTATTTTGCAAAGTGCCCATCGCCTCTCTTATGGAGGAGGGTGAGAAGGGAGTGTCCATAAAGGAACTGTTCCAAAATAAAGTTTTCTGGATTTTGATGCTGATGATGGTTTGCGCCGGTGCCAGTGAGCAGGGAGTCAGCCAATGGGCATCTACCTTTGCCGAGCAGGGATTGGGAGTGACAAAAGCCATCGGCGATTTGGCAGGACCAATGTCCTTTGCCATTTTGATGGGAAGTGCCAGAGCCTTTTACGGTAAATTCGGAGACCGAATGGATTTGGATAAATTTATGTTAGGCAGCAGTGTGTTGTGTGTTTTATCCTACCTATGTATCTCTGTATCTCCGTCGCCTGTTTTGTCTCTGGTAGGATGTGCAGTGTGCGGACTGTCCGTGGGGATTCTATGGCCGGGAACATTCAGCAAGGCGTCGGTGGCACTTAGAAAGGGAGGAACGGCTATGTTTGCTCTTCTGGCATTAGCGGGAGATGTGGGATGTGCCGGAGGACCTACGGTGGTGGGATTTGCCTCAGGTCTGGCCTCTGATGATTTGAAAAAGGGAATCTTAGCGGGAATGGGTTTTCCGATTTTTATGTTATTATCCATTTTTCTTTTGAAGAGAGAAAAAGAATAAATTACCACATTCTCCACATAATAACTTCATAGATTTATGTCTGTGGGAAGCATTGCAAAATTTTACCCACAGAGATAGAAAACAGAAAAATGGAGGAAGGATTGGGAAATTATGAAAGCCACAGGCATTGTAAGAAGAATAGATGAGTTGGGCAGAATCGTGGTGCCAAAAGAAATCCGGAGAACACTGCGAATCCGGGAAGGGGATCCTCTGGAGGTGTACACAGACCGGGAGGGGGAAATTATCCTAAAAAAATACTCCCCGGTGGGAGAGATTTCCAATTATGCCACCCAGTATGCGAAAGTTTTGTCTGAGACCACAGGAAAGCTGGTGTGTATCAGTGACAAGGACCATGTGATAGCGGCTTATGGTGCCGGAAAAAAGGAGTTTGAGAACCAGCCCATTACCCAACAGCTGGAAAAGGCTATGGAGATGCGAAAGGATTTATCCACCAGAAAGGGAGATGAAGTGGTATCCATTGTAAGCGGCGGGACAACGGACTATGCGTCGCAGGTGATAGCTATTGTCAATGTCCATGGAGATGCCCTTGGAACCGTGATTCTTATGGGGCAGGAGAAGATGACAGAGTTGGAGGAGACACTGGTGAAAACCACGGCGGTGTTTCTGGGAAGCATTATGGAAGATTGATAAAAAAGGCAGGTCGCAAGACTTGTCTTTTTTCTTGTAAGCCATAATGGAAATGTGTAAAATATAAGCATGAAAAAACGGAAGAGAAAAACCAAATCCCAAAAATGGTGGAGCTTTTTAAAATTTCAAATGGTTTTGATTGTTCTGGTGATTGCGGCAGTTGCCTATTATTATGCCGGAGGATATGCTGCAAAAATTAAGGAGATGAAAACAGAGGCAGTAAATTTGGTGGCAGGAGCCACCAGAGACACTTTTCGTCAGGATCAGACCAGTATTGCCTATGACTGTAAAGGTGAAACTCTGTCTGTTTTGAAAGGTGAAAAAGATGCCTATTACGTGGAATATGATGATATTCCAATCTATATCAAACAGGCCATTGTCAGCACCGAGGATAAGCGTTTTTTTAAACATAAAGGACTGGATTATAAGGGAATCCTGAGAGCCATCGTTGCTATGATTCGGGATGGAGAGGTGACGCAGGGGGGAAGTACCATCACCCAGCAGTTGGCCAGAACCGTATTTTTGTCCAATGAGAAAACCTGGGAGAGAAAAATTGAGGAGATGTACATTGCCGTGGAATTGGAGGCAAAGTATTCCAAAGAGGATATCCTGGAGTTTTACATAAACAACGTTTATTTTGCCAACGGATATTATGGAATTCAGGCGGCGGCAGAGGGATATTTCGGTGTAGATGTAAATCATCTGTCCCTTTCCCAGATGGTATATCTCTGTGCTATACCCAATAACCCAACTATGTATAATCCTTTGAAAAAACACGATATGACCATCAAGCGAAGAAATCGTATTTTAAAGACTATGTTGGATGACGGGGTGATATCCGATGCTTCCTATAAATCAGCAAAAAAGGAAGTCATAGAGCCCAAGGACACAGCAGAGCCTATTAAAAATGACTACGCCCAGACCTATACCTACTACTGTGCTACCAGAGCCTTGATGGAGAGTCAGGGATTTCAATTTAAAACCACCTTTAAGGACGACACGGAGAAAAAGAAATACCAGGACGAATATGATGAATTGTATTCGGAGTGCAATAAAAAACTGTTTACTGGAGGATATCGCATTTATACATCCATAGATTTGACAGCACAAAATGCATTGCAGGACACTTTAAATCAGCAATTGGCTGGGTTTACGGAAACCAATGAGGAAAATATATACAGTCTTCAGGGGGCGGCGGTATGTATTGACAACACCACAGGCATGGTTCGCGCCATTGTAGGCGGGCGAAGTCAGGATTTAGATGGATATACCTTAAATCGTGCTTACCAGAGTTTCCGTCAGCCGGGAAGTGCCATCAAACCATTGATTGTTTACACTCCCGCATTGGAAAAAGGTTATACTGCGGACACGGTTGTGGTGGATGAACCCATAGAGGGAGGACCGGTAAACGGAGACGGAGTATACTCCGGTGCTATGTCATTGCGCCAGGCGGTGGCGGTTTCCAAAAATACGGTGGCGTGGAAAATATTTGATGAGTTGACGCCGGAATACGGAATCTCCTTTTTGGAGGCTATGGATTTTTCCAAACTGGATAAAAATGATAAAAGGCTTCCGGCCTCTATCGGGGGCTTTACCAACGGAGTGTCACCTTTGGAGATGGCAAAGGGATATGCCACCATTGCAAATAACGGAGGCTATCGCAACCCTACCTGCATAGAAAAGATTACAAATGCCCAGGGAGAAGAAATTTATAAAGCAGACCAGACAGCAACAGTGATTTACAAAGAAAACGCCTGCAGACAGATGACGGATATTTTACAGTCAGTGATTACATCCGGAACCGGTCGGGGATATTCTCTGGGAAGTATGCCCTGTGCAGGAAAGACAGGGACCACCAACGATAACAAGGACGGATGGTTTGTGGGTTACACGCCTTATTACACCACCAGCGTGTGGGTGGGATATGACATTCCAAAGGAAGTGCCGGGACTGGGAGGGGGAACTTACCCCGGAAGAATATGGCACGATTTTATGGTAAAAATCCATGAGGGATTGGACCCGGTAAACTTTGTCAGCCCGGTGTCCGGGGAAACTCCCTAGAAAATTTTTTGTTAAAAGAAAGACAATTTCTTAAATTTGGACTTGTAATACAGGACATTAAGTAATAATATATATAGGTGAGACTCGATGCTGTTTTAGAGCCGGAGGATGAGAAATGAAAGAGTATGGTTTTGGCGCTGACGTTGGCGGAACAACCATTAAGATGGGATTATTCCGGACAGACGGAACGCTTCTGGACAAATGGGAAATCCCAACAGACACATCCAATTGTGGAGAGGGTATTTTGCAGGATATTGCGGATTCTGTTCACGATAAGATGGTGGGAAAAGATTTGACAAAAGATATGGTGGAGGGAATCGGAATCGGTATTCCCGGAGCCGTTGATCATAATGGAGTTGTCAATAAGGCAGTAAACTTAGGATGGGACGTGGTTCCTGTAAAGGAGGAATTGGAAAACCTGTCCGGTATGAGAGTCAGAGTAGGAAATGATGCCAATGTTGCAGCCCTGGGTGAAAACTGGATGGGCAGTGGCAAGGGATATAAAAGCATCGTGATGGTTACCTTGGGCACCGGTATCGGTGGTGGTATTATCATTGATGGTAAGATTCTTATCGGAGCCAATGGTGCTGCCGGAGAAATCGGACATATTGTTGTTGATGATCAGGAGCAGGAGTCATGTAACTGCGGTCATCATGGTTGTATAGAGCAGTATGCATCTGCCACAGGAATTGCCAGAATGGCAAGGAGAACTATGGCATCCACAGATGCAGAGAGTTCAATGAGAGCCTTTGGAGAGGAAATCAGTGCCAAGAACGTATTTGATTGTGCCAAGGCAGGAGATGAGCTTGCATGTCAGGTAGTGACTAAGGTGTGTGATATGTTAGGAGCCACCATGGCTAGTATTGGTTGCGTTGTCAACCCGGATGCATTTGTGATTGGCGGAGGGGTTTCCAAGGCAGGAGAGATTCTTCTGGACTATCTCAAAAAGCCTTTCCAAAAAAATATTTTCCATGCCAGCAAAGATACTAGGATTGTATTGGCCACCTTGGGAAATGATGCAGGTATTTACGGAGCAATGAGAATGCTTCTCGATTAAATGAAAAATAACCGGATGATGTCATCCGGTTTCATAACGGGGTGTGGCTCAGCTTGGTAGAGCGCTTCGTTCGGGACGAAGAGGTCGCGTGTTCGAATCACGTCACCCCGACTAAAAAAAGAACATCATTTAGATGTTCTTTTTATTTTGCATTTTATCTTGCCTTACACAGGTTTTTTTTCCAAAATTCCCTGATATCCTGAATAGATAACCACGCTGGCATATTCGATTAATTCCTCCAAAGGAATTGGTCGATTGTTTTTAATCCAGTTTCTGTAAATGTAAGTGATACAGATGGAGTAAGAACGGACAATGTCCGGATATTTTGTTCTGCTAAAGAAGTTTGAGAAGGCGTCACTTTTTAATACGGCATCTGTAACATCTTCATAGAAGAAATAGTAGTGGGAATCGCAGAGTAACTTTTGTTGCACTTCATCACATTCATCCAGATAGTGATAAAAGGTACTGACACAACCGGCTACATCCAGATTTTCAGCACTTAAGTGGATGTCCTTTAAGATGCTGTCCACAATTTCCTGCTCCACTTCTTTGAGCAAATCTTCCAAAGAAGAATAATGTAAATAGAAAGTTTTACGATTGATTTCTGCTTTTTCGGTTAATTCAGTAATGGAAATGTCAGAATAACTCTTTTCCAAAACCAACTCATAAAATGCGTTGCGGATTGCTTTCAGTGTTCGACGAACACGCAAATCTTTGCTTGTATGTTCCATTTTTATCCCCCATATCTCAATAATGTAAACACATTATATTATATTTTACACACATATGCAATAGTCGTGTAATAGGTAACTGATAGGGCAAATGAAGTAAAAATCGTTCTTGTAAATATAGCCGAAAAAGGAAAAGGAAAGAGATGGAATTTGTGAAACATACCAACTTGTATCTTGGGGTATGAGGATATATAATAGTTCAAAGCCGAACAGTTCAATGCCGAACAGTTTGGAGTGGGATGATGCACCAGGGAGGAAAAGCGTGAGAAATGAAGAACAAATAGGCTATCAGATTAAAGAGCTGGGAAGACTCCTGGATAAAAACGTTTTTCAGAAGAGTCTGTTGAGCACCGGCAGTGATACCATCACAGCCATGCACGGTTGGATGCTTGGATATCTGTATCACAAGAGAAATCAGGAAGTTTTTCAAAAAGATATTGAGGCGGACTTTCATATGGCAAAGTCTTCCGTAACGTCAGCGCTTCAAAATCTGGAGAAATACGGTTATATCCGACGGGTTTCCGTAGAGCGGGATGCCAGATTGAAAAAGATTGAATTAACCGAAAGCGGTTTGCAATTTCATGATGATGTGGAAAGCTCCATTGATGACATGGAAGAGAGATTGGCATCGGGACTGACAGAAAAGCAAAAGCATGAATTTTTTGCCATGCTGGCACAGATTAAGGAGCAGTTGGAAAAAGAGATTGCCGCTGACAGAGAAAAATTAGGAAAGGATAGGGAAAAATAATGCATATATTAAAGACGTTACTTGCGCAGGTGAAAGAGTATAAAAAGGACGCCATTGCTACACCGCTTTTTATGTTATTGGAAGTGGCGATGGAACTTTTGATTCCCCTTTTGATGGCATCCATCATTGATGATGGTGTCAATGCAGGGAATATGAACCATATCTACAAGATTGGATTCTTTATGGTATTGGCAGCGTTGGTGGGACTTTTCGCCGGATTAATGGGAGGAAAGTATGGAGCCAGTGCTTCCACAGGATTTGCCAAGAACCTGCGAAAGGCTATGTTTGAAAACATTCAGACATTTTCCTTTGAAAATATTGATAAATTCTCCACAGCCGGATTGGTTACCAGATTGACCACGGATGTGACAAACTTACAGAACGCATTTCAGATGGTTTTGCGTATGGGAATGCGAGCTCCGGCAAGTATGATTGTGGCCATGATTATGTCCTTTTATATCAGTCCAAAACTGGCCAGCGTATATCTGGTGGCAGTGGTGGTTTTGGCGGTGGTATTCTTTATACTAATCAGAGTCGTAAAAGCAATTTTTGAAGTGGTATTTAAAAAATATGATGATTTAAATGCCAGTGTACAGGAAAATATCTCCGGCATCCGGGTGGTAAAGGCCTATGTGAGAGAGGATTACGAGAGAGATAAATTCCAGAAGGCCAGTGGCAACATTTATAAAATGCTGTTAAAGGCAGAGAGAGTTCTGGCTTTGAATGCACCGATTTTGATGGGAACTGCATATGTGTGTATCCTGTTAATCAGTTGGATGGGAGCAAAGATGATTGTTACGGATCAGTTTACCACCGGTGAACTGATGAGTATGCTCACCTATTGTATGACGATCCTTATGAACCTGATGATGTTCTCTGCAGTGTTTGTAATGATTACCATGAGTATGGCAAATGCAGAGCGTGTAGCTGAGGTTATCAATGAAAAGGCAACCATCGTAAATCCGGAGAACCCGGTAATGGACGTAGCAGACGGCTCTATCTCATTTGACCACGTCAACTTCTCCTACAAGAAATCTGCAGAGGAGTTTGTGCTCTCTGATATTAATTTAGATATTAAGAGCGGTGAAACCATAGGAGTGATTGGCGGAACCGGAAGTGCCAAGACGACCTTGGTAAACCTGGTTTCCCGTCTGTATGATGTCACTGATGGAAGTGTTTCTGTCGGTGGAGTGGATGTTAAAAAGTATGATTTGGAAGTCCTGAGAAATCAGGTGTCTGTTGTATTGCAGAAGAATGTTTTGTTCTCAGGAACCATCTATGAAAACCTTCGATGGGGTGATGAGAATGCCACAGATGAAGAGTGTCAACGGGCTTGTGAGCTGGCTTGTGCAGACGAGTTTATCTCTAGATTCCCGGATGGATACAACACTTACATAGAGCAGGGAGGAAGCAATGTTTCCGGTGGACAGCGCCAGAGACTTTGTATCGCCAGAGCTCTTTTGAAAAAGCCGAAGGTTTTGATTTTGGATGACAGTACCAGTGCGGTGGATACCGCCACAGATGCTAAGATACGTCGGGCATTCCGGGAAGAGATTCCGGGAACCACCAAGATTATCATTGCCCAGCGAATTTCCTCTGTACAGGATGCAGACCGGATTGTAGTTATGGAAGACGGCAAGATTAACGGTGTAGGAACCCACCAGGAATTGTTGGAAAATAACGAAATTTATCGGGATGTGTATGAGTCCCAGACCGGCGCCGGTTCCGGTGATTTTGACGAGAAGGAGGGTGAGTAATATGCCAAGACCAAAAGCAGTCCCTCGCCAGAAGGGAAGTCTTAAAGCAAGTAAAGGCACCATTGGACGATTGCTGAAATATGTAGGAAAAAAATATGGATTTCTCATGGTAATTGTTCTGGTGTGTATCGTAGTAAATGTTCTTTGTTCTTTGCAGGGAACCATGTTTATGCAGACCTTGATTGACGGTTATATCACACCTATGATTCAGAATCACAGCACGGATTTCGGACCGTTGTTACAGGCAATCTTAAAAATCGCCTGTGTTTATGCCATAGGAATTTTGGCAATCTTTCTTCAGAACTTTTTGATTGCCCAGGTGGCTCAGGGAAGCTTGAGAGATTTGAGAAATGAGATGTTCGTACATATGGAAGGGCTTCCTATCCGATATTTTGATACCCATCAGCACGGAGATGTGATGTCAATCTATACCAATGATATTGACGCCCTTCGTCAGATGATCAGCCAGAGTGTGCCCCAGATGATTAGTAGTGGTATCACTATTGTGGGTGTGGTTGTGTGTATGTTGATGCTCAGCGTTCCACTGACCATTGTTTCCTTTATTATGGTAGGATTTATGTTGCTTGCCACAAAGTTTCTGGCAAAGAATTCAGGAAAATACTTTGTGCGTCAGCAGAGAGATATCGGTAAGGTAAACGGTAACATCGAAGAGATGATGAATGGTCAGAAAGTGGTAAAAGTATTCTGCCACGAGGAACAGACCATGGAAGAGTTCAATAAATTAAACGAAGAATTGTTTGAGAGTGCCAACAATGCCAATAAATATGCCAACATGTTGGGACCTGCCAACGCCCAGATTGGAAATCTGAGTTATGTGGTTATCGCAGTGGTAGGTGGTATGCTTGCCATTCACGGATTTGGCGGATTTACTCTGGGAGCTTTGGCAAGTTTCCTCACCTTTAATAAGAGTATCAACATGCCGATTATGCAGGTGAGCCAGCAGTTGAACTTTGTGGTTATGGCTATGGCCGGTGCAGAGCGTGTATTCGGACTTTTGGATGAAGAGCCGGAAGTGGATGACGGATACGTTACTTTGGTAAATGCCAGAGAAGAAAACGGACAGATTGTGGAGAGTGAAAAGCGTACCGGTATGTGGGCTTGGAAGCATTATCATCAGGAGGACGGAACCACCACCTATGTAAAACTTGAAGGTGACGTGGTATTTGATGATGTGGACTTTGCATACAATCCGGATAAGACAGTGCTTCACAACATCAAGCTTTTTGCCACACCGGGACAGAAGATTGCCTTTGTTGGGGCAACCGGTGCAGGAAAAACCACCATTACAAACCTGATTAACCGTTTCTATGACATTGCAGACGGAAAGATTCGTTATGATGGAATCAACATCAACAAAATCAAAAAGGACGACCTGAGACATTCTCTGGGAATCGTTCTTCAGGATACCCATTTGTTTACCGGAACCGTGGCAGAAAATATCCGTTACGGAAAACTGGATGCCACAGATGAGGAAGTGAGAGCAGCGGCAAAACTTGCCAACGCAGACGGTTTTATCCGCCGACTTCCTCAGGGATATGACACAGTACTTACCGGAGACGGAGCTAACCTGAGTCAGGGTCAGAGACAGTTACTTGCCATTGCAAGGGCCGCCATTGCAGACCCGCCGGTACTGATTCTGGATGAAGCCACCAGTTCCATTGATACCCGTACCGAGAAACTGGTTCAGAGCGGAATGGACAAATTGATGGCAGGCAGAACCACATTTGTCATTGCCCACCGACTTTCTACCATCCGAAACAGCGATTGTATTATGGTCTTAGACCAGGGTAGAATCATTGAGCGAGGCAACCATAAGGAACTGATGGAAGAAGGCGGAAAATACTATCAGTTATACACAGGAAAAATTGTAAACGCATAAATACATCCCCCGAAGCAGACAAGGCGAGCAAGCAAATCTGCTCAGGGGGATTTTTTATGCCCAAAATTCAAGAAAATATTGTAAAATGGTGTTAATTACCACTCCTATGTGGTCGATAAAAAATATGAAATAGTGTATTTATGCATTTTTTTAGAAAAATAAAACTCTTGATATAAAAAGGAAGGGGTTTCTTATGAAAAGATACAAGGACGTAAAGAATATAAAAAGGAGAGTTCTGGCGCTGACCTTAGCGGTTTTGATGGTGCTTACGGTTCTGCCTGTGGATTTCACATCCTATGCGGCAGAGGCAGCAGTGGCAACGGAAGAAACCGGAGAAACAGAAGCGAGCCAGACAGTAGAGAATCCTTCCACAGAAACGGAAAGTACAGAAGATGTAGCCCGGGAGAAATCCGGGGAGACTACGGCAGAGCCCACCGAAGAGGAAGCTTCTCAGGAGAAAACGTCCCAGGAGGAAAAAGATACTGCTGATTCTCAGGAGACAAAGGAAGCAGGAGAGGAGCCTGTGGGTGATACAGAAAACCCTGAGGCTGTGAATGATTCCCAGGAAGAAAACAAAGTAGCAGATGCAGAGATTTCTCAGAGCAAAGAGAAAACAGAGGAATCGGTAAAGTCTTCTGATGTAAAAACGAAATCAGATAAGAAGTCTGAGACAAAAAAAGAAAAGACATCCCTGTTCTCTCTTATTAAGGAGAACCTGATGGTGGCAGCAGCCGGTGATGATCTGGTAGATTTGGAAGATGTGGTGGATACGATTAAACTGAGTTCCACAAAATATACCTATGATGCCTCCGAGTGTCGCCCTACAGTAACGTTGACAGGCTATGACGGAAAGACAATTTCCGCTAGAAATTATACGGTTACTTATACCAATAACATCAATGCCGGTCGTGCTACCGTGACTATTACAGGAAATGAAAGTGCGGGATATACCGGAGAACTGAGCAGAAACTTTTCCATCATTGCAAGGGATATTAACTCCTGTGAGATGGAGGCGTTGGCTTCTCCTGTGATTTATACCCAGGGAACAGAGTATAGACCGGAAGTGACATTGACCTATGGAGATTATACCTTGGTCAAAGGAAAGGACTACCAGGTATCTTATCGTAATTACAATAAAGTCGGTACAGAGACGGTAGTTGTGGATGGTATTGGAAATTTCAGCAGTAGCCGTGAAGAATATGTGACTTTGATTGGAGACTTTGAAAAAGATGTAGAGGTTTCCATAGAGGGAGAGGTGGCAGATTACAACAATGATTTTGCCACAGAGTACACCACCAGATACACCGGAAGTGTTGTGGAGAATCCTGTGGTAGAGGTGACACTGGCAGGTAAGACTTTGGTGGAGACCACAGACTATACCGTTAAATATGATTATCAGGCAGACCGGATTAATGTGGGAAAGGTGGAGATACAGATTAACGGAGCCGGCACCTATGCGGGAAAATCCATCATTGCATCCTACGAGATTGTTCCAAGACCATTGACCGGATGTGTTTTCACCCTCACCGGAGAGGACAATAAGGTTTATAATGACGGGAATCCCATTACCTTTGATACAAAGGATGTGACTCTTACCAGAAACGGAACACCGTTGGAATATGGCGAAGACAAAGATTATGTGTTGGAATATGAAAACAACACCAATGCCGGTACAGCTAAAATCAAGGCGGTGGGTTGTGGAAATTATACCGGAAGCGTAGAAAAAGAATTCACGATTCAGAGAAAAAATATTGATGAGTATGATGAAATTCAGATTATCGGTGTTTCGGACAAGCAGTATACCGGAAAAGAAATCACGTTTCCGGATGCCAAGGTGACATACTTGGGAAGAAACGGACGGGAAGAGATACCGGCAACAGATTATACCCTTGCTTATACAAAGAATGTGGATATCGGAACAGCGACGGTGACGGCGTATGGACAGGGAAATCTTACCGGATCGATATTTACCACATTCGAGGTAACACCGAAGACTTTTGAAGGATTAACATTTACCGTTGGCGGAACCACCATTACCTGTAGTGCATCTGACTATGATGTGGCGACCCAGACCTATGTGATGTATTCCAAGTACACTGTACAGTATGACGGAACAGCCCATGAACCGGAAGTTTTAATCAAGGAAGGCAGTACGGATCTTGCGTGGAAGGGTGTGACTTACACCATTGAGGATAACATCAATGCAGGAAGCGAAAATGGACATGGATTGGCCTATGTAAATGTATCCGGTAGTGCACCTTATACCGGACAAAAAGCCAAAGTTTATTTTGAGATTACACCAAAGCCTTTTGATGCCAATCTGATACTTTCAGCCATTGCAGACCAGGTGTATACAGGGAGTGCAGTATGCCCGGAACCGGGGGTTCGGGACGGAAGCCTTTCTCTGACTAAGGATACAGATTATACTTTGTCTTATGAGAACAATGTAAATGCGGCTTCCAAAAACGGAACGAAACCGCCTACCGTTACTATTACAGGAATCGGAAATTATACCGGCAGTGTGGCTAGAACCTTTACCATTGGTTCTGATCTTTCCGGAGCAACCGTTACTATGACTTCTACCGGAGCAACGGGGACAGACGACAACTTTACCGTTCCATATATGGGAACGTTGCGACCGACCTTTACCCTGGCTTCAAACGGAGCTCTTGTGGATCCTTCCGGATACACCGTGACTTATAGCCCAGCCACTGTGGCAAACAGCGGAAATACAGTGCAGGTTACCTGTACCGGAACTAAGGGGTATTACGGAAGTAAGACCTTTTCCTATACTGTGGAAAAAGCGGATTTGACAGACGCTATTGTTACAAATAACGATACGGTTCAGGAACAGGATTTTACCTATGTATACACTGACAGACAGATAGCAGTTAACCTGGGAGTTGTCAAAAATGTGGATGGAAATACAGTAACGCTCACCAAGGATGTGGATTATATTATTTCCGGAAGCGATTATTCCAATAATGAGATAAAGGGAACTGTGGGTACCCATACCATTGCCATTACAGGTATTGGAAATTATCAGGGAAGTCAGACCATCACCTACACGGTAGAAAAAGGAAAAATCAGCGACACCACCAGATATCAGGTGGCCGCCATTGAGGATCAGCCATACACCGGAAGCCCTATTAAGCCTACGGTGGTGATGAAGGATGCCAAGACCGACCGGCAGTTGGAATTGGACAAAGATTATGAAATCATTGGATATGAAAATAATACAGATATTGGTGATGGGGCAGCCATTATTCACCTGAGAGGTATCAACAACTATGAGGGTACCAGGGATGTAAAGTTCAGTATTATCCAGAGAAATATTGAACAGGGAAATGTAACCATAGATTCTATCGAGAATCAGATTTATACCGGAAGCCCTATTACACCTACAAATTTGTTGAACGTTTACTATGAGGGAAATCCTCTTGCCAGTGATGATTATGATGTGACATTTACCAATAACACCAATATTGGATATGCCAACATTACCATTACAGGTAAAAATCATTACAAGGGAACCAGAACTTATACAAACGCATTTAAAATTGTGGGTAATCTGGCAGATACAAGCAAGTTTACCATTGAAGGTGTGGCGTCTTCTTACATTTTAAATAATGAGGGAACCATTGATACATCGGCAATAACCGTAAAATATAAGGATCAGGACACACAGGTAGATCCGGCAAATTATGAAATCACCAAGATTAATTGTAGCGCACCGGGAGCAAGACAGATTCGGATTGATGGAAAAAATGGATGTTATGGAACCATTACCTATGACATTTCTGTACTTTGTAATCTGGATGTGACAGATTCCTTGATTTCTGTGAAAAATATTGAGACAGGCTATGATTACACCGGAGGGGCAATCAGACCGGTACCTACGGTGACCTACAAAGATGATGCTCTGCAAAGGGGTGTTCACTACGAACTGGATTACGCCAACAACACAGAAGCCGGTACAGCCACTGTTCGTATTTATGCAATCGGTACTTATTATACCGGTGAGAGAACCATTACCTACAACATTAATTACAACTTAAACAGTGCCACAATCACAGGGGTGGACAAGGCATATGTATATCAGGGAAGTGCAATTGAACCTCAACCGGTTGTGAATTGCAAAGGAAAAGTACTGGATAAGAATGTTCATTATGATGTGACCTACACAGACAATGACAAAGCCGGAAAGGCGAAGCTTACCATTACTCCGGTAGGTGCATATGTGATTGGAAGCCGGGAGATTTCCTTCGATATTACAAAGGCTGGATTGGCAGACACTACCATCACCTATGATGGTTTATCCCAGGAGAGCATTGATGCAAAACAATACATAGGAGAGGAAATCAAGCCGGAAGTTCAGGTAACCTACAATGGAACTATTTTGACAGCCGGAACAGATTATACCGTGTCTTATGCCAATAATAAAAATGCCGGAGAGGCTTCTGTCACTGTAAGGGGACAGGGAAACTACAGCGGAAGTGTTACTAAGACATTTACCATTGAACCCTGGGATATCCAGACGGATGTAACAGCGGAGATTTCCGATGGATATTTTGCCGGCGGAGAGGAAGTAGTACCGGACGTACAGCTTACCTATCGGGGCAAGTCCCTTGCAGAGGGAACAGACTACACGGTGTCATGCAGCAATAACACCAGTGTGGGAGCCAGTGCGAGAATTGTTATCACAGGAAAAAATAACTTTACCGGAAGTCTTACCAGAAGCTTTACCATACAGGAAACGAATTTAGGTACAGGAGCCGTAGATTTTGATGGGGATACCATTACCTACACAGGAAGTACCATCACCTTGAATTCTATAAAAAGGGCGATGACGGTGACCTGTCCGGTGAGTGGTGGAAAAACCCATACATTGACAAGCACAGAATTTGACATTACCTGCGACCGTACCATTCAGGATGCGGGAACTTATACTTTGGTTCTCACCGGGAAAAATGGTTTTACCGGAACTTTGGAAATCGAATTTGTGGTTGAGGCGAAGGATATAGGAACCGATGGCTTTACCATAGATGCCATTTCAAACCAGACCTATACAGCTCAGGCAGTTACACCGGAAGTTTATCTGCGGGATGCAGGAAAGCTTTTGGCAAAAGACGCCGATTACTCTGTACAGTATGCGGACAACATTGACGCCGGAAAGGCAACGGTGATTGTTACCGGTCAGGGCAATTATACAGGAACCAGGGAAATCTATTTCTATATAGGTGAAAGCATTGAAGGAAAGTGTTCGATTTCTCTGAAACAGGGAAGTATCATATATAACGGAACCCAGCAGACACCGGAGATTAATACAGTTACCTATGATGGAAGTACACCATTGATTCAGGGATTGGATTATGTGATTGCTTCAACAGATGAAGCTGGTAATTTGTACGATTATACCAATGCCGGTGATAAGGTGTTGCACATAAAAGGATCCGGAAAGTACTACGGAGAATCCACGATTATTTACACCATAGCAAAGAAAGTGGCTCAGGCAGATAAGATTTCAGTTAGTCTGGATATGGGCAGAGGTGTTGGAGGAGATTACGAAGCTGTATATACCGGGGACAGCATTCAACCGCAGGTGGTTGTATATGATCAGGAAATTTCTGCATCAAGACCATTGGATCCGGCAGATTACACAGTAGAATATGTGAATAACACCAACGTTGGAACAGCGGATGTCCGGGTGAAGCTTACCAGAAACTATGTAAGCGGAACGGAAAAATTATTGCAGTTTAAGATTTCAAAAAAATCTTTGCAGGGATATGAAATCAGCCTCAATATGAATCGACTTCATTATACAGGAGCGGCAATAAAACCGACAGTTACTGTTAGGGATTCTCAGGGGGCCAAGCTTGCTGAAAGAGAATATACCGTAAGTTATCAGAACAATGTGAATGCCGGTCTTGCCACAGTTGTGGTAACCGCCAGCGACGCAGGAAACTTTAGCGGTCAGCTGAGCCAGACCTTTGCCATATACGCATCTCTATCTGACAAGCAGGACACAACCATTGAGGGAATCGGACCACAGTTCTACATTGAGGGAATGGAAGAGCCGAGACCTGTTCCGGTGATTACCTGTGGAGGAAATCGTCTGGTGATTGGGGAAGATGTAGAGGTGACATATAATTATGTGGATGGGGATACTTCTAAGGGAAGTGTTTCAATTGTATCTATGAAGAACGATTATTATCTGGATTCTGTCACCTTAGAGTACACCATTGGTGTAGATCCAAGCGTGCTGCAGGTAAGCGGTTATGCAGATGAGTATACCTATAACGGACAGGCGGTGAAGCCAAACTTTGTTGTGACTACCCCAACGGGACAGGTCCTCAGTTATGATGCAAGCGAAGTGGTTTACAGAAATAAAACGGATGCAGGAACCATTGTGGGAGATACTACCAGCGCTGGAACAGTAACCGCAGTGATACCGGTTACTGCGGGAAGCCAGAAAATCAATGTGACGATAACCTTTGTTATATTGAAAAAACAGGTTACTGCGTGCAGAACCGTTCAGCTGATTAACAACACCTATACAGGGAAAGAATTGACACCTCCGGTGGCTATTTTATATAATAATAAACAGTTGGTTTCCGGACGTGATTATACGGTAACATACAAAGACAATAAGAATCCGGGAGTGGCATCTGT
>JALELK010000084.1 GCA_022768745.1 Lachnospiraceae bacterium
TTTGCTGTGGCTGCAATCACTTCACTGGATAACCCCCGCCCCACCTGAAGGATTTCCCCGCCATCCGGATTCGCCAATATCCACTCCCTCAAATCTCCTATCGGCATTTCCTTCACCGCATCATAAGTCTCTCGGTCCAAATCATCCAATATCAATCTGGTAATAGCGTCGGACTCGTAAGGTACCACAGGGTTTTCCGTAATGTCCTTAACTGTCAAGTTGGCAAGGACTTCCTTGGCTGCCACACGTTCCACTTTTTCTGTCGCACCTACCTTTGCCAGAGAATCTCCTGATTTTTGTTCACTTGCCTTAGCCAGCACTTCCTTTACGGAAGAAAACTGATAAGTTCTACTTCCAATCATCGTCTTTAAATTCATTTACTTTTTCCCTCAAATAACAAAGTTTTTACCACCACCGGAAGGACCTGATGACCTGCCACCGGTTTTCCAACATCCACAAAATCTCCTTCTTTACAAGAAATTCCATCAATACACAGTAATGATTTGTTTCGACCTATACGTCTCCTGATTGCCTGCCCCAAAACTTTTCCAATATCATGTTCTATCATAATAATCGGAAGTTTATCTTCTTCAATTTCATCGTTGAAGCCATCAATAATCGCATCTGCCATTTTTTCAATTTCGGGAAATGAAGGATTCTCCGGTCCGGAGAATGCAAGTACATACTCCCCTTTTCCCCTATCATCTAATTCTGCTTCCGCATGTCTTTTCTTTACCAAGCGGATTCTTTCTTTCATCTGTAACAAATCTGCCTCCTGCTGCCACAAAAGAGAATAAACCATCAAATTTTTCTTTGGCAGGCTGGCATTCTGGTAAATAATGGTACTACCGGATACCTCCATACTGTAATTACCGGCTCCAACCACCGTTGCACGAAGGGTCTCCTTTGCTTTTTGTCTCTTTTCTTCACTAAATGCCTTTTGCTTTAAAATTTCTCCAGCCAGAATGAATCCAATATCTCCATAGTAAAATTCATCGATTTGTTCTCCTGTCTTTTGGGTTCGTTCCAATCTTTCCACGCACTCTGCCACACCTCCGGAAAGCATCACACAATCCGGCTTTCTTTCCGTATGTATGCCATGGTTTGTAATACATTTTTCCTGCAAAGATTTGTTCACCGGGGACATTCCGATTGCCGCCGCCAACACCTCAGCCATATATCCGGCAAGAATACGCAGTTTTTCCTTTAAATCATCATCCAGTCTGTCTCCCTTTGAAATCTTAATCTTTGCAATATCCAAAAAAGGCTGTAAAGCTGGCGAAATATAGGATACTTTTTTATCGTTAAACTTTAAAATTCTTCCGCCGATGGAATAACAGGCCGTATCCACCACATCACCATCTAAAAAATAGCTGATGTTGGTGGTTCCTCCACCTATGTCTAAATTTGCCACCAAGTTCCCGGTATTTGCAGAAAGTTCTGCGGCTCCTGCACCTTTACCGGAGAGAACAGATTCCAAATCCGGTCCTGCCGCCGCCACCACAAAGTCTCCTGCAATATCCGAAAGGGAAGCCAAAACATTTTTTGCATTTCGCTTTCCTGCCGTCTCGCCGGTAATAATAACTGCTCCGGTATCAATGTCCCCAGGTCGAAATCCTGCATCTTTATATGCCCGGCGAACTATGTTTTCCACCGCCTTACCGTCAATGGATTCTTCCCCCAATAAAGGGGTAAACGTCACCGGACTCCGATATATAATTTCCTTATCCACCACTTCAACTTTTGGCACTGAGCCAAATCCTCCGGTGTTTTCCATAGTAAGGCGACTGAAAATCAATTGTGTCGTGGAAGTACCAATATCAATTCCGGTACTTAAGATTGTATCTTTCATCCGCTAACATTTCCTTTTTGATACCATTCCGGAAAGAACCAATCCCGGAACTGATTTCTTTTGGTGCTCATAAGGCTTTCCCTGAAGGAATAACTGTTCCACCTGAATCCGGCGTAAGTCCTTCTTTTCCACCTCATAAGGACTCTCCGATAAAATTACCATATCCGCAATTTTTCCCTCCTCAAGGCTTCCCCTCTCTTTCTCGTCAAAAGTCACATAATATCCATTATATGTACACATACGCAAAGCCTCATACACGCTGATACTCTGTCCCTGTATCGGATGATTCACAGCATTATAAATCCAAAGCATTGGGTCCGGATCAGTACAAGGAGCATCCGACCCTGCAGAAATTACTATTTCATTTTTAGCGAAGTCACCCACAGGATTTAACCGCTGAGCACGTTCCTTGCCCAAGATTTTTTCCAAATATTCATCCGGTTCCTGGGGCCAGTTGATAAAACTGGTCTGGATTGGCATCTGAATATGATATTCCCTGCAAATAGCAAGTCCCTCTTTGGTGGGAAGACAATCATGGATAATTCCGTGTCGGTGATTCTTTCTGGGATAATCGTCTAATGCTGCTTTTATTGCTCTGGTGGCCTGATCAAAAGCTCGGTCTCCAATAGCGTGCATTTCTATTTGAAGCCCCGCCCTGTTTGCCTTTTTACAAAATTCAGTTACCTCTTCATCGGTATAATATAAAACTCCCTTGTTATCGCTGTCCTCATAGGGTTCATTCATTGAGGCATCCATTGAGCCAAAACATCCATCTAGAGCGCAGGCAAAACATCCACCAATACGGGGACGTTTTCGCTTCACCGCTTTTTCCACAGACATAGACTGCATAAAAATACTCAGTTGGAATC
>JALELK010000090.1 GCA_022768745.1 Lachnospiraceae bacterium
TCCAGCATCTGATTTAATGCCTCTCTCTTGGAAAGAGATAAGGAAGCTGTCTTGAAAATAATCTGATTGGTTCCATCTACTACTGTGGTCTGAATATCCTTTGTTCCTGTTACTTCCGCAATCTTTGGAACAATTTCCTTATCAGCATCTGCCAACGTGTAGTTTTCATTAAATTCAACTGTGGTTGAAGTACCGCCTAAGAACTCAAGGCTGTAGTTCAATGCCTTATCGCCCTTGGCTGCATGAACGCCCATACCGATAAATCCGGCACAGATGACTGCCAGTGAAAGAGCAAAGAAGATATGTCTCTTTCCGATAAAATCTATCGTCTTTACACTCTTAGCTTTACCATAGAATTTCTCATTGCGAACTCCCACAGCATAAAGGGCATTCATAAGAATTCTGGTAATGACCAGTGCGGTAAACATAGAAAGGATAACTCCGATTGCCAATGTGATGGCAAATCCCTTGACAGTACCGGAACCCAGTGCTCCAAGTACGGCTGCTGCAATCAATGTGGTGATATTTCCATCCACAATTGCTGACAAGGCTTTTTTGTATCCTGTCTCAATGGCTGTTGCCACTGTTCTTCCTGCTGCAATCTCCTCGCGGATACGGGCAAATATAATAACGTTGGCATCCACCGCCATACCGATGGAAAGCACAATACCTGCAATACCAGGCAAGGTCAACGTGATGTCAAATGCCCACAAAATAAATAACATCAACCCGGTGTAAAGTGCCAACGCAATGGAAGCGGCAACACCCGGTACAAAGTACATAACAATCAGGAAGACCATTACAATCAATAAACCGATACCACCGGCTTTCAAACTGCTTGAAAGAGCATCTCCGCCTAACTGTGCTCCAACAACTTCTGACTGTAATTCCTTCAACTCGATGTTCAGTCCACCGATTCGAATGTAAGACGCAAGACGCTCTGCCGCATCATAGTCTTCCATTCCTTCAATGATACACTGCCCATTGGTAATGGCTGCATTTACGGTAGGAACACTTACAAACTGTCCATCATAATAAATACCAATGGATTCGCCCTTGGCATACGCAGATGTGGTTGCGTCTGCAAACGCCTTGGTTCCCTTCTCTGTCAGAGAAATAGATACCACCGGGCTGGAAGCGCCGGTCTGATCATTCTGCTGATAAGTTGCATCCGCACTCTTAACATCAGACCCCTGCAAAATAACAGAACCGTTCTTTACCAAATCTTTGATATCATAATTTAACTTGTAACTTGCTGTGGCAGAATCAAACTCGTAATTCTGATTTCCATCTGCATCCGTCTGTGCAATAAAGTAGATGGAACCCGGTGTTCCCAATTCTTTTAACAGAGCATTTGCATCTGTGACTCCCGGAATTTCTACTGTGATTCTGTCGTCCCCTACAGGATACACACTAGCCTCTGTAGTAGCACTTTCGGAACCCAGCTCATTTTCGATACGTTTCTGGAGCTTTGTGACTGTGTCATTTAACTCCTCTGTAGTAGGCGTGTCCCCAACTGCCTGATAGGTAATGCTGACACCTCCGGCCAAATCAAGGCCCAAACGAATCTTGTACTTATCGTCTTTGTTTACGGTGGCTGTAACAATGTTAAATGCCAGATATCCGAAACCGACGATGCAGGCAAGCAATACAACTAACCATGCTATACCCTGTCCCTTTTTTAAGCGTTTCATTTTCTCTCTCCTTCTTCTTTTGCAGCCAATGCCGCTTTTATCATAATCGCACACTCAACTCGCTTCTTTTGAAGTGCGCACCCAATATCATATGCATTGTGAATATCCCCGTGGAAATTGTAGGAATTTGCTGCACAACCGCCACTGCAATAGAATCTTGCGAAACACTCTCTACATTTGTCCTTGGCATAAACATTACAACTCTTAAAGGAATCTCTAAGGTCGGTGTTTACCACACCATCGTCAACATTTCCCATTAAAAAGTCCTTATTTCCAACAAACTGGTGACAAGGATACAAATCTCCGGTAGGTGTCACCGCCAGGTACTCTGTCCCGGAACCACATCCCGACAAACGTTTTGCCACGCATGGACCACCTTCCAAATCAATCATAAAGTGAAAGAAATTAAAGTCCTTCTCCGTTCCGTGACGTTTTACCATCTCCAGAGCCAGGTTTTCATACTCTTCAAAAAGCTGTGGCAAATCCTCTTCCCTGATAGCGTAATCATCTGTCTCCTGAGCAACCACCGGCTCCACGGAAATCTGTTTAAATCCCAAATCTGCCAGATGTAAAACATCCTTAGAGAAGTCCAGATTGTTTCTGGTAAACGTACCTCTCACATAATATTTTTCCTGCTTACGGCTGTCTGCAAACTTCTGGAATTTCGGAACAATCAAATCGTAACTGCCTGCCCCCTTGCGGAAAGGACGCATACGGTTGTGAACCTCCGGGCGACCGTCGATACTCAGTACCACGTTGCCCATTTCCCTGTTGGCAAACTCCATAATATCATCATCCAGAAGCACACCGTTTGTGGTCAGTGTGAATCGGAACTTTTTGTCATGTTTTTCTTCCAGGCTGCGGCCATATGCCACCAGATCCTTTACCACCTGGAAATTCATCAGAGGTTCCCCTCCAAAGAAATCCACCTCTAAGTTTCTCCGGTTACCGGAATTGGCTACCAGAAAATCCAGAGCTTTCTTTCCCACCTCATAACTCATCAGTTCACGCTTGCCGTGATACTCGCCCTCTTCGGCAAAGCAATAACGACATGCAAGATTACAGTCATGCGCAATATGTAAACAAAGAGCCTTAACCACAGTAGGTCTCTTTGCAAAGTCCGTAATATACGGTTCGTAATTGTCTTTTGAAAATAAATCTTCGCTGGCGATTAGGTCAGAAATCTCCTGCCATGCCTCCTCCAAGTCTGATGCCTGGTCAGGATACTTTTTAGAAAGTTCCTCAAAGATGGCATCCTTGTCTGAGGTCTCATACATCGCAATCATATCATAGGTCAAATCGTCTACCAGATGAATGGCACCGCTGTTGACATCAATCACAATGTTATAACCGCCCATTTTGTATTGATGGACCAAAATCTTCCTCCTTATAAAACGCACAAATGACCGAACGCATATGCGTACGGTCGTATGTTGCTTGGTATAGCTTATTCAGTTACCGAACTACTTTGTGTTCTCGCAGCTCTGGTTTCCTACTGTACAAGAAGTCTTACATGCTGACTGGCAAGATGTCTGGCACTCACCGCATCCACCCTTCTTTACTGTGTTCTGAAGCTTCTTTGTATTTAATGTCTGCACGTGTTTCATAATACTATCTCCTATCTTTTCTTAAAAATCTAACGAAAGCATCGTCACTTGGTTGTAATTATATCATAGGAAAGCCCAAAGGAAAAGCCTTTTTTACGCTTTTCTCCTAACTAATCATACCTCCCAACATACCGGAAGCAATACAGATTGCCGCGGCTGTGGCCCCGGTAATCAGATTCGGCAACGAGCCCATACCAATGATGATTCCGATTCCAATGAGAATTGCCGCATAAATGGCTCCCACCAGCATTCCCCAGATAAATTTTCGTTTTCCTTTGCATTTACCTATAATGTATCCCCCAAGCATACAGGAAATCACATAAACCGCCACCACTCCTATTCTGGCTACCATCTCCTCCTTGTCTGCCTTGGATACCACAAATGCCAAAACCACCAGCAATAACCCTGTAACGATATACATTGCAAGAATTGTCTTTATCAGAGACCCTGTATTTTTCTTTTCCTGTTTCATTTTCTTATCCCGCCGATTCCCTTGAAACATTCTATGCAAACCCTATGTAATTTATTGCATTTTCTTTGGAGAAATGATACAATGTGTAGCGATACTTTTAGGAGGATTTAGAATGAGTACAGGATTAATTATATTACTTGTTGTCACCGCGATTGTGGTTGGCATTACCATTGCTCTTTATTTCTTAGGCAAGAGAGCAGAAAAGAAAAAGGCAGAACAGGACGAGCAGGTAGAGGCTACCGCACAAAACGTCTCCATGTTGATTATTGACAAAAAGAAGATGAAGTTAAAAGATGCAGGTTTACCTGATGCCATCGTGGCCCAGACTCCTGCTTATGCACGTATTTCCAAGGTTCCTATCGTAAAAGCAAAGGTTGGACCTAAGGTAATGACCTTGATTTGCGACGCTATGATTTTTGATGAGATTCCGGTAAAGAAAGAAGTAAAAGCCCGTGTCAGCGGACTTTACATCACCAGCGTCCGCGGATTACACGGAAAGACAGAAGACCCAAATGCAGGCAAAAAGAAAAAGGGCTTGCGTGCTTGGGCACTCAGAAAGCAGAAAGAATTAAAGGCGAACCAATAGGGACGGATACCAATGGCACCCTAGTCCGGTACTAACGGCTCCTAGGTCTGTCCCCTTTGGACCGGATGATTTGTTTATAAGCAGGCTTTTCGGCTGGGCTTTGTTGCCTGGACTCGGGAGGACTGCTTTTTTATTATGGGAAGAAGATTTACAGTTTCTATTAATACGGATTTTGTTTGAAAGGAACTGTCTCTTTCACGGCTTCGACTTTTCGCTAAGGATGTGTTCGTCGTTGGCAGATATTTAGGCACCCGCTTCATAAGAGGTTTGCTCTGCAATCATATCTGCCACAGACGAACATCATCCCAGCGATTGTCGAACCTTGAAAAGACAGTTTTAATATAGAAAACAAAATCCGTATTTTAGAGATACGTAAAGATTTCGACATAATAAAAAAGCAGCCCTCCCGAGTCCAGGCAACAAAGCCCAGCCGGAAAGCCCGCTATTTCATTCATCCGGTCCAAAGGGGACAGACCTAGGAGCCGTTAGTACCGGACTAGGGTGCCATTGGTATCCGTCCCTATTGGTTCACTCCGGGATAACGCGAATCTGTAGCCTGTTGGTGGCTAGCAAATCTGCTCCGCTGTATAGGTCATACACCAGTTCCACCTGCATGTGTCCGGTGTTCTCATGGGATGTCTGCAAATCGTAGGTGTGGGTGTGCACCTCCAGATCCAGTCTGCCCATAGGAAGCTGTAAGGCTGTCCGGGTTCTCTGTCCCGGCAAAAAATCCATAGTTCTCTCCTCGGCTCCGCGATTTTCCATAAAGCAACCATCTTCCTTTAATGTCAAGGTTGTCTCCACCCGTCTTCCCGCCTGTTCCATAGCATAAACCAAAGTTGCCATCTCATCTGCAATATCACAACTCCCCCGGTAGTTTGCCCGGCTCTCATCCTTTTGTCCGTCCACCATCTGTGTGGTTATAATTTCAATCTGTACCTGATTGCTCATTTATTTCTCCTCTGTGAAAAACTTTTTCTCTGCTATCTAAGTATTATAACCTATCTTCCAACCCGGTTAAATATTTAAAACGAATTTCCTTATTAGGACTTTCTATGAGTTTTTTGTATTCATACAGAGTAAAGACCTGATACATCTGTTTTTTCTCACTTTTTTCCACAATCTCGTATGTATTCCCGGCAAAACACATATTGGGATACATCACGCACCACCAGTTTGCACCTTTCGCCTCTCCAATTTCTACCTGTAAGGAAGTGTACTCTCCTGCCGGCATATGGTAAGGTCCATATTCTTTTACCGGGAAATCCACCTGTTCTACCTTTGCGCTCACAGGATAATCGTATCCCTTGTCCACAATTTCCTTTTCAGCCACCGCCTGAATGTCCCCCAGATGCAACTGTATCATCTGCAGGGTTTCTTTTTTCGTGTGGACTCCCTTTAGCAAACCGCTGACATAGGCGCCCACCTGATTTCTCACCTGTAATTTTAGTTTTTGATCCTCCGCAGAATCACTGTTTGCCAGCACGTGAAAACGCACCACTTCATCCGCATATATTTTTTGTAAATGGCTCTGTTGATATGTCAAAATCCCCACTGTCGTCACCAGCAACAAGCCCAACAATATTTTTTTACTATTATTAAATTTCATTTTATTCCTCCACATCACTGTCTCCTGCTTATTGCAGAAGTAACCCTTCTACTGACAGTATGGGAATAAAACCTCATCTTATTCAACCATCTTGAATTTTGTACTGACCTCTAAGTGCAAATCTTTTTCATAGTCCTCATAGTGTTCTTTGTATCTCTCATAAAGGTCCCGGTCGTGGCTCCGCAAATGATAATAGCTATTGGTCAAATCGATTCCGTCCTTTTTCCAGGCATTTTGAATTTCTCCCACAAAATAATCCGTTGCCATTTTCCGATTCTTTTTTGCATCATCCGCTGTACTCTCCGATTTGACAATATCCCCTGTGATATACACATTGCAGAGCACGTAGGTGTTGGAACGACTGAACTCATAAGATACCCCTACGTTTTCCATATGAATTCGCCCATCATCCACCGTAATGTCCAAAGCATTGGCTTCCCCATCACAGAGGTTCGCCACCAACCCATCCTCTTCCCTCACCCGATGAATCTGATAATTCTCCCCTAGTTCCTGGGACTGTATCAAATCGTATCCTCCCACCACGGGGACTTCGTCCTTTATCTCTATCACAGGAAGTACCGTATTTCCGTTTCCGTTGTACCAATCACAAATCAATTGTTTGAAAGTAGTTCCCCCGGAGGTTTTATAGTTTGGATTTCCCTGCATCAACTCCTCCAGATAGCTTCCCAAATCATCCTCCATTTTTTCCTGCAGTTCTGTAATTTTTTCATTATCCTCTGCCACAAACACCAGCATATTTCCCGGCAATTCCACTCCGGAATTTCCTTTTTCCACCAATCCCTGCATCAATTTCTCGTTCTTCAAAAAGCTCTCCTCCAATAGTAAAACTTTCAGATGATTCAAATCCAGCACCTTTCCCCACTGCATATCCATCTCATAAATGGCGGCAGACACCGAAACTCCCTCCATTTGGAGAGTCGGAGTTTTCTGACCAGCTTTATCCTTGTCTGAAATCTTGGATAAATTCATAAACTGGTAACTCAAAACACAGGTATCATCCTTTGCCTGCAAGGACATAATCATAGGAAAACTCCGGTCTTCCAGTTCTTTTACAGAGCATCCGGTAAAAAGTCCCGATATCATGACCGTAAAAGCCAACGCCACCGCTTTGGCCCGCCGCAAGCCTTTTCCTATAAAAAACGGCAAAAAAAGAGCCATTGGGGTCAGTACCAAAAGAAGAACTCCAACTCCCGGTTTTCCCTCTGCTCTATAATGTTCCGTCAATGCCACGAGGAACAACAAAATAATAGAAATCCAAGTAACCCACTTTTTTTCTTTTATCTTTTTCAAACACAACGTCCCATAACAAAAGCCACTTCCGATAAAGGAAAGCAACGACACAAAACAGACCCCCGCAATCAGAGCCTCCTGCCTCCTCAGAAATCCTCCTGGCATAATAATATTGCTGGTATAAATCATAATGGGTGTTTTTGCATGGGACAACGCCTGCTCTCCAAAAGACCCCAACAACATTTCATAGATTACCATTAACACACCAGAGCCAAGAGCCAATGCAGATATTCCCTGATTTCGCATCTGTTTTGTGGTGGCTCCTGCCTCCATATACGGGGGCAGGAAAAAAATAATCTGAACTGCACTACACATCAAAAACCACACATAAACACCCTTCCAAAATCCACCACCGCTACTTTGCAAGGGAAGAAGATTTTCCAGCTCGATTCCCCGAAACCCCAAGGACACCAACAGAAATAAAAGCACAATCATAGGCCAGAACAAAACCTCAAACACTCTGGCTCTCCCCTCCAGGCCTCCGTTTTTACTGTATAAAATCAGAGCCAACAATAAAATGGTAATAAGGCCAAAGGACTGATCCGGCAACAGATATTTTTTTATCAGTTCAGCCAAAAGAGACAGTCCGTATCCCCCTGCCAACAAAAGGAAAATCCCATACACTCCATAAATCCAGACCTTTCCGTCTCTTTGGGGTTCCATAGCCTTTTCCAACAAAAAGAGATAACCAAAAGAAAACAAACTTCCCAGGGCAATAGCAAACACTCCGTTGGTTCCCGCTGTCCCCGCCAATAGTTCCGGAAGTGCCACAAGTCCAATTCCCAAAACATCGAAAAAAAGCAGTCTCCCCATCTGGCGCAGAGAAATTTTTCCATTAGTCATTTTTATCATTCTCCTTTTTTCTAAATCTCCGTTTCTGCCCGGTCTTTGCGTGAATAGAGCGATAAATCAATTTTTCCAGAGGAAAGCGGACGATAGAATCCTTTCTCCGCTCCTCTCCGTCTCCCTTGATTCCCACATAGGGAATCAGATAAGGATGCCCAAAACTTTTCAGCAACGCCAGATGGGTCAATATGGCGACCATGGACCAGAGAAATCCAAAGAACCCCAGCCAGGCGCTCATTAATATTACAAAAAATTTCAACAGGCGAAAGGCACTGGCAAATTCCTCATTAGGAATGGAAAAAGAACACAAAGCGGTAAATGCCACCACAATCACCACAATAGGGCTCACAATATTGGCATCCACCGCCGCCTGTCCGATAATCAGTCCACCAACAATTCCAATGGTATTTCCCATAGCTCCGGGCAGTCTTACTCCCGCTTCCCGAAGCAATTCAAAAGACAGTTCCATCAAAATTACCTCCACCACTGCCGGGAAAGGCACCCCTTGTCTCGCCGCCGCAAAAGAAAGCAAAAGTGTTGTGGGCAAAATTCCCGTCTGAAAATTGGTCACCGCCAGATAAAGTCCCGGAAGGCTCACAGCAAAAAAGGTGGCAATATAACGTAGCATCCTCCCGAAGGAAGCAATCCACGGTCTCTGATAATAATCATCTGTGGTCTGGACAAAGGAGTTATAATCCGCCGGCATCACCAAAGCTGATGGTGTATTATTACACAGAACCACCACCTTTCCATCCAGCACCTCCATCACCGCCCGATCCGGACGCAAGGTAGTCTGAATCTGGGGAAAGGGAGATATCCAGGTTTCTTCTGTCAGCTGTTCCGCCATTCCACTGTCTAAAATTCCATCGATTAAAAAGTCAGACAGCCGCATCTTCACCTGATCCACCAGTTCCTGCTTTACAATCCCCTTCATATACACCACGTTTACCAGCGTTTTGGTTCTCACCCCCAGCACCATCTCCTCCACCTTCAAATCTGTGGACTGAAGCCTTTTTCTCATCAGTGCCGTATTTATCTTTACATTTTCATTAAACCCTTCATTAGTGCCCCTTAACACCTTCTCCGAATCTGTGTCCTGAACCGTCTCCCCCGGGTATCCCTTATCCGGAATTTTCATAGCCAATGGGAAACCATCCACCAATAAAATCGCATCTCCGGTCAGAAGCCCTGCCCCAGCCTCCTCCGCAGTTTCATACAGCATCACATCAGAAAGTCCCATACCGTTTTCCTGCAACAGCCGATAGATTTCCTCCTCCGGCATCAAAGACAACCTGGCCAAAAAATTTCCCAGTGCCGTTGTCCGAAGCATCACCGATGACATGGTAATCTCGATGTACATCAGAAAACAGGTAATCCCTTTTTCACTTCCAATCTTCATCTCTTTTTTCTTTATATCCGCACAGTCTTCAAACAACCGCTCCATTGCAGCTGCATCCTCTTTCACCTTCCCCGAAAACCGGTACTCCTTTTCAACCATATCAGCTTCCTCCACATCTTCACACCTTACTTTTTCTCCGACGGCTTTCCCGGGGCACCGCCTCCCTCTCTACTCCCTGCACCTGCCTTCCTTCCTCCCGGGGGTCTCCCGCCCACCACTCTCTCTTGGGGTTCACGGACAAGGATTGAAGATTTGATGGGATTGTTTACGGTATCATTGATTCTTCTATGTTCGCCCGACGATTGCACTGCTGCCGGGAGCGTGTATCCTCGAACGCGGACACGATTTCAGCCGAGTTCGTGCCTGAGTTATGGCGCTGCAGTGAGGCGACTGCAGCCAGACAAAGCGCATAGCCGTTGCTATGCGACGCTTGGCTGGCAAAGGCAATTTCCACCGAACGGAAGCGCCATTACTCAGGCTAGAAGTCGATGCTGCAAGTGTCCGTATCGAGGATACACGTTTTCGGCAGCAGTGCAATCGGCGTTCGTACACAGAATAGATACCGTAATTACAATCCCTATCAAAGCTAATCAATCCTTTTTAAATCACCTCAAGAGAGAGTGGTGGGCGGGATACCCCCGGGAGGAAGGGAGGCAGGTGCAGGGAGCAAAGAGGGAGGCGGTGCCCCGGGAAAGCACACAAAAAAAGGACAGGTGTGATTACCTGTCCCTTAGTATGCTGATATGGTTGTAAAATTATTCCTGTCCTCGGATAACCCGGCGAACAGCTTCTATCTGGTTCTCCAAATGGGTGTGCATAATCTCTTTGACATATGCTTCGTCCCGTTTTTCAAAGCCTTCAATGATGGCAGCATGCTCGTGAATCAATTGCTGATAAGAACTGTTTTCCTTTACATATTCGTAACGGTAACGATACATCTGCTCCCGAAGGTTGTTGACAATGGTCTCCAATTTCGGATTGTCCGCCATCCGATAGATAACGTTGTGGAAATTCTCGTCCGCCTCACAAATTTTTCTGGCATCCTTGCTCTTGGTGGCCATTTCAAAGACCTTCATGGCGCTTTTTAATTCCACCAACTGGTCTTCCGTCAGGCGCTGACATGCCATTCTCACTGCCAGCTCATCCAAAGAATCTCGGATTTCCAATACATCCTGTAAATCCTTCTCCGTCATCTTGGCCACCTGGGCACCCTTGCGGGGAATGGTAACTGCCAGACCTTCCTGCTCCAGCATACGAATAGCCTCACGAATAGGAGTACGGCTTACTCCCAGTTTATTTGCCAGGTGCATCTCCATCAGACGTTCTCCCGGCTTTAAGTCCCCACGTAAAATTGCATTGCGAAGGGTGTTAAAAACCACGTCTCTCAGGGGCAAATAAGAATCCATGTCCAACTGTAATTCTTCACTCATATTTTTTCCTTATCCTTCCTAACTGTGCTTGTCTATGGTTGAAAAATCGTGGTACACTGCACCCGATTCGCCAGTTTTGAGTCTTCCACTGCTCTCTTGGCTCTCTGTAAGACTTCCTCATCATCAAAAAAACCAAAAACGGTAGGGCCGCTTCCACTCATCATGGAAACCACGGCTCCGTTTTCCTTCATGACATCTTTTATCTGTTGAATCACCGGATATTTCTCGATGGTGACTCCCTCTAAAATATTGCCCATATGACTTCCAAGGGCATATAAATCCTGATTTTTAATATCCTCCATCATAGCATCAATATCCGGATGCTGGGGATTTTCCAAAGCATCCAAATGCTCATATACATACTTAGTGGAAACGGAGATGGCTGGTTTTGCAATAAGAACCGGGCAACGCATCATATCCGGCAGTGGTGTCAACACTTCTCCGATTCCCTCTGCTAGAGCAGTCCCCCTCATAAGGCAATAGGGAATATCGGCACCGATTTTTACGCCTCGTTCCATCAGCTGTTTTTTAGAAAGACCCAATCCATAAATCCGATTCATTCCAAACAAAACTGCCGCCGCATCAGAGCTTCCCCCTGCCATACCTGCCGCCACAGGAATCCGTTTATTCAAATGTATGGCTGTTCCTGATTCCAAATCAAATTCATCTGCCAACAGCTTTGCAGCCTTTACGCACAGATTATCCTCATCCACCGGAAGAAATGACATATTCGTTGTCATAGAAATCCCCGGGGTTGTACTCTTTTTTACCGTTACCAAATCATAGATATGCACTGTCTGCATTATCATACGCACCAAGTGATATCCGTCAGGTCTGGTCCCTGTCACATCTAGGCCAATGTTAATCTTGGCCAGTGCTTTTAAGGTCATCTCATCCATAATTTTCTCTACCTATAAATGATTTCTGTTTTGTACTTATTTTAATACAATTTCTATTGTAACATTCACTTTCATATTGTTCAAGTGTGTTTTGTATTCAAAAAACAACAATGTACAAAAAAGCCCGGTGGCATCACCGGGCTTCACATTTCTTATTCATTTTCCTGCTGTTCTCTTTTTGCTTCCAATATAGCCTCATTCAAAGAGAGCATTTTTTCATCCAACTCTGAGACAATCTTGGAACACTCCTGCAAATCATGACTGATATAGGCCGGAGCATTTCCCTCAAATTTATAATAGATTTTATGCTCCAGGCTGGCCCAGAAATCCATGGCAATGGTACGAATCTGTATCTCCACCTTGGTTTCCACCACACGATCCGAGAGGAAAATCGGAATGGATACAATCATATGATACCTCTTATATCCGCTGGGCTTCGGATTTTTTATATAATCCTTTACAGAAATCACCGTGATGTCGTTTTGGCGTCCAATCATATCTGCCATACGATAAATATCCGAGGTAAAGGAGCAGACAATACGAACTCCCGCAATATCATTACAATACTCCATCATATTTGGGATGGATGTTTCGTGACCATATCGTTTTAATTTTTTAACAATACTCTCCGGTGTCTTTAATCTGGATTTTACATACTCAATAGGATTGTACTGATGCACATGTTGAAATTCATCATTCAAAATCTCTATCTTGGTTCCCATCTCCTTCAGTGCTGAGTTGTAAACCAGCATAGCTGTATTCCACGACTCCACTGACTCGTCTAAAACATTTTGTTTCTCCATTTTTTTGCCCCCACTTCTTATTCTAGTCTTCCTCTAAAACCTCAATTTCCAAAAAATCAAAGGGAATCTCTTCCATAAAACAATCTTTTGTAAATCTCGCCTTTGCATGACTTTTAAAATCTCGTACTGTCACATCCAACCAGATAGGTCTCCCCAAATCCATCTCGTAACAAGCCTTCTCTAAAGCATGAAACACCTTGTGAGTTCTGGTCTCAGCAGAGTCATCCTCCACTACCAGGTCTGTGATCATTCGACTGTCCTTCCATTGTTTAAACCAAATCCGCAAGTGGTGTTTCCTCCCTTTAATTTCTTCTCTGACGGCTCACCTCATACATAAGGATGCCGGCAGCCATAGCTGCATTTAATGATTCCAACTTTCCCTCCATAGGAATCCGAAGCAATTCATCTGCCATAGCTGTAGTCTCCGGGCTCAGGCCATTTCCCTCATTGCCCACAAAAAATCCACAACTTTTATGATAATCAAACTGTTCATAGCTTTTGGTTCCCTTTAAATGCGCCGCATACAAGCAAACACCCTGTCTCAAAATCTGCTGTATAGTATTTTTCCAATCCTCAGCCACATAAAAAGGCACCCGGTAAATACTTCCCATTGTGGAACGCACCGTCTTTGGATGAAACAAATCCACGGTGGTTCTGTGCATAATAATCCCGGAAACCCCGGCGCCCTCACCGGTGCGAAACATAGTTCCCAGATTTCCCGGATCCTGAACACCCTCAACTAAAAGCAAATGAGCCGGCTCTTTTTTCAGAATCTCCTCCAAAGAATACTGCGGTTTTTTCACCACTGCCAAGACTCCCTGGGGTGTGGTGGTATCTGAAATACTTTTCATCACTGCATCTGAGAGAATTTCTGTCACAGGTCCATCCCACTTTGGTGCAAAGGACTCCGATACATAAATTTCCTGTAGTAACTCCCCGGGAGTCTCCTCCACCATTTTGGGGCCTTCCACCACAAACACATTCTCCTGATTCCTAAGCCTTGCTTTCTTTTGCAGTTGTACGATATGCTTCATCTGCTTATTCGTCGTACTTGTAATCATCTTTTCCCCTTACACGGTTCTTGTTTTCAAAGGTTTTCAAAACATACGTGTGCATAAAAAATGACGCTCATTGCTGGGCGCCACCTTTTTGTTTTTGATTATTGTCTATGAAACATTCAATGAATTGCAAATTTCAAACTGATACTCATCGATGCCCTTGGTCATTGCCAGTGCCTCATCAATATCAAAATCAACAAACTCGCCATGGCGATATCCTACGACACGGTTGGTTGCACCCTTGCAAAGCAAATCAACAGCCAAAGCACCCATAGTAGATGCATAGACACGATCCTTACATGTTGGGCTTCCGCCACGCTGCATATGTCCTAAAATAGTAGCACGTGTCTCAATTCCTGTAGCAGCTTCAATACGCTTTGCCATAGATGCAGAATGTCCGATACCCTCAGCATTTACAATAATGTGATGCTGTTTGCCCTTTTTCTTACCTTCGATAATATGATTTACCAGAGCCTGCTCATCATAATCATATCTCTCCGGAAGTAAAACATCCTCTGCACCGTTTGCGATACCACACCAAAGTGCTATGTAGCCGGCACCACGTCCCATAACCTCAATGATGGAGCAACGCTCATGAGATGTAGATGTATCACGAACCTTGTCAATAGCCTCCATAGCTGTATTTACTGCTGTATCAAATCCAATTGTGTACTCTGTACACGCAATATCCAAATCAATGGTACCCGGCAAACCAATGGTATTGATTCCCAGAGCTGCCAACTTCTGAGCACCCTTAAAGGAACCGTCTCCACCGATAACTACCAAACCGTCGATACCGTGTTTTTTACAAATCTCAGCGCCTTTTTTCTGATACTCAGGCTCTACAAACTCCAAACATCTGGCAGTCTGAAGAATGGTACCTCCTCGCTGAATAATTTCGGAAACGCTGTGTGCGTCCATATCTATAATTTCTTCCTGTAACAATCCGGCATATCCACGCTTAATACCTTTTACTTTCTTTCCTCTGGCAATTGCCTGACGAACAACTGCACGGATGGCTGCATTCATTCCCGGGGCATCACCGCCACTAGTTAAAACACCGATTGTCTGTACTTCCTTTGCCATCGAAACTTCCTCCTCTATCTTTACACATTCACTCGAGTACTATTCTAATATCTTTTTCCTTGAAATTCAATATTCTTTTCCACAACTTTTACATTTTCGTCCCCAAAAACGGATTTTAATGTGTACATAGTGGCCGGTTCCACATTGATATTCCAATTTTCCGGAAGTCGTTTCATTGCTTTGATGGATGAAATATAAATCACAATCCCTGCATCTCCCTCGATATCTGCCACCATGGAAAACAGTCTCTGCTGCTGTTCCTCGTAGGCTTCCTTTGTAGGAAACTGAATCCAGACTTCCTTTTTTCTCTCATCAAATCCCCGGATTTCCGAGCAGATTAATTTGGCATTCTTTTCTTCCTCTGCCTGGGCTCTGCCCCGAATCAGAACTTTTGCATCCTGTTCGATACTTTTGCGGAACTTTTCATAATCTCTCGGGAAAACAATCACCTCAATGGTGCCCATTAAATCCTCCAGGGTCAAGAAAGCCATCACTTGATTATTTCTGGTATATTTAATGGTCTTTTCCACAATCATACCGCCTACGGTAACCATCTGTCCGTCCTTGATGGAAGACTTTCCCGTCTCCTCGTTTATCATAAACTCTCTGGATGTAGCGTCGGTATTTTTTTGCAGAATATCCATATAGCCTTCCAACGGATGACCGCTGATATAAACTCCCAGCACTTCCTTTTCGTAGCCTAAAAATTCTTCCCGCTCAAACTCTTCCACATTCGGCAGTCGGATTTCAAATTCCTTCTTTTCCTCCTCTGAGGCAATATCAAACAGGGTCATCTGCCCCGCCATAGAGTTTTTCTTGTCACTGTTGACCTGATCCATAATGGATGGGAATACAATACAGAGCTGATGACGATTGCCGTCTAAGCTGTCCATAGCTCCCGCCTTAATCAGGTTTTCCACCGCACGCTTATTGACTTCCCTGCCATTTGCCCTGGTAAGGAAATCTTCGATGGTGGTATAGGGGCCTCTCTCTTTGCGCTCCTCCACGATATAATCTACCACCGGGCGTCCAATGCTCTTGATGGCATACATTCCGTAACGGATTTTTCCGTCTGAAACCGCGAATTTTCCCTGTCCCTCGTTAATATCCGGAGGCAGTACCTGAATCCCCATATCCCGGCAAACCATAATATATTCTGCCACTTTTCCTGAGTTGTCCAGAACGGATGTCATCAGTGCAGCCATAAACTCCACCGGGTAGTATTTTTTCAAAAATGCAGTCTGATAAGCCACCACTGCATAGGCAGCCGCATGGGACTTATTAAATGCATACTTGGCAAAATCCGTCATATCGTCATAGATTTTGTTGGCAATCTCCTCACTGATTCCGTTGGCGATACAACCGGCAACTCCCTCCTCGGGATTTCCGTAGACAAAATTTTGTCGCTCCTTTGCCATCACATCCGTTTTTTTCTTGGACATGGCACGGCGCACCAAATCACTTCGTCCCATGGAATATCCAGCCAAATCCCGGACAATCTGCATTACCTGCTCCTGATACACGATACAGCCGTAAGTGGGGGCTAATATCGGCTCCAACTGTGGGCAGTCATAGGTGATGGATTCTTTGTCATTTTTTCCTTTGATGTATGCAGGAATAAAGTCCATAGGGCCCGGACGATACAAGGAGATTCCCGCGATAACATCCTCCAGACTTTCTGGCTTCAACTCCTTCATAAAGCTTTTCATTCCGGCACTTTCCAGCTGGAACACGCCCTCTGTTTTCCCGGAGCTAATCAGATCCAACACCGCTTTATCATCATAATCAATGGCATCCATATTCAGCTTGACACCATAGTTTTCTTCCACTAATTTCACAGCATCATCGATAACCGTCAGCGTTCTAAGACCCAAAAAGTCCATCTTAAGCAGACCCAGTTCCTCGATAGTGGTCATAACAAACTGGGTGGTGATGGTTCCGTCTCCTCCTCTGGATAACGGCACATACTCATCCATAGGCTTCTGGGAGATAACCACTCCCGCCGCATGCATTCCTGTATGTCTCGGCAGACCTTCCAGTCTCTGGGCAACATCGATTAACCGTTTGACCTCCGGGTCTTCCTCATACATTTTCCGCAAATCCGGGCTGGTTTGAAGAGCGGTGGCCAGGGTGATGTTTAATTCGTCCGGCACTGCTTTTGCAATGGAATCCACATAATTGTAGGGCATATCCATCACTCGTCCCACATCACGGATTACACCTTTTGCCTTTAAGGTTCCAAAGGTGACAATCTGGGTGACACATTCTTTTCCGTATTTTTCCACCACATAATCTATGACTTCTCCCCGTCGATTGAAGCAGAAATCAATATCAATATCCGGCATAGATACACGCTCCGGATTTAAGAATCGCTCAAACAGAAGATTGTAGCGAATCGGGTCTATATTTGTAATCCCTGTGGTATAGGAAACAAGACTTCCCGCCGCACTTCCTCGCCCCGGTCCCACCGGAATTCCGTGGATTCTGGCATAGTTGATAAAATCCCACACAATCAAAAAGTAATCCACATAGCCCATTTTTTGAATGGTGTTCAACTCATACTCCAGCCTAGGTTTCAGCTGTTCTGCCTTTTCTCCGTAACGCTCCTGCAAACCGTCGTAACACAGTTTGTTCAGATAAGTCCAGGAATCATACCCCTCCGGTACCTGATAATGGGGCAGCTTGGTGACACCAAATTCGATAGTCACCTCGCAGCGGTCTGCAATCTTTTGTGTATTTTCCAATGCCTGGGGAGCAGAAGGAAAGAGACTTCTCATCTCCTCCTCCGACTTTACATAATACTGTCCACCTTCGTAGCGCATTCTGTCCTCGTCAGCCAGTTTTTTCCCTGTCTGAATACAAAGAAGCACATCATGAGGGCCGGCGTCCTCAGCATATGTGTAGTGAATATCATTGGTGCAGACCAATTCAATCCCCGTCTCCCTGCTCATACGAACCAATTCCTGATTCACATACTGCTGCGTGTCAATGCCGTGATCCTGCAACTCCAAGAAATAATTATTTTCACCAAAAATATCCCGAAAATGAAGGGCAATCTCCTTTGCCTCATCATACATCCCCCTTGCCAGATATCTGGGCACTTCCCCTGCAAGGCAGGCAGATAAGGCAATGATTCCCTCGTGATACTTTTCCAATACCTCCATATCAATCCGGGGTTTATAGTAGTAGCCGTCAACAAAACCAATGGATACCAGTTTCATCAGATTCTGATATCCCACATTGTTTTCTGCCAAAAGCACCAGATGATAATATCTGTCATCTCCGTGGCTTAATTCCCGATCAAATCTAGACCCCGGTGCCACATAAACCTCACATCCCAAAATCGGACGGATTCCCTGTTTGTGGCATTCTTTATAAAAGTCAATGACACCGTACATCACTCCGTGGTCCGTGATAGCTGCGGCGTTCATCCCCAACTCTTTCACCCGGGCAACATATTCTTTTATTTTATTTGACCCATCCAGCAAACTATACTCCGTATGGGTGTGCAAATGTACAAATGCCATAATACCTCCATCAGGCTTCCATTAGGGACGGATACCTATGACCCTAAGATCTGTCCCCAGTGGTTCTAGGGTCTGTCCCTATTGACCCTAAGGTCTGTCCCTCGTGGTTCCAATGTCTGTCCCTATTGACCTCTTATACTACATAACGTATGTCGTGATACCCCTGTCAATCGATTCAACTGCCGTATAGAAAAACCAACCAACAACAGACGTTGCAAAGCCTCATTTCTCTCTTCCAAATCCATGTGTTGAAAATCAGACGGAGATGTACAACCGGTCAGCCGCTCAATCGCCTGTAGCGATTCCTCATCAGAAAGCGTCCTCGGCGTATAATCCTCCATACAGACGTCATAAATTTGACGATGAATAAACTCCAGTAACTCTTGTCGGTTTCCAAAATAACCCATCATCATTTTTATATCCGTCCGCTTGGCAGTTCCCCGTTCGTAGTCTTTGTAACTTGACCAGGGATACTCTTTTCCAACTTGAGTTTCCAACCCGGCATGTAGCGGATTTTGGTGGATATATCGGAAGACTTGAAGCAAATATTCCTCAGTATCCACCGTTTCACTTTTATAACGCTCCTGAAATAAATTTCCAACACGCTTGTACTTTTGATTGTACCATTTTACAAACGTTACTTCAATTTTTTTCATTACGCTGCTAATGTCCTCCTCGGTCTCCTTAACCAACAAATGAATATGGTTGCTCATCAGACAATAAGCATATAAATCAAATCCGCATTTTTTCCTATAGCAACTCAGAATACTAATAAAAGTCCGGAAATCACCCGGCTCCTCAAAAATAATTTGCTTATTGATTCCTCGTAAAATAATGTGATAAACTCCTGTAGCACTTTTCTCTCGTGCCCGTCTCGGCATAAGCACGTCCTCCTTTTCTTTTTTCTTTTTGGGGATAAACATCTGAATTTCCAGATAAGATTTTGAACTTGGATTGAATATCCAAAATTACTATTGATGTTAGAGATAATATTACAATAAAATTAAAAAAACAAGAGGAAATAAAAAATTGACACATTAGGGACACATCTTAGAGCCATCGGGGACAAACCTTAGAATCAAAAGGGACAGACCTTCGGGCCGTCAGGGACAATCCTTCAGGCCACTGGTATCCGTCCCTAATGGCTCTTACATCGCCAGGTCCACATGCTGAATGGTTCCCACATCACCGGATTCCATCAAAAAAATGCCACTGCGGCGAATGGCTCCGTTTAAGGCACCACTTTCCCCTTGAAGAGAAAAATCCGTGGAAACATTTTGTAGGCAAATGGCTCCCACACCCATATCTTTCAACTTGTACACAGTTCCTTCACCGTCCTCTGAAGGTACCCAAATCTGAAGCCGATCAAAGATTTCATCTGCCTCATCAATCCAACCATTCCCATCTGTATCATACTTGGAAAGATCAAAAAATCCATCTCCTGAAGAGGTACCAAAAAGCTCTGAACCATCATTTATTTTTCCGTCTCCGTTAATATCCAGTGCCAAGAAGCCGCTGCCGGATCCAAGCGTAGAAATTTCATCTTCCTTCCCGTCACAATCCAGATCAAAATAAAATTTCTGGTCAGACACATTTGCCACATCTCCATCAAAATTAATGACCAGTGGATCACACATCCGCTGTTCCAATCCCACACTCTTCTGGTAAACTTCCTGATAAAAGCTGCGGCTCATTCCCACTTCAACGCCAAATTCAATTTCCCTTCCATCAGCAGTCACCACTTTCCCCTGAGTGGAAAATGTGGTACTTTCTGTCTCCTGATAGGTATACAATTGTTCCGTAGTCACCATCTGCCAACTGGACATACCATCTCCCACAAGGGTTGTCCCGGAATTCAATTGACTGTCCAACTCATCATTAAAGTTTCCTTTTCCCTTCATGAAAAAAACATACAAAAGATATTCCAGAGTTTCAAACTGAATTCTGGTAGAACTCTTTTGCGCCTCTACCGAGTTCTTTGATACCCCCTGAATATCAGACTTTGTCCCGGTTCTTCCATTGTTCGTCATATCCTCAGAAATCATTTTCCCGGATGCATCCATCCGATAATTAAGTATCCCCAGAAAACTTCCACTCCCGGACATTCCCGACAGAAGATTTTGCATTCCATTCGGTGACAGCGACGTACTACTCCGAACCGTTGTTCCTGTGGCTGTCTGTTTGTAGTTTCTCCTTCCCTGCATAGCAATGTTTTGTGATTGAATAATCATACTTTTCCTCCCTTTGTTCTTTACCTCCTTCGCTCACGAATTCCCTTTCCCAGAACAAAAAAGAACGGCACGCTTTCGGAAATCCTTCTTCTAAAAACATGCCGTCCCTGGTATTCTCTCACAGTCATTTCATTGCGCAATTAACGCTGTGAAATTAATATCGGAACTATTCACTTAATTATTAACCCTTACAAAAAATCCTTTTTCTTTCCCCACTAAATCAACTCTTCTGCACCAATAGGGACAGACCTTAGAATCATTAGGGACAGACCTTCGGGCCATTGGTATCCGTCCCTAATGAGCCGCCAACAAGTCGAACGCCGACGTAAGTGGCAACCATTGCGCCAAACATAACGAAAAACATCTGCATCGGATTGCTGCCGGCAATAATGAGGGAGTTGGCCAATACCCCTACCGCATTAAAAGCCATATGCAAAATAATACCGGTTACTACTGTGCCGGACTTGTGAACCAGATAACCAAAAAGCAATCCCATCAAAAAGGTGTAGATGCCCTGCAACGGATTCATATGCATTCCGGCAAAAAGCAATGCCTGTATCACGTTTGCCGCCCAAAAAGAAGTGAAGCGCTTTGCATAACCCATGGTAAGTCCCCGGAAAGCAAGTTCCTCGCAAATAGGTCCCACAATCACTGTATAAAGTACAATGGGCACCGTAATCTGTTCTGTCAGCCCTGAACTTTCCATAAGCATCTGATACATTGCCAACCACTTTGGAAAAAGTACCGCCAAGGCATTCATAAGGTACACGCACACATACTGCATACCAAAGGCAAGCAACACCACACCTCCCACAAAGTGGACAGGCTTTTTTGTCAACTTGGAAAATGTCCATTTTTCCCCGCCCTTAGGTGCAAACACTTTTTTGTACCAGGGTAAAAATACAATCAAAGCCACAATGGCATAAGACAGCATTGCAATGGAATTAAATCCGGAAGAGGAAACCTCATCCATCAAATCCTTCATAAATCCATTATAACTTCCCTGAGTAAACTCATGGGCTTTCTTTGCAAACAGGAAAAATGCCACTGCTCCGGTTACAAAAAACTGCAACCCCATAACAAGGATACTGGGCAATATGCATTTCCAAAAATTATCCATTTTTCTTTCCATAGAGAAAATCCTTTAATTCCTTCATTTCTTTTTCGGCATCATCCAGGCCGTTTTCGTATAATTGTTTCATCACCGCAGGGTCTGTGGTATAAGTGCCGATTTGAATATCCCCGGAGGGGCGAAAAACCATAGCCTTTCCCTGGGCTTCCAGCGATTCCAACAACTCCATCTGACGGTTATACATCTCATGACGATGATTTAATGCCTCCACAATTTTGGGGTATTTTC
The DNA here is from genome assembly GCA_022768745.1 of Lachnospiraceae bacterium. Classification (GTDB taxonomy): domain Bacteria; phylum Bacillota; class Clostridia; order Lachnospirales; family Lachnospiraceae; genus Pararoseburia. The sequence goes on from JALELK010000090.1 coordinate 21,919, forward strand.
GTTTCAAAGCCAATGTGTACGCGGCTTTCCCTCCTTGGGGCTTCATACGAAATCCCTTTGGTTTTGATAAAATCACCACCAGTCGGTCGCATCCGTGATCCAGGGCATGCTGTACCGGAATAGAATCCGACACCCCGCCATCATAATAGACATGTCCCTGATAAGTAATCGGCCGACATGCCACTGGCAAAGCACAAGTTGCCATAATTGGCTGATAATGATTTCTTTCAATATCGTTTTTGTTAAAGTAATCCGGCTTTCCCGTACTGGCATCGGTAGCCGGCATATAAGTCTCCGTGGGGTTATTATGGTAAGCATCATAATCCAACGGATCGATGCCCCCCTCGTTTGTCATATCCCCATAGATGTATTGCAATCCAAACAGAGAGCCTGTCTTTAGCAGGCTTCTCAGACTGATGTAGTTAGGGTCTTTTACATGCTGAACATAATAGCGCATATTTCGTTCCCTTTGTCCCGCCAGAAAGGAGGCGCAGTTGGCGGCTCCGGCAGAAACCCCTATACAGTAATCGAAGTTGATATTTTCATCCAGAAAAATATCCAAAACCCCTGCACTGTATGCACATTTCATTCCGCCGCCTTCTACAATCAGCCCTGTTTTCATTTTATGTCACCTTATTTCTCTTTATTTACTGTAATCTTATCCAGCTTCCAGATATCATCCACGTATTCCTGAATGGTTCGGTCAGAAGAGAATTTGCCCACGTTAGCCACATTTAAAATAGCCTTCTTTGCCCATCCTGCTTCATCCATATAGGCTTCCATCACCCGCTGCTGCGCTTCTGCATAAGAGCGGAAATCTGCCAAAACAAAGTAGGTATCCGCATACTGTGTGCACTGGGTATTCAACAGTGAATTATACAAGTCCCTAAACAATTCAGAATCCTCGGAACTGTAAAATCCGTTTACAAGTTGGGTTAAAACCTTGCGGATTTCCATATCGTTATTAAAGATATCCATTGGATTGTAATCTCGGTTATGCTCGTGGTCGATAACTTCCTGGGCACTCATACCAAAGATAAAGGCATTCTCCTCACCCATCTCTTCCACCATCTCCACATTGGCTCCGTCCATGGTTCCAATGGTCAAAGCTCCGTTTAACATAAACTTCATATTACCGGTTCCGGATGCCTCTTTACTTGCAGTGGAAATCTGCTCGGAAACATCTGCTGCCGCGAAAATCCACTCTGCATTGGAAACCTTGTAATCCTCAATAAATACCACCTTGATTTTTCCATTAATGCTTCTGTCGTTGTTAATCACAGATGCCACGTTGTTAATCAGTTTAATGGTAAGTTTTGCATTGCGGTATCCTGCTGCCGCCTTTGCTCCAAAGATAAAAGTTCTTGGATAGAATTCCATCTCCGGATGCTCCTTAATCTGATTGTAAAGATACATTACATGCAAAATATTTAACAGCTGACGCTTATATTCATGAAGTCTCTTTACCTGAACATCAAAAATTGAGCGCGGGTCAACCTCAATACCATTGTGCTCTCTGATGTAATCTGCCAGACGCAATTTGTTCTGATACTTGATATTCATAAACTCATGCTGTGCCTTTGGATCCTCTGCATAAAGTTCCAGCTTCTTCATCTTGGGCAAATCCGTAATCCACTCTTTGCCAATCTTGTCAGTAACCCAATCCGCCAGCAACTGATTGCCGTGGAGCAAAAATCTTCTCTGGGTGATACCGTTGGTCTTGTTGTTAAACTTCTCCGGATACATATCGTAGAAATCCTTCAAAGACTGGTGCTTCAAAATTTCAGTGTGAAGTCTTGCCACACCGTTTACAGAATAACCTGCGGCAATGGCAAGGTGTGCCATTTTTACCTGACCGTCACGAATGATGCCCATACGTGCCACCTTTCCCTCATCTCCCGGGAATCGGTTTCTGATTTCAATCTCGAAACGACGGTTAATCTCCTCCACAATCTGATAAATTCTTGGAAGTAAACGAGAGAAAATCTCAATCGGCCACTTTTCCAACGCCTCAGCCATAATGGTATGGTTTGTATACGCACAGGTTTTTGTGGTTACTTCCCATGCCTGATCCCATTCCAATCCTTCCTCATCCAACAGAAGTCGCATCAGCTCTGCCACTGCTAAGGTCGGGTGGGTGTCATTCATCTGAATTGCCACCTTCTCATAAAGCTTGGTAATGTCATCATTGTGCTTCTTGTAACGGCATAAAATTCTCTGTAAGCTGGCTGAAACAAAGAAATACTGCTGCTTCAGACGAAGCTCCTTGCCATAGATGTGATTGTCATTTGGATAGAGCACTTCCACCAGGTTTCTGGCAAGATTTTCCTCTGCCACCGCCTTGTTGTATTCACCCTTGTCAAAAGAATCCAAGCTGAACACTTCCTTTGGCTCGGCATCCCAAATCATCAGTGTGTTTACCACATTGTTGTCATAACCTACGATCGGCATATCATAAGGAACTGCAATCACCGCATTGTATCCCTCATGAATAAAGTTGGTCTTGCCGTTTTCATCCACTTCACTGCGGACATAACCACCGAAACGCACCTCATGGGTGTACTCCGGTCTCTTAATTTCAAAAGGATAATTGTTCTTTAACCAGTTATCCGGAACTTCCTTCTGATATCCGTCCTCAATCTTCTGCTTGAACATTCCGTAGCGATAACGGATGCCGCAGCCGTATGCCGGATATCCCAAGGTGGACAGGGAATCCATAAAGCAGGCAGCCAGACGACCCAAGCCACCATTTCCGAGAGCCGGATCCGGCTCCTCATCCTCGATGGCATTGATGTTAAATCCCATCTCTTCCAGACATTCCTTAATCTCATTGTAATTGCAGAGATTAATCATATTATTTCCCAATGCACGCCCCATCAGGAATTCCATAGACATATAATAAACCGTCTTTGGATTGGTTTTATCCATAGTCTTCTGGGTGGCAAGCCAGTTGTCAATCACCTCATCCTTTACCACCAGGGCTACCGCCTGGTAAACTTCCTGCTGGGTAGCCTCTTCAAATTCCTTGCGATAAAGTGTCTTTACGTTGTCTTTCACCTGCTTCTTAAAAGCTTTCTTATCAAATGTATGTGCCTTCATAAGATTCCCCTTTCTCGCCTCAAAAAGTCTCATTAATCTATTGCTTTGTAACTCCCAGTGTAACCTTTTCGCCATTGATATTCCATTCTTTTACATAATCTCCGTCAGAAGATTTTTCTACGGAAACTGCCAGAACCTCGCCACTAATTGCTTCCTTGTTCTTTGCAAAGATGTCTGACACCTTAGCATCTCCCTGATAGCTGACTTTGATTTTGTCCATAACCTCAAAGCCTGCTTCTTTTCTCATGGTCTGAATCTTACTTACCAACTCACGGACAAAACCTTCCTCAAGAAGTTCCTCTGTCAGATTTGTATCCAAAACCACAGTGACATCCTGGTCATTTTCTGTGACATAGCCTTCCATCTGGGTCATGGTAATCAGTAAGTCTTCCTCAGCAAGTTCGATGGACGCATCCACCTCAGGAAGCTTTAACACTCCGTTTGCCTTTAATTCTGCCATAGCCGCATTTCCGTCGATAGCTGCCAAACTCTCCTGAATTCCCTTTAAGAATTTTCCGTACTTCGGTCCCACGGTACGAAGCTGTGGCTTCAAAATATATGTGGTAAATGCAGACACATCCTCTGTAAAGTCAACTTTCTTTACGTTTAACTCATCTGCAATAATCTCAACGAAGTACTCCGGCAATGCCTTCTCTGCCTTCACATACATCTGACCGATTGGCTGACGGTTCTTGATGTTGGCTGCATTTCTGCAGGCACGACCCATAACAACCACCTTCAAAAGCTCATCCATATTTGCTTCCAGCTCTTTGTCAATATACTTGGCATCAGAGACAGGGAAGTCACAAAGATGAATACTCTCCGGTGCATCCTTGTCGATACTCCGAACCAGATTCTGATAGATTTCCTCTGTCATAAACGGTATCATTGGCGCTGCCGCCTTACAAATAGTCACAAGAGAAGTGTAAAGAGTCATATAAGCATTGATCTTATCCTGCTCCATTCCCTTTGCCCAGAAACGTTCACGGCTACGGCGAACATACCAGTTACTCATATCATCTACAAAGGAATCCAACGCCTTGGCTGCCTCAGGAATACGATAGTTCTCCAGGTTATCGTCCACTGCTGCCACTGCAGAGTGAAGTCTTGAGAGAATCCACTTATCCATAACGGAAAGTTTTTCATAATCCAAAGTATATTTTGTAGCATCAAACTCATCAATATTCGCATAGAGAACAAAGAATGCATAGGTGTTCCAAAGAGTTCCCATGAATTTTCTCTGTCCTTCCTGTACCAGTTTTCCTGAGAAACGCTTTGGAATCCATGGTGCGCTTGCCGTGTAGAAGTACCAACGGATGGCATCTGCACCATAAGTCTCCAAGGCATCAAACGGGTCAACAGCATTGCCTTTAGATTTTGACATCTTCTGTCCGTTCTCATCCTGAACATGACCAAGTACGATGACGTTCTCATAAGGAGCCTTGTTGAAAAGCAAGGTGGACTCTGCCATAAGGGAATGGAACCATCCTCTGGTCTGGTCTACCGCCTCAGAGATAAACTGTGCCGGGAACTGCTGCTCAAACAAGTCTTTATTTTCAAATGGATAATGATGTTGTGCAAAAGGCATTGCCCCTGAATCAAACCAGCAGTCAATGACTTCCGGTACACGGTGCATGGTCTTTCCGCAATCCGGACATACAAAGGTTACTTCATCAATGTATGGTCTGTGCAACTCTACTTCTGCCGCCTTAGGATCACCAGCTCTCTCTGCCAACTCGGCACGGCTTCCGATACACTCCTGATGTCCGCACTCACACTCCCAGATATTCAGCGGAGTTCCCCAATAACGGTTTCTTGAAATCGCCCAGTCCTGAATGTTTTCCAACCAGTTACCAAAACGACCGGAGCCGATGGATTCCGGAATCCAGTTTACGGTATTGTTATTTCGAATCAAATCATCCTTAACTGCTGTTTCCTTAATGTACCAGGACTCTCTCGCATAGTAAATAAGAGGAGTATCACATCTCCAGCAGTGTGGATAATCATGTTCAAACTTAGGTGCATCAAACAGTTTTCCATCCTTATCCAAATCCATAAGGACATCTTTGTCCGCATCCTTTACAAACTTTCCGGCGTAAGGTGTCTCTTCTGTCATCTCTCCCTTACCATCTACAAACTGTACAAACGGAAGGTCATAGTTACGCCCTACATTGGCATCATCCTCACCAAACGCAGGTGCAATATGAACGATACCGGTACCATCTGACATAGTTACATAATTGTCGCAGGTAACAAAATGCGCCTTTTTATTCTGTTTTGCTGCAGATTCTGCTGCGCAGGCATATAAAGCTTCATATTCTTTGTACTCTAAATCCTTACCCTTGTAAGTTTCTAAGATATCATATGCGCTTTTGCCCTCTTCTGCCAACTTTCCTAAAACCTTATCCAAAAGTGCTTCAGCCATATAATAGGTATAGCCATCTGCTGCCTTAACCTTGCAGTATGTCTCATCCGGGTTCACACAAAGAGCCACATTGGAAGGCAATGTCCAAGGAGTTGTGGTCCATGCCAGGAAATATGCATCCTCACCAACCACTTTAAAACGAACAATCGCTGAGCGCTCCTTTACCAGCTTGTATCCCTGAGCCACTTCCTGTGAAGAAAGCGGTGTTCCACAGCGAGGACAGTAAGGTACAATCTTGAATCCTTTATATAGAAGATTTTTGTTCCAGATTTCCTTTAATGCCCACCACTCGGACTCAATGAAATTGTCATCATAGGTAACGTACGGATTGTCCATATCTGCCCAAAAACCAACGGTTCCCGAGAAATCTTCCCACATTCCTTTATATTTCCAAACAGACTCTTTACACTGCTTGATAAATGGCTCCATACCATATTCTTCAATCTGCTCTTTTCCATCTAAGCCCAGTTTCTTTTCCACTTCGATTTCCACAGGCAAACCATGGGTATCCCATCCGGCTTTACGCGGAACATACTTACCCTTCATTGTCTGGAAACGAGGAATCATATCCTTGATTGTACGGGTCTCCACATGTCCGATATGAGGCTTTCCGTTGGCGGTTGGAGGACCATCATAGAAGGTATAAGTCTCTCCTTCCTTTCTGTTTTCCATAGACTTTCTGAAAATGTCATTATCATCCCAGAATTTCTCTGTTGCTTTTTCTCTCTCAACAAAGTTGAGGTCTGTTGTAACTTTCTTGTACATGCCATTCTTCCTTTCTATCTAATATTGCATTACAGGAAATAAAAGCGAATCCTACCTGATAGGATTTTCTGCCAAAAAATAAAAGCTTTCGCCCGTATAGGACGAAAGCTTTACTTCATAAACCACCTATAACGCTGTACTTAAGGCTACACCTTGCATACATGTTTTCCGTAACGTGGAAAAATACGGCGTTCCTACTAAGAATTCTCCTTTCAGTCTGCTGCTAAGAAGTGATTTTCCAAAAGGTCCTACTCATATCGGCTCTCACCATTCCCGACTCGCTTTACTTTCGGCATCCCAATGTACTGTCTTCCTCGATGCATTTATCACATAATCCGAAAAAATTATACTTTCATTGACGTCCTTTGTCAAGGAATCCACCGGAATTCATAGGGGGTTCCCGATACTTATCTCCTTTTCCTGAAACCGTCTTTCTTCCTTTGGTATCCGTAAAATCCAAACACCAGGACAGCCAGTGCGCAAATTATTACGATAATCCACAGGATATTAGAATCTGTCTGTTCCGCCACTTCTCCATCGCTGTATACCAGCAAAGCATCGCAAAAACAATTTGTTTCACCGGTAAATGTGGCATCATCCTCGTCCTTATCCTTACAACGAATCACCTGGGAATCTCCGGCGCTGTTGGTATGTGCCAAAAGCAAAGTGAATACACGGTTTTCTTTTTGTAAATTCTTTGCAATGTCAATGATAAACTGTATCTTCTCCGATACGGCAGTGATGTCCTCTTTTTCTGCACCATTCCATATCTTGTACAGATTAATCTGCATAACACTTCCCACTGTCATATTCTCATCCACAGCTTCTCTAAGCATTTTCTCTTTATCCACGCTCTTCTTTTCCCGAATGGTCAAACATACTTCCAGTGTATCGCCTGCCAGTACATAAAGCAAATCTTTCGGACTCATTACCGTCTCAATTGTCTTTTTCGCATCCACAAACTTTCCGGACACAATTGTCTTGTTAAGGCTTTCCACGCTGGCTGTAGCAAGGCCAGCTTCTTCCACTTTGGCCATACACAAATCAACCACCGATGCATCGCAAAGATATTTTGCCATCTCCTGAGGTGTTACATTCATTTCGTTCAAAATAGAATCCTGTTTTGGCTGAATCTTTTCTGCCTCTGCAAGCAAGTCATCATAAGTAATTTTTTCTTTGCCCAAAGTGATTGTTTTCTGCTCCGGCTCTGTTCCTGTGACCAAAGTATCCAAAACACCTTTTATCTCTTCAGCAGCTTTTTTCACCTCTTTGGTGGCTGTTGATGTCTGTTGACTTTGCCCTGAATCCCGAACAGAATCGCTCACCCCTTGGTTTCCACTGTTTGCAGTGGTCGTCTCCTCTGTCAAAGGAACATTTTCCTCCGGTGTCACTATCGGTGTTTCCGGCTTCTGTGGATTACTTGGTTTATTCGGTATTTCCGGCTTAACCGGTTTTTCCGGTGTGTTCGGTTTTTCCGGAGTGTTCGGCTCTTCCGGAGTGTTCGGCCCTTCCGGCTTCTCCGGCTCCTTTTCCTCCTCTTTGTGATATTTTCCTCCGGGCTTATTGATAATATCCGCATCGGAGACATCGGCATCTTTTCCAAGCTCAATGGTTCCCGCATTATTGATTTTTCCGCCCAGTTTATCTAAATCTTTGATAACACCGGTTGAACCGTTTTCAATTCCACCGGTGATCACACCACCCTTGATGTGTCCATTGTTTTTAAAGTTACCAGCTTCGTCAGTCGCTATTTCTCCGCTATTATTAATGGTTCCCGCTGATTCGTTTACAAATGCCCCGCCATTATCAATGGTTCCCGCATTGTCCAGAACACCCGTATTCTCAAAAGTTGCTCCATCTTTTATCTCCAGCTTGCCACCCGGTTCCACCTGCAGATTTCCCCGGTTATTCAGACTTCCTCCGGCTTCTATCTCTACTTCGGTTTTCTCTGGTATGATTACATTTACACCTTCCGGTATGGTTACCTCAGTTGTGATTTTTACAGGACTCTTTGTAGGGCTTACATCCACTGGCGATTCAACCGATGGGTTCCTATCCTTGGCAGCCTCTAATGCCTTTTCAAGATCTTCAAAATACTCTGTTTTTTTATTACCGTCTGCATCTACATAAGAAACGGTTGCACCAATATGAGGCAAGCCTTCCTCCGGAACCTTTCCGTTATAATCGTCAAGGTTCTTGATATTGCCTATTTCAATAGTTCCTTCGTTATTGGTCTTTCCACCATTTTGTGTCAGGTTTGTAATATTTCCCTTACTCTCATTCCTCAGGGTTCCATCGTTCTGCTGATAATCAGTAATCTTACCACCCTGGCCATTGACAACTTCGCCACCATCCTGTTTCACCTGATTGATAGCACCACTATTTTCTGTCTTAGCGTTATCTTCATTTTCCAACTGTCCATTTAAATTACCGGCATTTTCAAAAGTTCCGTTGCCATGATTGAGTACATTATTATCAACATTTCCCTTATTTACAAAGTCACCTGTATTGTCAACTTCGCCGGCGATAATACCGTTATTTTCTGTGGTTCCGCTGTTAGAAACACTACCTTCCACATAAGCGTTCTCATCAACCACAAGCTTGGCATTTTCATCAACCTTTACATTGGCAGTCAAAGAACCGCTACCCTTGCTATCCTTGATTTCCGTGGTTCCCGGTGCTTTTATCTCCAATGAATCTCCCGATACTTCATGTCCGTTCAAATCAATGGAAATTTTATTTCCATTCTCATTTCCCACCGGTCTGGTTCCCTCCGGCAACTCCACATCTTCCAGAATCTTGATGGTAGTGTCCTGCTCTGCTTTATTTGCCGCTTCAATGGCACTGTCAATATCTGCATAAATCTTGTCACCCACCTGGGCAACTCCACCAGTCAGACCATTCTCCGGCTTCGTTCCCTCAAAACTTCCACCATCAAATGTAACAGATGTAATATCACCATGATTTATCAGATTTCCCTCATTTTGTATTTTTTTAACTTCCACTCCCTCATCAATGGTCAACTGGCCTCTGTTGATGATAGGGGCATCTATTTTGCCTGTAGATTTTTCAGAGGAGTCCACAATATTTGTTCCTTGTGCATTTTCAGTGATATTCACCGTTGCAGGCTCATTAATGTCATGACCGTTTAAATCCAGCGTAATGTCGGGTTTGTCTATCACAACATTCTCCGTAACATCATCCAATAATTGAACTGTAGAATTTTCCGGTGCGTTTTTTAATGCGTCCTCAACGCTTGGATAATATACCGTCTTTTTGCTTCCATCCGGATTTTCGGTAATCACAGCTGCTTTTGCCGATGAACTTTCAAAATCTTTTGCCGGTTCACCCTGATACTCTCCTCCGCTCACCTCTGCAGATTCAATACCCTCAGGATTTTTATTGTCTACAACACCACCGGTCTGTTCTACCTTCTCAACCGTGCCGTCTTCTCCGTTAACCAATGTACCGCCTTCCTGCTTGAATGTTCCGTCTACGGTACCATTGTTCTTAAACGCTCCATTATTGGTGATAACTTTCTCACCTTCCGGTGCGATAGTTCCATTGTTTGTTGTGGTTCCCTTGTTATCAAACTCTCCCTTGATGGTGACATCATCTATGGTCAAATCGCCGTCTTCCTTCACCTTGATTCCACTGCCAATGTTACCTTTTTCGTTCTCGTTGGTATCTATAATATTAACTTTTCCACCTTCTGAACCTCCAATGGTCAGTTCTCCTCCGGAGATATCATTTCCTTTCAGATCTATACTGATATCATTTCCATTTTTATTGTCAACGGTAAGCGTCGGCTCATCCGGTAATTCCACCGGCTTCAATATCTCAATGGTGACATCCTCTGTGGATTTATTGACATCTTCAACAGCACTCTCCAAATCTCCATAGATTTTGTCGCCGACCTTTGCCTCTCCGTCCACCGGAGTTTTCGGTTCAGTTCCCTCAAAGCTTCCCTTATTTAAGTCAACCGAACCGATTCCATTTTCGTTTCCATCACCGGTTGCTTTGTTGATTGTGCTACCACCATTTTGTATAATTTTATCGGTGTAACCATTTTCTTCATTGGTGTATGTTCCGGTGTTCGTTACAGTTCCTGTAACCCTACCATCATTGATAACTTCACCCTTCTCATTATTAAGTTTACCTTTAATTTCTCCATTATTCTTGAGAGTTCCATTGTTCGTTATGTCACTTGTAACAGAAATCTCTTCTCCCACGGTGAGAGATCCCTCATTGATAATCGGAGCTTTAACTGTTCCCTTTTCGCCTTCCGTACTACTATCCCGTATGGTCAAGTCAGCGTCCTTACCAATGTTTAACCGAGAGTTTTCACTAATGGTATTTCCCTTGAGATCTAAAATCACAGATGATGCCGGTGTTTTTTCAGGAACAAAACTTATTTCTTCCTGTGTAATGTCTGTGATCAGTTCCACGGTAACCGGGCTCTTATCCATAGAAGAAGCATATTTTAGCGCCTCCTCTAAGGTTACAAAGTATATCTTGGAGCCATCATCCTTAGTAATTTGTGCCACTTTGCCATCTGTCTCGCTGGCAGGTGCCTTACCGTCAATCTTATCCGGATTTCTTCCGGTATAGCCTCCGTTATTCAATGTGGCATCATCTACTTTTCCGTTGTTTTCCGTGCTACCACCGTTTTGATTCAACTTTTTGATTTCACCGGATTCTCCATTGGTAAGACTTCCACTCTCCTGTTGTAACTTTTCTACCACTCCGTTGTTTTCTGTAATACCATTGTTGGTCACATTCTTTACAGTAGTGCCTTCTCCGATTTCCAGGGTTCCGTCATTTGCAACCTCTATCGGCACATTGATTTTTGCCTTGTCGACATCTGCTTCTCCCGTAACCGGCTCATTTGTAAATGACAGCCGATTGTCATTAACTCCGGGTTTTCCGCCAATCTCCAAAGACTTTTCAGAATTCGTATCTCCCAGTTCATGATTATTCAGGTTGATCTTCACGGAAGAATCCGGATTGATTGTCAAATCATCTCCTCCCATATTCTCATCCGTAATATCTTCTAGAAGAGTTATGGTAAACGGTTTCGGCTGTCCCTCAGCACCGGTTACATCACTGTCATTAATATCATCCACGGCATCCTTAAAGGTTCCATAATACCTAACAGGAGTTGTATTGCTCACTGCCACTGCTCCCGCAGGTATCTCCGGAGTCGCATCTGCAGATGGCACATAACTTCCCCCCTGCAAATCCACCTTGGTTTTTACATCACCATTGTTCAGGAAATCTCCCGCCTTCTGATTCACATTGTTCATTGTCCCGTTGTTAGTTGTATTGCCTTCATTATTGTAAACACCGGAGATTGTTCCGTTGTTTTCCAACTCTCCCTTGTTATTCACCTCACCACTGATGGTTGCCTTTTCTTCTGTGGTAATTTTTCCATTCTGTCCATTTGACACTGCTCCCGCAATTTTAACATAATCTCCAATCAACAAATCCCCTGTATTTTGGATTTCGGAGGTAATCTCACTTATTGTTGTTGGCGAGCCAACAGAATTCACGAAGGTAACATTTCCTTCTGTTTTAATCTTTCCGCTGGAGAAATTGTAACCATTTAAATCCACAGAAATTGTTTTATTGTTTTTATTGGAAATAACAACTGTCTTGGCCCGATTATCCACAGTGGAGAGAATCTTAATTGTGGCATCTTCTTTAGATTCATTGGCAATATCCACCGCATCGTTAAAATCCACATAATATTCATTTCCATTCATAATGGTGTGATAACCGCTTAATCCTTCCGGTGCACCCTCTAAAATCTCCTCCACAAAATAGCCACTTTCCAACTGTGCTGTTGCGACGGAACCGTGGTTATCAAACTTACTCTTGTCGTAAGTCTCACTTTCCTGTTGGATCATCTTGGTAACAATATGATAATTTTTTGTTATACCCAGATTTAATAAATCAGAAATGATTGTTTTGTTGGTAAGTTTTCCGTGGTTTTCAACAGAGATGTGATTATCCTTTGCCGGAACTCCACTGTCCTGCAATGTCACCTCTGCCTCTGCTTCAACTAAAAGAGCTGCCCCCTCTAAACTATGTCCATTAAAATCAATGGTATATGCATTTCCGGAAATAGCATCTATCTCCGTATTTTCATCTAAATCCTTTTGTAAGCAAATGACAGAATCTGTCCCATAGTGGGCTGCGTAATTGATTGCCTTTTCCAGGGAGTCAAAATATCCTGTGGTACCATCTGCTAATAAAATCGTTGCCACTGTATTGTCCTCCGGGGTTTCCTCTGTGGAAGCCAATTTTTCAGTGACCACGGTAACCACCTGGGCATCTTTCACTGCAGATAAAGTATAAACACCCTTCTCCTCTGCCAAAAGTTTTCCATTGGCCTTCACGGCTTTCAAACGATACGCAGAAGCTGTGGCCACGGTAAATTTATATTCCTTGCCATCATAAACGTAGAGCTGTCCATCCTGCACAAATCCATATCCATCCACACCCAAAATCCGATAAACTGTTCCATTACTTTCATCATCGGTAAGAGTAATCTCATGTGCCGGTAAACGTTCCCATCCGGCATAGTAGGTCTTTGCCCCTGTCATAGAGGCATCCAACTTCGACACCGGGTCACCCAAAAGATTTTCATTGTCAAACCATCCCAAAAAGCTATAGTTCTCTCTAAAAATCTGCTCTGCGTCAGGAAGTTTTACATCAGTACCATCATGCTGATACTGATCTGTGGGTGCATAGTCCTCGGCATAAGTTCCGCCATTTGAAACATAAGTTACATTGTACTTATTTGCTATCCATTTTGCATAAACCACTACCCGGTCCTTTGTATTGTTTGCCGGAATTTCCGTAATAGGACTTCCGGTACCCTTTTCTGAAACAAACCATCCACCGAAGGTATATCCGGTTTTTATGGCCGTTGGAAGTGTTGTAGCAATTCCCTTGACACCTTTTTCTGGTGCAGTAGTTGTAAAGCTTCCGGAGAAATCTTTTCCACCTGAAGTTTTTGCAAAGGCGTCCTTATATGTTATATCATAATTTAATTTCTTTGCTTGTTCTTCTGTTTCCTGTTTAATTTCTTCTTCTGACTTGTCATCGCCGCCCTCTGCTGTCTCTGACACATAACCTACCACAAAGGTAATATTGCCTCCGCCAACATCACCGGGGACCAGTGTAAAGGTGTACTGATTTTTGGTATCAAAAACAACGCCTGTCAAAGTTTTCTTCAACACGCCGTCTGAATAAATATAAATTACATTGGCCGGTTTTCCTGTACCGTTGGTGACAGTCACTTCATAGGAAACATCCGGCTTATAGCCCTCACCGGCATCCTCCGGATTTTCCGGTTGCACTTTTATGCTGACCGGATCTTTATCAGCAGAGGAATCCTGTGCATTATCCACCTTGGGGGAGACACCAAAGTCAATGCTCTTTGCCTGCCAGTGGGCATAGAGTGTTCCGTCAGATGTATAATCCACCGTACTCAGCTCCCCTGAGAGACAACCGTCTGCATTAATCATCTTTGTGCCGCCTTCAACCTGGGTATAATAACCCAGAAAATCGTATCCGTCTTTTGTGGGAACAGTAATACCTGATGTGCTGTTTACCTGTTCCGAACAGCCAGCATCTTTATAATATGCCTTAGAATACTCTTGGTAGATAGCCTGCGTACCCTTATTGGTTGCATCCTGATTGTCCAATGTCACCTTATAAACACCACAGGTATACACTGCATTTACGGTAGTATCTTCTTTTATATTTGTAATCCGGTCTTTATCCCATTTTTCAAATGAATATCCGGTTCTGGCCGGGTTCTGAATCGTTTCCGAAGTTACTGTTGCTCCATAAGCCACATGTTTATACTGCGTCCGCAGGCTCTCATCGTCACATCCTGCTGCCCGATAAGTCACCGTAATGTATCCTCCGTTATCCACAGTAATCGTAGTGACCTGACTCTCTTTGTGATTGACATCCTGCTTGTATTTAAACTCATAGTCTCCAGCTGCAAGGCCTGTAATCTCACCTGCTGCAATCTGGGAATCCGTAACCGTCGTCCAGTTTGTTGTGCCCGTCTTTCGATAAAGAAGAGTCGCCCGTCCACTCTGTGGTTCGATAGCAATAGAACCGTCAGAGCTTCCATAATAGGTAGTCGCTGAACCCTCCAGTCCATCCGGCACCTGATAGGTTCCTTTTGTCACCTGAAGTTCAGCTGTATCAGAAGTTGCAATAATTTCCTGCCCCGTGATATTTCGTGTGGATGTAACCACGCAATAAACGTGATATCCCCCATACTTCAATCCATTCATACTTAACACATTTGCATCGGAGTAGCTGGTTCCCTTCTGGCTTACACCACTGTGATCACTAAATGTGTTTACATCCAAACCACTGATACGCATAGTGGCTTTATTTGCACCGGAAACGGTAATTGCTTTTCCCGAATCATTCCATTCACTGCAGACATAGGTACCGTTTTTCAAAGGAACACCATTCTGATTCTGATATGTCCAGGAAAGTTTGTTATCCAATTCAATTTCATAATATGGGGCAATATACCACTGATAACTTGCCACGTGGTTTTTGCTGGTGGTGGCAGTGGCCGTGAACACCGCTCTATCCCCATAAGAGATGGATTCATTTGGCACATTCACTTCCACAGAAGTTGCTGTTACCGGCGGTAATTCATATCCAACTGCTTTAATGGTCACGTCACCATTGATAAACCGTTTTTCAATTTTTAAAGAGGCTTCTCTTCTGTTGTCATATACAGTATATGTATATCCTGTGCCCTTGGTGAGTTTTGTCCTGGTCCCGTCACTTGCTGTAATGGTCACATCAATATCATCCGGCAACAGATATCTGTCATCTTCCCCGGCCATCTTTAGAATGCAGGAAAATCCGCTGGCATAACCGGCCGCCTCCGTAACTGTTTTTCCCTGCATAATGGTCTTTGCATCATCAGATGCTCCGGCAGTTTTATTTTCAATTACAATATTTCCTAAAGCTTCCGGTACCAAAAGATTATCGCTTCCATTCACCTTTTGAACAGAACTGTTATTGGTCACCGATTTGTCCGGCTGAGGTGTATAGTTTGCGTAAAGGTTCACCCCTTCGGTGTATGTCTTGGCTCCGCTGGCGGTAACATCTTTTCCTCCCTCAGTGCCCAATGACCAATGTGAAAACTTATAACCCACTCTGGTAGGTGGTTGAACCGTTGTGTAACTTGATGCGCTGGAATAACTCTTAATACTTCCGTCCTTCTCAACAACAATCTTCTTTTCTTTGCTGGTTAATGTCTTTGTATTGGCACCATCAGAGAACTTTCCACTGCCGGCATCCAGATTTGCCGTAATGTTGCTCATAGTACTAACGGCCGTCAATCCCATCTTGGTAGTCTTTGTGACATAACCACCGGCAGGGACATTGTTGACACACCAGGAATAGCACAGTGCAGAATCCTGACCTGCTGTATAACTTGAATCCGGCACATTTGAGAAGATATGGTTTTCATAATTACTATATCTTCCACACCAGGAAGAATTCATGTCGCTGATACCAAAGTCACTTCCCGAAATATACAGCCGGAATTCCTTGTCTGTTTTACTATCATACATCTTGATATATTTGACAGTAGATCCCACGTGGGAAACCGTAGCTGCATCATTTCCGGCTATCTGTACATCTGCACAATCACCATAGTACAGTTTGGATGAAAAAGTTTTAGAACCACGGTTCTCAAAAATATAACTTACATCAACCAGGCTGCCCTCTAAGGTACATATCATAGCAACGTAAATATCTGTCCCTGGGACATTGACAAAAATATCTTTCCCCGTGGTATATGGCATTGAAATCGATGTTCCGCCTGCATTACCCTTGACCTGTTCACTGGTGAGTTCGCCGACAGAAAATTTGTGTGTAAATCCACGATGTCCATATGTCACCTGGGAACTTGTAGTACCATTCGGATACCCCTGTACATCCAATTTTCCTGATGACATATATCCATAATACACGATATTATTTGTGCTGCTTTGCTTCGCCAACACCCATTTCGCATAGTAAGTTTTCACTACGCTACTACTATCTTTGCTGGCCACATAATCCTGCTTTGTCACCGGATTACCCGTACAGGCGGCATTGTCATACCATCCTGCAAATTTAATGGCATCACTGCCCTTGTACGCAAAAACCGTTGTGGGTAAAGTCGCAGTCTGTCCCTCGTAGAGATTCTGCTCGTAACCCATACCGTCGGAACTCTTGTCCCACAGCGAATCTGAAATGGATCCGCCTCTGGTCTTTAAAACCACTTTTGTCGGTGGCACATCCGTGATAGAGTCCGCTCTTACCTTTACTTTCACAGGACCTGTCAGCAATGACTTGTCAATGTGAATCCGGCTATACCCTGTCTTCGAATCATATTTATAGGTATATTTATCACTGTACGCCAAAGAGTTTCCGGCCACGGAAATAGTAACATTCTTTTCACGGGTAGGTACTTCATACCCCTCTGCCGGCATCAATACCGCATCATAGTCATCCTTCGCCTCATAGCTTCCGTCCGGCTTCGCATCTACACGGATTGCCGCCATAACATTTTCGGAAAGCTCTCCGTTCACTTCTTTATATGTGTTGGCGCCCTCCAAATCATAGGCAACCGACACGTATGTTAAATCAGCATTAAAATTTTCCATTGTGATGGTAGCTGCTGAAATTGTCTCATTCTCATCTTCGTACACATAATAGACCTTATATGTCTTATCCTTGTACTCCTCTAAAATTTCTCCGGTCTCTTCATCTCTTGGATAGAGATTTTCCAATGGGGTTCGATAGACAGACAGGTCATCATCCCGCTCCAGGGTGATGTAATGTTCCCCATCCCAGGAAGCCGCCAATGCCTCTGCACCAGTAATAGCTTCTCCGATTTCGGCTTTCTCACCGTCGATTCGAACAGTAACTGTAGCATAAGCAGTTCCTTCCGCATCATCCTTTCCCCTGGTATATGTCTTTCCCCCGGCTACCAGAGTCAGCTTGTTCTTTAACGTTCCTTCGTTTCCCGCAATTAAAACTCCGATATTGTTACCATTCCAGGTTACTCCGGACGCCAAGGTCTGGAAAGTAATAGTACGTCCATTACCATCAAAAACATTACCTTCCGGAAATGTCTCAATAGGGGTCCATGCGTCTGCCACTGTGACATCATCCATCATCTTGACACTGAAATTCAAATCCGCCACTGTCAAATCTGTCGCCTGTCCCAATCCGGTGATACCATCTGTGGGATTGGAATCGTCGCTGTTAACCAGGATAGTTGCAATGGAATCTGTACTCTTTACACCTCCCTTTACATAGCCGTCTAAAAGATTACGGTATCTTTGCAGCTGCGTTCCGTTGTAAATTGTAAAATAGGAATTTTCCCGGGATGACCCCTGATAGTAGTGTAAAATGGTATCCTTTTTTTCGCCTGAAGTAATCACTACCGTATATATAGAAAAATGCTCAGCAGAAATAACCGCACCATCCTCTGCTATGTCAGATTCGTGCGGTATTTCTTCTGCCTGGTTATAGTCATCTGTTACATAATAAACAGAGAGATCTTTGTCAGCCTCTTGCTCAACCCGGGCAGCGCCTACATTCTTAAAAGAAACCGAAACCTCTCCCTTTGAGGTATCCGGCTCAATTGCATTTCCTTCAGCATCCAAAATGGTTATATCATAGGAATATGTCTGCTCCACCTTTACTGCCTCATCAGGTGCTGCCTCCTCTTCCTTTGTAGCAACCAACTGCTCTATCTGAGAAACCTGTGATTCCTCTGTAATTCTATTTGCTAAAAGTGTTGCTCCTTCCGGAAATACCCCCTCCGGTGCAGAGACCGAAATCTCCACTTCACCATCCACAACACATTGTGAAAAGCCTGCTTTTTCCTCAGCCAGAACATTGAAATCAACGCTTGAAAACGAAAGAAGTACCACCAAGCCCATGGCTAACATCCTTGTCCCCCATCGTTTTTGTTGCATCATATGCATTACCTCTCTTCATCATCTTCCGTAAAGAAAATCAGGTGCGATATATTCACATACGATATGACTTTGTCTGTGTAAGTGCAGTCTGCCCCTGATTTTATTAGCATAATCACTATAGCACACAATTTCCGGCCGGTGACTTACAGAAACCTTACACTTTTCACGAGAAGTATCTTGCATTATATAACTTTATTGATTCTTTATCTCATCCAGAATTTTTTGTCGGCTCTGCGCCCAGGGATACTCCTTTAAGTATTCACCCTGATAGTTTCGTATAACGCTCTCATCCCCCTTGAGCATCCGATAAAGGTCACAATCTACACTATCCACATTGATGTACTTAGACTGTCCCTTGGTAATGATAAGATCCGATATTCCGGCTTTATCCAGCATTGATTTCAGCCTTGACATGGTAGTCCAGTAAACACTCTCGCTGAAAAACTCAGCCCAAAGTGTTTCCATGGCATCATTTTTTGTAAGTCCGGCTTCACCCCTGTCCACAAAAAGTGCCAGCAACTCCGCCTGCTTCGTATGGCCGATTACCACCTGGCTGCCATCCACATAGAGAGCCAAGTCCGGCATTGTCTTTATCTGAATTTTTTTACGAGGTATATCCCGTACATAGTAAGCTTTTTCTAATTGTTTTTTGATGTCTTCCCTGTCATATGGTTTTAACAAATACCCAATTGCATCCACCCCAAACGCCTGCAGGGCGTATTGCTCATAGGCTGTCACAAAAATAAGGCGGATATTTCTATCCGCTTTTTTTAATCGCCTGGCCAACTCTATACCGTTCATTTCCGGCATTTCAATATCAAGAAAGGCCACATCCACCGGATTCGAATCCACCCACTCCAACGCTTTTTTCCCGCTGTCAAAGATATTTAGGCTGTCCACATATTCTAAACTTTCAGCAGTCAGCTTAAAATTTTGAAGTTGCATAAATTCATCATCCACATAAATCACATTCATTGCCTTTCTCCTTTCTGCCTCATTTTCAAGCGTATATTTATTAATTCTACATTTAATTATTTATTTTCCATAGGTATAACAATGCTTACAGCAGTGCCCTTTCCAGGAGTGCTCTCAAAGTTGATTGTTCCCTTCATCATATTTTCAATTCGATATCGCACATTTCTGATTCCCACAGATTTGGCATCTTCCAATTTCTGTGGTTCAAATCCAACACCATCATCTACTACACGAATTTCGATGGTGGATTTTCTCCTTCGTGTTTGCAATGTAACCATACCCTTTTTCCCCTGTTCGATAATCCCATGCTTGATTGCATTCTCCACAATGGGCTGTATGGTAAGGGGTGGTATCTGAAAGCTAGTTGTCTCCATATCCGTAATAAAAGTTAACCTGTCTGCAAAACGGAGCTGTTCCAACTTCACATAATCCTCCACCTGATCCAATTCCGCACTAAAATCAATGAGACCATCTTCCTCAATGTTCTGAATATTTCTTCTCAGATATCTGGAAAAACAAATCAAGGCCTTATCTGCTTCCTGGGGATCAATTTTGCAGTAACTGCTTATAGTCGCCAGTACATTAAAAATAAAGTGACTTCGTATCTGGCTCATCATAGCTTTGATGCGGCTATCCGTCAGTTGTCTATCTAATCTGGCAAGTTCCATCTGCTGTTTTGTATATTTTTGCATAGCAAAAATTCCTATCCAGATAATATAAACCAGAAATGCTAACAAGGTAAACAACAATCCCGACGAGTTGCCTTTGATATAAAAAGTAATCACATCCAATACCACACCTGCCACGCAAACAAGCCCCAGTTTGAGTTCTAACGGCAGTTTCTTTACTTCCCTCGTCTCACTTTTCCACTCACAAATTACAACCGCAAATAAGCAGAATGCACCCACACCGATAGCGATATGGGTCAGGAACATAGTCTCTCGGAAATCCACATTTCCAAAATATTGCAGGGAGAATTGAAACAGACACAGGAGCATAACTGCCACCTGATAAATCTCCAGCACTCTTCTGTACCTTTTCTGAAAATACGTTTTTGCCCAATGAAGCAATGGCAACAGTCCCAGCATAGGCATACAGATGCTGATATAATAAACAAACACCGGCTTTCCAAAATCCATAAATGGTGTGAATCTGGTGTCGGTAAGGCGCCAAATTCCTATCATTGCAGAAAATAAACCCAGGGAAGCCAGCCCATTTTCCGGGATTTTTTTGAGTTTTCCGTAGCCCGCTATGCAAAGGAACAGTATTCCGATAAATACCGTCATCCCTCCCAAAATAATCTGAGGCAGATCCTTTAACAATCGGTCACGATAAACAACCAGTGGCGAGCCTATCAAAAATTCCACCTGCCTGTTCCGAAAGCCTTCGTATACCGGAACTATTTCCACCTTCACCGATTTTCCGGAATCTTCTATGCTCAAAGGTATCATCACCCAATTACTGCCCACTGTTTTTGTGATATGCTTACCTTCCGATGGTTCCAACTGATATACTTCCTGTCCATCTATATAAACAAAAACATACTGGTGCACTGTATAAAATGCCAGGCTTGTATCTCCCGAAATTTGATTTCTGAGTGTAAATTCGTATTGTTTAATAACCCCAATGGGAGCATTCTCATCCTCCAATTCCGTCTCTGTCACATCTTTCACAGTCACAAGACCGGATGATGTTCTGGAATTGGTCTTCGTGACACCATCCGTCACAAAAATGTTTTCCAACAAACCAAGCAATGCAAGTACCACCAATGCAATCAACACCGCTAAGATTTTTTTCATTTTATCCCGTTTAGGCATAGGGCTCGTCTCCTAACTTTTTATCTGTTGACTTTCATTATAGCATTTGCACAAAAGTTTTCTATGATTTTCTTTCCCTCCGGGGTCATCACCGACTCCGGGTGAAACTGCAATCCGAAAATCGGATAATCCCTATGTTCCACCGCCATAACCTCCCCATCTTCGCATCGGGCCGTCACTATCAGTTCCTCTGGCAAAGTATCCTCCATCACTGCCAGGGAATGGTATCTGGCCGCATAAAAAGAATTGGGCATCCCCTTGAAAAGCAAACCGTCATTTTCCTGAATCATCTCTTTTTTCTTTCCATGCATCAGCTCTTTTGCATAAGAGACGGTAGCTCCAAACGCTTCACAAATCGCCTGATGTCCCAGGCAGATTCCAAGAATCGGTATTTTTCCGGCAAAAAAGCAGATTGCCTCCTCACAAATCCCGGCATCCTTAGGTTTTCCAGGTCCGGGGGAAATGATGATGGCATCCGGTTTCATCTCCTCTATCTGAGGTATTGTAACCTCATCATTTCGCACGACTTTTATATCCGGTTCCACACTTCCCACCAATTGCACTACATTATAAGAAAAACTGTCATAATTATCTATCAGAAGAATCATCCCAATCCCCCTTCCACACTCTTTACCGCATCTACCACAGCCATGGCTTTGTTCACGCACTCCTGAGCCTCTTTATATGGATCAGAATCATTGACAATTCCGGCACCGGACCGAATGCAGATACTGTCATTTTTCTTATAAACCAGGCGAATGGCAATACACACATCCAGATTTCCCGCAAAGTCCAGGTAACCGATAGCTCCGCCATAGATACCTCTTTGGGACTGCTCCAGTTCCTGAATAATCTCACACGCTCGAAATTTTGGCGCACCGGATAAAGTTCCCGCCGGCAAAATAGCATCCACAGCATCCACGCTGTCCTTATCCAGACGGATTTTTCCAACCACAGTGGAGCCGATATGCATCACATGGGAATAACGTTGAATTCCCATATATTCTTCCACCAAAACCGTACCGATTTCGCTGATTTTTCCCATATCATTTCGCCCCAAATCCACCAGCATATTGTGCTCTGCCAACTCCTTTTCATCCGCCAACAGTTCCTGTTCCAGCGCTTTGTCCTCCGCTTCATCTTTCCCTCTGGGTCTGGTTCCCGCCAAAGGGAAGGTACTTGCTTTTCCATCTACCACCTTTACCAAGGTTTCCGGAGACGCTCCGGCAATCTCTATATCATCACTGGAAAAATAAAACATATAAGGGGAAGGATTGCTGCTTCGCAAAATGCGATAGGTATCAAAAAGGCTTCCTCTGGCCTTTGCACGCAGAGGATTTGACAGCACCACCTGAAAAATATCCCCCTCGTGAATGTAATGTTTTGCCTTTTTCACCATATCTGCATATTCATCTGCTGTGAACTGAGGTGTGATATCAGACAGTAGTTCTAAAGGTTGAAAAACCTTTTTATCCCCGTACTTGATAACTCGGGCCATCTCCTCTATCTTATCCTTTGCCATCTCGTAAGATGCTTCCAGTTCCTCTGTATAAACTCCGGCAATGAGATAGATTTTCTGTTTAAAATTATCAAAGGCGATCACCCGGTCGAAAAGCATCAGATCCATATCATTAAAATCATCCTCTTCACCGCTGGACAGATGCAATTTCGGTTCGCTGTATTTAATATAATCATAAGAAAAATATCCCACCAGGCCTCCGGTAAATGAGGGCATATTCTCCATGATAGGGGTTTTGTTTTGTGCAATTATCTCCCGAATCACCTCTCCCGGATGCAAAACCTCCCTTTGTTCCAACAATTTTTTTCCTAAAGCATCCGTCTTTTTTATGACAACTCTCCCATCCCGGCAGGTTATTTCCAAACTTGGTTCATATCCCAAAAAAGTATATCTTCCCCAATTCTCACTCTGGCCCGCACTTTCCAGCAAATAAACCTGTCTGCTCACCTCCCGGAGCCGGCGCATTACCTCAATAGGGGTATAACTGTCCGAGAGAATTTCCTGACACACGGGAATTCTCCTGTACTTTCCCTCAGCCGCCAATTCTTTCACTCTGTCTAATTTAGGATACATGTCACACCTTCCTTCATGCTTTTCACATAAGCCCCGATTTTTTCCGGCGCTTCTTTTCCATATTGCCCCAATATCTTGATAATGGCAGAGCCCACAATCACGCCGTCAGCAATCTGCCCCATCTTTTTCGCCTGCTCCGGTGTGGAAATTCCAAACCCAATAGCACAGGGTACAGCCGTGTTTTCCCGGATAACCCCGACGATAGAATCCAGATCCGTGGTAATCTCACTTCTGGTTCCGGTAACTCCAAGACTTGAAACCACATAGATGAAGCCCTTTGCCTCCTTTGCAATCATGGCAATACGCCCTTTTGATGTTGGCGCAATCATAGAAATTAAGTCTAAATTATATTTCTCGCATATGGATTCAAATTCTGTTTTTTCCTCATAAGGAATATCCGGTAAAATAATACCATCTATCCCATATTGTTCACAGGCAGCCATAAATTTTTCAGCCCCATAGGAAAAAACCACATTGGCATAGGTCATAAAAACCATAGGAATTTTTACTTCCTGTCGTAATTCCTCCACCATAGCAAACACATCATCTGTGGTAATTCCGTTTTTCAACGCCCGAATATTCGCCTCCTGGATCACCGGACCTTCCGCAGTTGGGTCTGAAAAGGGGATTCCCAGTTCAATTAAATCTGCTCCGTTTTTTTCCATCTCCTTCACTGCTGCTTTGGTGGTCTCCAAATCTGGGTCTCCACAGGTAATAAAAGGAATAAACGCCTTTCCATTCTGAAACGCTTCTGCTATCTTACTCATAAATATCCTCCCCTCTGTAACGGGCAATGGCAGCGCAATCCTTATCTCCTCTGCCGGAAACCGTAACAACAATAATCTGGTTTTTGCACATGGTAGGTGCCAATTTTCTGGCATACGCCACCGCATGGGCGGATTCAATTGCCGGAATAATTCCTTCCGTCTTTGCCAGATACTCAAAAGCCTCTACCGCTTCCTCATCGGTTATCGGGACATATTGTGCTCTTCCTATGTCGTGAAGATGCGCATGCTCCGGTCCAACTCCCGGATAATCCAGCCCGGCGGAAATGGAATACACCGGTGCAATCTGTCCGTATTCGTCCTGACAAAAATAAGATTTCATTCCATGAAAGATGCCGATTTTACCGGTGTTTACCGTGGCTGCTGTCTCAAAGGTATCGATGCCCCGCCCAGCGGCCTCACATCCGATTAATGCCACTTCCTCATCCTCAATAAAGTGATAAAAACTACCTATGGCGTTGGAGCCACCACCTACACATGCCACCACCGCATCCGGCAGTCTCCCCTCTTTTTGAAGTATCTGTTCCTTAATCTCTTTTGAAATCACAGCCTGAAAATCCCTGACTATAGTAGGAAATGGATGAGGACCCATAACAGAACCCAGACAATAATGGGTATCATCGATTCTGGTGGTCCACTCCCGCATAGCCTCAGACACCGCATCCTTTAAGGTGGCTGTTCCGGAAGTTACGGGAACCACATCTGCTCCCAGAAGTTTCATACGATATACATTGAGAGCCTGTCGTTTTGTGTCTTCCTCCCCCATAAATACCACACATTCCATTCCAAGCAGTGCAGCCGCCGTAGCTGTTGCAACCCCGTGCTGCCCTGCTCCGGTCTCTGCAATCAATCTTGTTTTTCCCATTTTTTTGGCAAGCAGCGCCTGACCTAAAACATTGTTGATTTTATGGGCTCCGGTGTGATTTAAATCCTCCCGTTTCAGGTAAATCTTTGCACCCCCCAGGTCCTCTGTCATTTTCTTTGCATAGTACAGCCTCGAAGGTCTGCCTGCGTATTCATTTAACAACTCTGTCAATTCCCAGTTGAATTCCGGATCCAGTTTGTAATGATTATAGGCCTCTTCCAGTTCAATCACCGCATTCATCAATGTCTCCGGAATGTATTGACCGCCATGTATTCCAAATCTTCCATTTTGCGCCATTTTCTATCCTTCCTTTCTCACAGCCTGAAGAAAGGCTGCCATCTTCGTCTCATCTTTTTCCCTGTTGGTCTCAATACCTGAGCTTACATCTACTGCATAGGGATGCAGGAACTCAATTGCCTTTCCCACATTTTCTGGGGTGAGTCCTCCTGCCAGAAAATAGGGGCGCTTCACC
>JALELK010000098.1 GCA_022768745.1 Lachnospiraceae bacterium
CTCCCATTTTTTCAAACAATTCAATGTCCATCTGGTGATTCAAAAAACTGTCCACTTTCAGAACATTTCCCTCTTTCACAATTCCGTCTTTTAAAATTCTTTCTTCTAAGAAGTTCATTGGATTTTCCTTTCTGTGGTAAATTTAAAATATGACACAATTTTACCCCAGAAAGATGTCTCCTTGCAAGAAAAGATAACATATTTCCGGGGTAATTCCATTTTTTACATT
This sequence comes from Lachnospiraceae bacterium, assembly GCA_022768745.1. Taxonomy (GTDB): domain Bacteria; phylum Bacillota; class Clostridia; order Lachnospirales; family Lachnospiraceae; genus Pararoseburia. The sequence goes on from JALELK010000098.1 coordinate 230, forward strand.
AATTCCAATTGTTCTTTTGCCTCTTTTATATATTGTGTGGCGTTTTTCCTGTTATGGGCAATCTCCTTTTCCGTCAGTGGGCGAATCACCCTTGCCGGATTTCCAAAGGCTAACATTCCATCGGGAATTTCCATCCCGGCGGTTATCAGAGCACCTGCTCCTATCAGGCAATTTTTCCCCACATGGGCACCATTTAACAAAATTGCACCCATGCCGATAATGCTATCGTCTTCTATGGTGCATCCATGAAGGATTACCCCATGACCGATGGATACCTGTTCACCTACGGTAACCGGGAATCCGTCCCCTGCATGAATACACACATTGTCCTGTACATTACTGCCTGTTCCAATATATATAGGTGCCGTGTCAGCACGAAGAGTTGTATTGTGCCAGATGCTTACCCTATCTGCAAGTTCCACCATTCCCGTCATCACTGCGCTTGGTGCCCTATAACAATCATTGCCTATGTTCCATTTTTGCTCCATTATTTTTCCTCCCGATGAAAGCCATCCATCATCTTGTGCAATATCTGATACAGTTCCTTTGCATCCTCTGCCTCAAGGGGCACGCATCCCATCATTTTTTCAGGTACTTTTATGGCCTGCTCCTTTAATTTCTCTCCTGACTTCGTAATGCTTACCATAAGGATGCGTTCATCCCTGCTGTCCCGCTGTCTCGTCAACAGCCCCTTTTGCTCCAACCGTTTCAGAAGTGGCGTCAGTGTGCCGGAGTCTAAATAAAGTTTTTCCCCTAACTCCTTTACACTCATCTGTTTACTCTCCCACAAAACCATCATCGTAATGTACTGGGTATATGTCAAATCGATTTCATCCAGAAAGGGTTTGTATCTCCGGACGATTTCCTTGGAAACAGCATACAGCGGAAAGCACAACTGGTTCTCCAATTTTAAGGCATCATAATTTTTTTTCATCTCTACAACAGCTCCTTTATCCTTTGCTCTACCACCGACAAATCTTCTGTAGGTTCAAATCTCTCTATCACATTTCCCTCTCTGTCGATTAAGAATTTTGTAAAATTCCATTTGATATCCGGGCCGTTAATATCTCCGGAATGTGTGCGTGCAACTACACTTTCAATAAAGGTTATCAGTGGATGACCCGGTTGAAATCCTCCGAATCCTTTTTGTTCTTTTAAAAATTTATACAAAGGATGCTGATTTTCTCCATTGACCTCAATCTTGGCAAAATGCTTAAAGGTAATGCCGAACTTTGCATCGCAAAATGCTACAATCTCCTCATTGCTTTCCGGTGCTTGATTTCCAAACTGATTACAGGGGAAGTCCAAAATCTCCAATCCCCGATTCTGATATTTCTCATACAAATCCTGTAACCCGTCATACTGAGGCGTAAATCCACATCTGGTGGACGTATTTACAATCAGTACAACCTTTCCCCGGTACTCCTCCATTTTGACCGTGTTACATAATACATCCTCAGCTTCGAAATCATAAAAATTCTTTTGCTCCTCCTGATTTTCCAAAATTTAATTGTGTGCAATTTATTTACATATAAAATAAAACCTACCGACGCATTTGTCAATAGGTTGTGCGCAATTTTTTAAGATAATGTTTGCAGAACTTTCTTTTCCGTAGCTGGATTGTTTAATTTCCTATTAATTCCATTAATAGCAAAGGCTCTTTCAAAATGCCACATAGTCATATAAGCTGCCCGCTTCATAAACAGGTAATCTGTTTCCAATCCCGGAAACATCTCATCATACTCTTTAAACATTTTTTCCAACCATTCCTGCAGGGAATCCACATAATCCTTGGGATGGGAACCCATCTGTTCAATCACGTGTTTCTCCACTGACAAATGTTGCTTAAATGCCAGATACTGTTCCCGCTCATAACGGATATGTCCGGACAAATTTCCGGGATATGACGGATTATGAACATAGGTAAAGAAATCCTCTACATAGTGTAGGAGCACTCCCAGTCGAATGCAGTCCACTCCATTCCAGGTGCCTGTGTTTTCTAATTTTTCAATATTCCCTCTGACTCTGTCCCAGGCCACCTCCCTTTTGTGTCCCTTTATTAAGGACGGAATCCAAAAATCCGGCAGAATACTTCCCACCATTACACACATCCGCCGCCAGCCAAACTGGGAACTGACATGTGACGTAACCAATAAATGTCCTCGTTTTTTCATAGAAACTCCTTTTTTGCTATCCATCTAATCGTCTTTATGTTAGCACGAAGTACATTTATCAACTATCATAAACGAGAAATATTTATCTAAAGTTTGGGTAAAGTTTTTTGATATATCCCATACGCCAAAACAGCTGTCAGAACCTCAGCCACAGGGAAGGCTGCAAACACACCCTTTGCCCCTAAAATCTGACTTAAAAGCAGTGCCACCGGAATAATCACTACCACATAGCGGGACAGGGAAATCCAAAGGGAGGCCATTCCTTTTCCCAAAGCCTCCAAGGCTCCGCAACAGGTGACCGACACAGCAGAGAAAACAAAACCAATACTGATAATATGTAAGGCCTGTACACCAATTTGTATGGTCTTTTCACTTGCAGTAAACAAACCAATCATAGGACCCGGAATCATAAATGACAGTACCAGTCCAACTGCCATCACTACCGAGGTAAGCACCAAAGTGGTACTGAAAATCTGCTGCACTCGTTTTTTCTCGCCGGCACCTTGATTATAACTCATGAGAGGGCGAATCCCCTGAATAATTCCATTGGCTGAAAGATAGATAAAGGTCTGCAACTTATAGTATGCTCCCAGTACCAGAACATAAATCTCTGAAAATCCAGCCAATATTCCGTTGAGAGACGATATCAAAAGAGATGGCAATGCCATATTTAATGACGCCGGAATTCCCACAGCATATAACCGCTGCAACAACTCCCTGTCGAAGGAGATTGCTTCTCTTTTAAATGAAACCGGCAATGGTCGAAAAACACAAAAGCCTACATACACCAAAAGAGTTATGGTCTGTCCGATTCCTGTGGCATAAGCAGCCCCCGCCATTCCCATCTCAGGGAATGGACCTATGCCAAAAATCATCAACGGATCCAATACAATATTAACCACAAATCCACACATCATACTGACCATGGAAACTTTCATCCGTCCCACAGCCTGAAAAATTTTCTCCAGTGAAATCCCCAGCATTACAATCACGGAAAATAAAAAAGCCCGGTTGGCATAAGTCAACCCCATAGCAATAAGTTCCTGCTTATCCGTATATAAAGATAAAAACTGGGGCATTCCCAGTATACATATCACCATTAACAAAATGCCGTGAATCACACTGAGAAGCATACCTGTGGCAGCCGCCTGGCTGGCCTTTTTCTCTTCATTTGCCCCAAGGCAGAATGCGATTCTGGCATTCATTCCGATTCCAAATCCCACGGCAATTGCCGTCATTAAATTTTGCACCGGATAAACCAAAGACAGAGCGGTCATTGCATCCTCACTAATCTTTGCAACGAAGTAACTGTCTACTATATTATAAAGAGAGTTTACCGCCATGGATATCACCATGGGAAGCGACATTGAAATCACCAACGGCAATATTTTTCTCTCTTTCATAAAACTTTGATTCATAATGTTCTCCTATTTCGCTTTTATCGCCCACCTCATCTTGGTGGACTTGGCCCGTGGATTTCTTCTGCACTCCTCCGCAGTGGGGCGAATCACGTCCTTCGATACCTCAGAGTACACACCCGCCTTTTTTAATTCTTTAAATGCCTTTTTCACCAGTCGGTCTTCTCCGGAATGAAAGGTTAAAATTGCCACTCTTCCCCCCGGCTTTAAGATACCGTCCAATTTTTCCAAAAAAGCATATAATACTTCAAACTCACTGTTCACATCAATACGCAATGCCTGGAATGTTCTTGCACAGGATTTTTTTATTGCTTCTTCCCGCTCATCCTTTGGAACCTTCCATAGAGCCTCTTCCACAGCTTTTCTCAGCTCTGTGGTTGTCTCCATAGGTTCACCTGCTCGGATTTTCGAAAAAACCTTTGCCGCAATTTCCTTTGCATAGGGTTCATCTGAGTTTTCAATGAGCATTCCTTCAAATTCTTCCTGGTCAATCTGTCTCAGTCTCTGTGCCGCACTGTCCCCATGTAACGGGTCTAACCGCAAATCCAGTGGCCCCTGGGTTTTATAGGAAAACCCTCTCTTTGGATCATCAATCTGCATAGACGACACTCCTAAATCAGCAAGAACAAAATCAAAGTTTCCACACTCCTCAGCCACCAGATCAATATTGGAAAAATTTGTAAGACGAAACTGAAAAACATCCTCTCCGTAGCCTGCATCCCGCAATCGCTTTACCGTCTTTTCCGACTCAATGGGGTCTATGTCCAAAGAGATCAGCCGTCCCTTCCCTTTAAGCTGTTCCAACATTTTCTTGGAATGTCCTCCATAACCCAAGGTACAGTCCAGTCCCTGCTGCCCCGGCTGAATCTGCAGAAAATCCAAAATTTCTTTCACCATAATGGAAATATGCATCCCCGCCGGAGTGGATCCCTTCTCAATCACATGAGCCACAGTATCTGCATATTTTTCC
>JALELK010000107.1 GCA_022768745.1 Lachnospiraceae bacterium
ATGCAAAGGATTTTTACAATATCTCAAAGAAGAGGGGCAGATTTAATAGCCCCAGCTTCCTTCTACTAAAATCACCTTGATTCGATCCGGGTTACGGCTGTTTCTCGTGGTTACAATCTGGTTGCAGATGCAATCCGGAGAAAGACAGTCCCCGCAAACACCGGTGGCGGAGCAAGGTGTTTTTTTGCCCAAGCGGATGCAGTTTGGGGGAGAAGCGATATTTCTCACGCGACTCATAGCTTCTTCCAAGTCTTTGCAGATTTTATTCATTCCGGCAATCACCAATACCTGTTTCGGACCAAAAATCAAAGCGGCCACCCGGTTTCCTGTGCCGTCGATATTCAGAAGCTGACCATCCACGGTAATGGCATTGGTACTCATAATATAGGTATCAGCGGAGAATGCCTGTCGATAGATTTTTTCAACTTCATCCTGGGAGCCTGCCTTTGAGCGGTCCAAAAGAGTTAAATCAGAGCGATTGTTTAACTCCTCGGTCAGACCAATTTCCTTCATAGTCATAGTGCCGCCCCAGGAAACAGAACTTCCTTCTTTAATGAGAGATGAGGCGAGTTTTACCGCCTCTTCTTTGGTTTTACAGTAGTAGCCCTGCATATGTCTTTTCTCTAAATTCTTGATAACTGTTTTAGCTAAAATTTCCTGATGCATTTGTACAGCGTCCATATCTTAAAATCCCTTTCTTAAACTGTTAAAATTTACACAATTTTTGTGCCACAAAAATATAAAATAGCCCATTGTTTCAAGAAGGAAATATGCTATAATTTATCTTGTGTTTTACTATATTTTCATACAGATAACAAGAAAAAGTCAATAGAAAGAAGGAATTTATTATGACAAAAATTGATATTATCTCAGGTTTTTTAGGCGCAGGAAAAACCACATTTATCAAGAAGATGATTGATGAGGTTTATGCAGGAGAAAAATTAGTTTTAATAGAGAACGAGTTTGGTGAAGTTGGTATCGACGGAGGCTTTTTAAAGGATTCCGGTATCGAGATTTCCGAGATGAACTCCGGTTGTATCTGCTGTTCTTTGGTAGGAGACTTCGCAAAGAACTTGCAGGATGTTTTGGACAAGTTTTCACCGGATCGTATTTTGATCGAGCCATCCGGTGTTGGAAAATTATCCGATGTTATGACCTCAGTTATTGATTTGGAAGAGAGCCATGATGTGAAATTAAATGCACTGGTTACTGTTGTAAATGCCCTTAAGGCTTCTAAGCAGATGAGAGCTTTCGGTGAGTTCTTCAACAACCAGATTGAATATGCGACTACTGTTGTTTTGAGCAGAACACAAAAGGCTACTTCAGATCAGTTGGAGTTTTGTGTAAAGCAGATTCAGAAGTTAAATCCAAAGGCAGCTATCATTACCACACCTTGGGATGAGATTCCGGGAGCACAGATTTTAAAAGTAATCGAAGGCCAGGATAACTTGGAAATGAAGACTTTAGCAGAAGCAGCCCATGAGGCTCACGAGCACGAACATCATCACGACCATGATGAACACGACCACGAGCATGAACATCATCATGACCACGGAGAGGAGTGCACCTGTGGATGTCACGATCACGACCATGACCACGAGCATCATCATCACCATCACGCAGATGATGTGTTCACCAGCTGGGGCAAGGAGACTCCTCATATCTTTGAGAGAGAGACCATTGAAAATGCATTGAAGGCATTTGTTGATACCCAGGATTACGGAACCATCCTTCGTTCCAAGGGGATGGTGCAGTCTACAGATGGCACATGGATTTACTTTGATTTGGTAGACGGCGAGTACGAACTTCGTACCGGTGATCCGGACTACACAGGCCGTCTTGTGGTTATCGGAACAGATATTGATGAGCACAAGTTGGAGGAATTGTTTGGCATTGCATAAGGTCAGACGTAGGAAGGTGAATTGATATGGCAGAGATACCTATTTATTTCTTTACCGGTTTTATGGACAGCGGAAAAACCACGCTGATTCAGGAGACCTTGTTTGAAAACGGATTTGGAGATGACAACGACCGTATTCTGATTATCGCCTGTGAGGATGGGGATGTGGAATACGATACAGAAAAATTAAAAACCATCGGTGCCAAGGTTGCAATGATTGAGGAAGAGGAGGATTTTACCTCTAAAAAATTGCAGGAACTTCAGGATGAATACCATCCGGATGCGGTATTTTTAGAGTACAACGGTACCTGGGATGTGGGAAACGTCTATGAGATGGATATGCCAAAGGACTGGGTGATTGTACAGTCTTTAGCCACCGTAGATGCCACCACATTTGAGATGTATCTGGCGAATATGCGGGCTATGATGATGGAGCAGTTCTTTAAGGCAGAAGTGGTTATTTTTAATCGCTGTACCGATGACACTCCAAAGAGCAAATTTAGAGGGAACATTAAAGCAGTGAATCGTCCGGCCCAGATTGTTTACGAGAGAGCGGATGGCACCATTGATGACCGGGAGGAGGAGTTGCCTTTCGACATCAATGCAGATGTGATTGAGATTTCCGATGCGGATTATGCGTTATGGTTTATGGACTGTATGGAAAATCCGAAAAAATACAATGGAAAAGTGGTTCATTTCCTTGGACTGGTTTACAATCCGGGAGACGGCAAGTTAAAGCGTGGTGTGATTGTGCCCGGTAGATTTGCCATGACCTGTTGTGTGGAGGATATTACATTCCTTGGTATGATGTGCAAGACAGAACTTGCCCAGACACCGGCACACAAAAGCTGGATTGATTTAACCGCCCAAATCCGGGTGGAATTTGCCCGTGAGTATAAAGGCAAAGGACCGATTTTGTACCCGATTGAGATGAAACCTGCAGAAAAACCTGCAGATGAATTGGTGTACTTTAGCTAAGTATTTTTATGCGAGGCACATTCTTAAGTGTCGAAGATTCGGGCAGGAATCCGCATATTAATAGAAAATAAGAAAATGGGAGGGACAATATGTATCCAATAGTAAAAAAAGAAAAGCTTGCTGACAAGATTTTCTTGATGGATGTCAAGGCACCCAGAGTTGCAGCTTCTTGTTTGCCTGGACAGTTTGTCATTGTGAAAATCGACGAGGTTGGGGAGAGAATTCCACTTACCATCTGTGACTACGACAGAGAGGCCGGAACCATCACCATCGTGTTCCAGACAGTGGGAGCTTCTTCTGAGAGAATGTCATACCTTGAAGTAGGCGATAGTTTTATGGATTTTGTGGGACCTTTGGGTCAGCCTTCTGAACTTTGTGAGGAAGAAAACTTAGAGGAGACCAAAAAGAAAAACATCGTCTTTATTGCCGGTGGTGTTGGTACAGCACCTGTATACCCACAGGTAAAATGGTTAAAGGAGCACGGCGTGGATGCTACCGTGATTATGGGGTCCAGAACCAAGGATTTGCTTTTCTATGTAGAAGAGATGAGAGCAGTGGCAGGACAGCTTTGTGTGACCACAGATGACGGTACATACGGATTCCACGGTATGGGAACTAATCAGTTACAGGCACTTGTGGATGAGGGACAGCACTTTGATCATTGTGTTGCCATTGGACCAATGATTATGATGAAATTTGTCTGCAAATTGACAAAGGAACTGGGTATCCCAACGGTTGTTTCTATGAACCCGATTATGGTGGATGGAACAGGAATGTGCGGAGCTTGCCGTTTGGTTGTTGGAGACCAGGTGAAATTCGCCTGTGTAGACGGTCCTGAATTTGACGGTCACTTAGTTGATTTTGATCAGGCAATGTCCAGACAGCAGCAATACAAGACAGAAGAAGGGCGCGCAATGCTTGCTTTGCAGGAAGGTGATACACATCACGGCGGATGCGGCCACTGTGGAGGTGACAAGTAATGGGAGATGTTTTAGTAAAAGTTCCGGTAAGTGAGCAGGATCCAAAGGTTCGTGCTACCAATTTTGAGGAAGTATGTTTAGGATATAACAAAGAAGAGGCAATGGAAGAGGCAACCCGTTGCTTAAACTGTAAAAATGCACAGTGTATCAAAGGTTGCCCGGTTTCCATTCAGATTCCGGATTTCATTGCGGCAATCAAAGAGGGAAACATTGAGGAAGCTTACAATGTAATCAGCAATTCTTCAGCACTTCCTGCTGTTTGCGGACGTGTCTGCCCACAGGAGAGCCAGTGCGAAGGTAAGTGTATCCGCGGTATCAAGGGAGAGGCAGTTTCCATTGGTAAGTTGGAGCGTTTTACAGCTGACTGGGCCAGAGAAAATGGCATTAAGCCTCAGGGCTGTGCCGAGAAGAACGGTCACAAGGTTGCAGTTGTTGGTTCCGGCCCGGCAGGATTGACCTGTGCCGGCGATTTGGCAAAATTAGGCTATGACGTAACTATTTTTGAGGCATTACATGAGGCCGGCGGTGTATTGGTTTACGGTATTCCTGAGTTCCGTCTTCCAAAGAGCAAGGTTGTTGCCGCAGAAGTGGAAAATGTAAAGTCCTTAGGTGTTAAGATTGAGACCAACGTTATCATTGGTCGTTCTGTAACCATTGATGAATTGATGGAAAAAGAAGGATTCGAGGCTGTATTTATCGGTTCTGGTGCCGGACTTCCTAGATTTATGGGAATCCCGGGAGAGCAGGCAAAGGGTGTATTCTCAGCCAACGAATTCCTGACCAGAAACAACCTGATGAAAGCCTTCAAAGAGGGTTATGATACACCGATTGCCAGAGGTAAAAAGGTCATCGTTGTAGGTGGCGGTAACGTTGCTATGGATGCAGCCAGAACAGCACTCCGTCTTGGAGCAGAGGTTCATGTGGTATATCGTAGAAGTGAAGCAGAGCTTCCTGCCAGAGTGGAAGAAGTGCATCACGCAAAAGAGGAAGGGGTTATCTTTGACCTTCTTCAGAATCCTACTGAGATTCTTGTGGATGAGAATGGCTGTGTTAAAGGTGTTAAAATTATCAAGATGGAACTTGGTGAGCCGGATGAGTCAGGAAGAAGAAGCCCAATCGAAATTCCGGGTTCAGAGTATGAAATTGAGGCGGACACTGTGATTATGTCGCTTGGTACTTCACCAAACCCATTGATTTCTTCTACCACAAAGGGACTGGATGTAAACAGAAGAGGATGTATCATCACAGAGGATGATGGTGCTACTTCCAAGTTAGCTGTCTATGCCGGTGGTGATGCAGTTACAGGTGCAGCAACTGTTATTCTTGCTATGGGAGCAGGAAAGGCTGCAGCAAAGGGAATTCATGAGTATTTCCAGAATAAGTAAAAAATAGGATAAGATAAATAGGGATAAAGGATAGTTCCTAAGACAAAAGGAGCCGGCAGAGTTTTCTGTCGGCTCATTTTATAAATTCAATCATTCATATATAGTTCTATTTAAATTTTATCTCAATAAACATTCCATCAATCGATTGTTATCCTCCGGATTCATAAAGCAGAAGCGGATGAACTTATCATTTAGGAATGGGAAAGTCGAACAATCCCGAATCATCATTTTTTCCCGGATTGCCCGGTCAAATAAATCCTGACTGGTTAAATCCTCATCTAAAATTCTTGCCAGCATAAAGTTGGCAGTGGGCTTGTAAGGGCAGAACCGCTGGCTTTTTTCCAAGGTATCATAAAGTCTTTTTCGCTCAGAAGAAATCAGGTCTCTGGTTTCTTTGATATACTCCTGATCCTTAAACATAATTTCTCCGGCAATTACAGCCAGGGAATTGATGGTCCAAGGATTTTTTCGCTGATTCATATTGCGAAGCAAATCTTCATTTCCGGTAATCGCATATCCAAGACGAAGTCCCGGTGCTGCAAAAAACTTGCTGGTTCCCCGGAGAATGATGATGTTGTTGTAATATGCGGTAAGGCTGACGGCACTAATGCGATTGATGTCATCCACAAATTCCACATAGGTTTCATCCACCATCACATAGATATCGTGCTCCTTACAAACATCCAAAATTTTTCGCATATCTCCGTTACTGATACAGCTGGAGGTTGGATTGTTAGGATTGCACAGAACTAAAAGGTCAATGCTGTCATCCAACTTGGAAGTGAAGTGGTCAGTGTCCAGACGGAATCCGCTTTCCTCTTTCAGAGGATAGTAGTGGGTGGTTCCTCCTCCCAGGGCGATTTCTCTTTCATACTCGGAATAGGTGGGACCTAACACCATGGCTTTCTTCGGGTGCTCAATCTGTATAAACAGAGAGATTAATTCCGTGGAGCCGTTTCCAACAATGATGTTTTCCGGCTCTGTCCCTACATACTCAGCCATACATTTCCGCAGGGATGTGTATTCACGGTCCGGATAAGTGGTGATACAACTGATGTGATTTGACAGTTCCCGCTCTAAAACCGGGGAGATTCCCAGGGGATTTACATTGGCGGAAAAGCTGACGATTTCCTCTTTTTTTATGCCATAAATGCTCTCTATTTTTTCCAAATCACTGCCGTGAAAATGGTCTTTATGTTTAATCATAGCTGCCTCCTGTCAAGGACAAAGTTTATTGCATGTCCTACCTAAATAGTTTATAATTCATTATAGTCATTAGTACCAAAAAAGCAACTGGTAGGATGGCGTCAGACTAGAAGAAAAGAGGACTTATTTTGCGTAAGCGAATCTGGCGAATGTCAGAAGACAAGTTTGACAATCAAATACCACAGCTGATTCTTCCGGCGGACACATTAGAGTTCGTGGGAGACGAAGGAAAAAAACTACAGGAAGAACTTCAGTTTTCCTGTTCTGAGGGCAGTCATATTCGGGGGATGGTTTATTCATCAAATCCCTATGTGAGAATACTTAAGCCCCAGTTTGACGGTACAGACATTACCGTACCCTTTGAAATCAGAGGTCAGCATTATGTTGAGGGGGATCATCTCCGGGGTTATTTCACAATTGTGTATAACGGGGGAGAGCATCGCCTTCCTTTTGATGTCCAATTTAAAGCGGAAAAGCTGATGAGTTCCGTAGGAGAAATCGCATCACTAAAGGATTTTGCCGAACTGGCAAAGGGACATTGGAGCGAGGCTATGAAACTGTTTTACTCCGACGCTTTTGCAAAGTTTATTCGCAAATTCGGTGTCCAGGAGAGATTGCTTTATGCAGGATATCGGAGAGCCATACCTTCCTCTGCTAATTTCGAGGAATTTTTGGTATCTGCCGGGTTAAAAGAGGCTGTGACCTTTTCCGTCAAGGAGGGACAGCGTAATTTCTATCGTTTGACAGAAAATCGCAAAGAAACCTTTATGATTTCCAAGAGCAATTGGGGATACATAGAGATTGATATAGACAGTGACAATGATTTTGTCACCGTGGAAAAAGAGCACATTACTTCCGATTTCTTCTTGGGAAGTACCATGATTTTGAATTATTACGTGCATAAAAATCGAATGCATGCCGGCAAAAACTATGCCAGAATTACCTTTTCCTGCAAGGGAACTATTTATGAGATTACCATTATGGCTACCTTTGACCGGGAGGATGAGGAGTATCAGTGGAACTATCGTCAGCAGAAGCGTGAAAAAGTATTGCTGACCCAAACCTATGAACAGTATCGTTTACAGCGGATAACCACAGGCGAGTGGTGTGAAAAATCCATAGCGATTTTGGATGATATGCTTCGGATGGAGCCGGAGAACTGCTGGTATACTTTGATGAAGGCCCAGTGCTATATTGTGAACCGACAGCGTCAGGAAGCTCTTTGGATTATTCAGGATATGAAGCGGGACATCAAGGACAAGTCCGGTGCTCAGTGGGCATATCTCTTATATCTGTGCACACTGATTGAACAGGAAGAATCCTATGTGGATCGTCTGACAAAGGAAATTGAGCTTATATTCAGACAGCATCCGGAGGATGTGAGGATTTTCTGGTTCTTAAGCTTTTTAAAGAAGGAATATGTAGGGGATAATTCCAGACGGTTAAAGGCAATGAAGCAGTGGATTGGCGCAGGTCATCCATCACCGTTTCTATTGATTGAGGCCTACAACATTTTGTTGATTGACCCTTATATGATTCACGATTTTTCAGAAGCTACCTTATCTATTTTGTATTGGGCGGCGAGACGGGACTTGCTGACTGGTGAGATGTCTCTTCAGATTGCTCATATTGTGGAAAAATGCAATGTTTTCTCCAATAAGATTTGGTTTTTGATACAGGAAGCTTACAAAGTGAACCCAAGTGACGAATTTTTGTCGATTATCATTTCCTATCTGTTACGTAATCAGAGGTATCAGGAGGAATATCTTTCCTGGTATCGCAAGGGAATCGAGAGAGATTTGCGTATCGGCGGTTTGTATGAGGGATTTATGCTTACCATGCCGGATTCTAGTACAGAGGAGCTGCCTCAGATGGTGGTTCGCTATTTTCAGTACAGCTGTAGTCTGCCGGATCAAAAGCGGGCACTTCTCTATGCCAATGTCATTGTAAACCGCAAAAAAGCACCCCAGGTGTTTGAGCAGTATTTCAGAAATATCGAACTGTTTGCTATTGAACAGATGAAGCTGAATCGGATGAATGACAACCTTGCCATTATATATCAGTGCGTACTGGAGATGGGCATTGTGGATGAGGACATGGCAAATTCTCTGGCGGCAATGGTATTTATGAAAAAGCTGGTTTGCATCTATCCGGATATTATGAGAGCCATTGTTTACCAGGAGCAGTATGAGATGCCGATTGTGGTTCCCGTGGTGGAAGGTGTGGCGTTTGTGCCTATTGTTTCCAGACATTTTCAGGTTTTCCTGGAAACGAAAAATGGAACCCTCATTACCAATAAAGGGGGATATCGTTTACAAAATATTATGTTCCCGGATGCCTATATGGGCAAACTCAAGACCTTAGCACCGTTGTCTCTTACCTTTATTCTTTCGGATTTTGAAAAGAAGACAAGGGGAGATATGTTTGAAATCGAAGATGTAAACCGCATCGATACCTTTTTACATTCATCTTTGGTGTCAAAAGAATATATTCGCAGTAAGTATGAGGCTTTGATTTCTTTTTTGAAGCTTCATTGCAGGGAAGAACTTTTGGAAGATCATTTTATTCATGAGGTGGATTATGACACCTTGGATAAGAACACACTTACCTTTATTTTTAATCTTTTCTTGGAAAAAGAACGGTACGAATTGGTGTATAGTCTGTTGAAAAAATATGACGGATTGGATGTGGATGTCCAGTTGCTTCTTCGGATGTGCAATGAACTGATTGTGAACGGCAATTTTGAGGTGGACGAGTTTTTATTGGACTTGTGCGCATATCTGGCTGAGGAAGGCTTGGCAACACCGGCTACAGTGGTTTATTTGTCCGGCAATCGAGTGGGACCTACAAAGTGGATGTTAAAGCTGTGGATGCTGGCACAGGAGCAGGAGGTTCACGCCCTGGATTTAGAGGAAAACATTCTCTTTCAGGCATTGTATGCGGAAAGCTGTATGGAAGATGTGATGCCTATTTTTGAATCTTATATGTATCGTGGCAAGGATAAAATGCTGATAGAGGCATATCTGAATTTCTGGTCCCATGAATATATGCTGGCAAAGAGAGAGGTGCCGCAGCAATTCTTCACATACCTGGCATACTATTTTGACCGGGGCGCAAATCTGAAGGAAAGCTGTAAACTGGCATATATGAAATTTTTATCCGGAATACACCTTCTCAGTGACAGGGAGTTTAAAATTTTGGATAAGCTTTTGCAGTACTACGTGCTCAGAAACATATATTTTGGTTTTTACCGGGATATGGATGAGAGACTGATTGTAAAATATCATCTCTATGACAAACGATTTGTTGAGTACCGGGGAACTCCGGGAGAGAGAATTACCATCACCTATCGATTTGATGACAAGGAAGAGGTCATGGAAGATATGGTGGAAATGTACGAAGGAATTTTTGTGAAACAATTTTTGATATTCTTTGGGGAGACCTTAAGTTATGAATTATACAATGAAGAGTCAGAGGAGAAACCGGTTCTCTCGGACAAGATATCCATTTCTTCTCAGTTGCAGGAAAAGGAATACGGAAGATACGATATGCTAAATCGTATGCAAAATGAATTGATTTACAGTGAGAGAGGCAATCTGTCCCGGGATATGAAGTCCTATCAGGGATTGGATCAGGTGACAAAGACACTATTTACAACCGTTTAAGAGGAATACAATGGAACAGGAACAAAAGGGAATCTATCTGGGTATCGATATCAATGAGCGATATACCATGATTAGTTATTATCAACTTCATATGAGTGAACCTCAGACTCTCAGCACAGTGATGGGCAGTGAGAGTTATCAGATTCCCACTTGTTTAGGAAAAAAACGGGGAATGGGACAGTGGTTTTTTGGAAATGAGGCAAAGATTCGGGCGAAAAATAATGAGGCAGAGGAAGTGGAAGACTTACTTCAAAAAGCTTTGGATGGCGAGGAGATATTTGTTGACCATGAGAAATATGCTGCCAGAGATTTGCTGGCAATTTTCCTGAAAAACATTCTTTCTCTGTCGGGGATTGCCTATACCAGATGGCCTATTGCAAAATTGGTGATTACCGTGGACAAAGTCAGTGTGGAGTATATGGAGTTATTTTCTGCTATGCTGACCAAATTGGGGCTTGATACAGACAAGCTTATGATGGTGGATTACCGGGAGGCATTTTATTACTATGTGCTAAACCAAAAGCCGGAGGTTTTTTTGCATGATGTGGCTATGTTTGATTATCGGGAGTCTGATGTGATTTCCTGTATTTTGCAGCGAAATTTAAACACCACGCCTCAGGTGGTAAATCTTACCTATGGCAATCACGGCAAGCTTTTTGATAACAAGGATGAGCAGTTCACGGAAATCTTGAAAAAAGAGTTTGAAGGTAGAGTGGTTTCTTCCGTATTTTTGATTGGAGATGGGTTCGACGGAGATTGGACGAAACAGTCGTTGCAGTTTATGTGCCAGGGGCGAAAGGTTTTTGTGGGAAAAAATCTCTATTCCAAAGGAGCCTGCTATGCAGGTATAGTAAAAGATAAAAAGATAGACTGGCCATTTGTGTATATCGGAGCGAATGAGTTAAAGTTAAATCTATATTTAAAAGTTCTTGTACAGAATGAAATGCAGCTTTTTACATTATTGACTGCGGGGGAGAGCTGGTTTGAGAGCAAAGGGGAATGCGAAGTGATTTTGGACGGAAGTCCGGAACTGGAACTTTTTGTCCAGGAACCGGAGAGCCGGGAAGCCCATGTGGAAGTTCTGGAATTGACAGACCTGCCGGAGAGGGATCGGAGAACTACGAGACTTCGTATCACCGCAGTGCCTACTTCGGATCGGGATATATCCATTACCATTCGGGATTTGGGATTCGGAGAAATAGCTCCCGGTACAAATAAAAGCTGGGAACACAGTATTACACTGGAGGAAGATAACACATGGGAGAATTGATTCTTTGTAAACAATCCATTGCAGCCACTCCCTTTTTCCTGGAGGATGCAGCATTAAACGTTTATTCCCTGGAAGAGTTGAGTTACTACATATCTAAAAACACATATTTATTAAATGCAAATTTTATTTCGACAGAACTTTGTAACTGGATTGGAAGAGAACTGGGGCAGAAGGAATTGCAGACACAATTGTTGGATGCCATACGAAGCAAAGCTCCCT
Source organism: Lachnospiraceae bacterium (assembly GCA_022768745.1). Taxonomy (GTDB): domain Bacteria; phylum Bacillota; class Clostridia; order Lachnospirales; family Lachnospiraceae; genus Pararoseburia. The sequence goes on from JALELK010000107.1 coordinate 11,604, forward strand.
TACATATTTTTGTGGGATTGATTTTGACCTATGACGGATATTTGACCAACCAGGAGATTAAACAGGTGATTCAGACGGTGGCGTCTTTTGAAAACAAATCTCCGGAGGAATGTCAGAAAATGCGGGCGGACCGATTGATGGAGAATAACAAGATTGTGGATGCCATCTACGAATACGAGCATATGCTGGATGAGGATGAAGCAAAGAAGCTACCTCGGGAGTTTCAGGGAGATTTATGGCACAACCTTGGGGTGGCATATGCCAGATTATTTTTCTTTGATGAGGCATCCAAATGCTTTGAACAGGCCTATATGAGAAATCATAAAATGATTTCTATGCGTCTGATGCTGGCCTCTTTAAGATGCAACAAAGACGAAGAAGGTTTTCAGAATTTGGTTGACAAGTATTTTATTCCCAAGGATGCTGTGGATAATATCAAAGAGGAAGTTTCCGCCTTAAGTCGACAAAATTCTATTCGGGAGTTTGATATGCATTTGGATGAAATCATGTCGACCACCGATGGGACAGATGCATTTGATGCGGAGGCGAAAGAGACACTGGATCAGTGGAAAATGGAATATAACCGTTTATGTAAGATATAACATTGGAGATAAGAATGCTGTTTTTTGGAAAGAGAAGAAAAAAAGAACAGAAGATTGATGAAGCCTTTGAAAAGGTGTACCAGGAGATTGAGACCATAGAAAATTGGGATGATCCCAAAAAACTGGAACATTATATTTTGGATTCCTGCGAGCAAATTATAGGAATTACAAAGGAGATTGAAGGGGAGAGGGCAGAGTATCGCATTGTGACAGCGTATCTGACAGATATTCAGTCCTTGGAAAAACTACCTGAGGAACAGGCAAAAGAACTGAAGGAAGTAGCGGCCAACATTGTGGAGTTGAACAATGCCAGAACCAATTACCTCAATTCTTCTCACAATATCACAGAAGAACAGTTTATGTTGATGGAGCAGGAAGAGGAAGATATGCCTCTCACTATTCGCCGAATGTTAGAACATGAGAGATATCAGGCGGCGGTAAAGAAAGATAAAAACATTTTGGAAGCCCAGAAGAGTCAGTGGGAAATTGAACGGGATGAGATAAAAAGGGAGAGAAAACTTCTGAAAAATCTGGGAATTGCTTTGTTGATTTTGTATGGAACGTTATTGATGTTACTGTTTGTGGCAAAACAATTCTCAAATTTTGATTTAACAATTCCTTTTTTGGTTCTGCTTTTTGTGGGTGCGTTTGGAACCTTTGGTGTATATATCCGAACCAATATGCTGAAAAAGGATATGCGCATTGCCAGACAAAACTATAATAAATCTGTAAATCTGTTAAATGTGGTGCATATGAAGTATGCCAATGTGACGAAGTCTGTGGAATACACAAAGGAAAAGTTTGGAGTACACAGTTCTACAGAATTAAATTATGTATGGGATCAATATGTGGATGCAGTAAAGGAGAAAGAGCGTTTTCTGCGCAATAATGACGATTTGGAATATTTTAATGGCCGTCTGATGCGTCTGTTATCAAAAATAAATTTATATGATAAAAAAATCTGGTTGAGCCAGACGAAAGCTTTGGTAGATACCGATGAAATGACGGAAATCAAACATAATCTGGTGAAGCGCAGACAGAAGATAAGAGATCACATAGAAGAAAATAAAGAAATAGTAAAAAGCGAACGAAAAGAAATTGACCGGCTGATGGCAGAGCATGAACATTATGTGCCGGAGATTGTTGAGATTATTAAATCTGTGGACAGACTTTGTTCCTTAGACGAGAAGTAGGGCTTTTTTAGAAAAGAGGAAAATACATGGAAGTAATTCGAGTAAAAAAAGGTGAGTTGATTGCCAGACAGAGACAGCGTGTAAAAGAGTGGTACATCCTTCAGGAGGGTGTAGTCATGATAAAATATGATTTTGTGGAGAGCAAACTGGGTCCAAATTCTATTATTGGTATTTTGGAACAGGATTGGTTTCTGTGTGATTACGTGGCGGCGACGGATGTCACCTTATTTGTATTCCCCTGTAATGGATTTTCAGATTTGAAACAGGCCTTGGCTGCAGAGCCTAAAATGCGACGTATCTTTTTGCGGACCGCTATGCTGCAGAGACACCAGCTGTTGGGAATTTATGTGGACCTTTACAACAAAGTCCGTCAATTTCAGCATTTTATTGACGGAGCTCTAAATGACTACAGTCTTATCTGTGCAAAGAATAAGGTGGACGGAAGTATTTCCTATGAGATGGAAAAATTAAAGCCGTTGGAAATCACCCATAAAGCAGAAATCTGGGAGATGAACAACAGCAATAGTCTCATAAAATCCTATCTGGATGAATATCTGAATGTATTGGAAAAGGATGAAAACCTATGTGTGGGAGCCATTATGGAGGCTTCTGCCCAGATGCACCGTGTTGTGCGAGGGGTGGGAGAGATGGTTTCCTATTTGAATTACAATAAAGACATTTTGATTGGCACCAAGAAGAACAATTTGTTTCATGCCCTGTTTGACCTAGAGTTGACATTAAAGGGCAACGGAAAGGAACCAAAGGATGTTCAAAAATTGGTTGCCGGATTGTTTACCCTGGCAGAAAATCTGAATATTTACGGACAGGAACTTCTTGCTACCTGCAGAGAAGAATACGCTACCAGTGCGGCGGTGAAAGCCATGCCGGAAGTGACAGATGACAGCGACGACCTTTCTTACATTTTAGACTATGCAGGCTATGAAGGAAAAGAAAAGGCAGAAATTTATCAGACGATTATGGCATATCAGGATGTGGCAGAGGCTGACGCCAGAGATGAAAAAGCCTATCAGTTGAGAAGAAAAATCAACGTGGTATTTTATGAGATATACGAGAAAGCTTTCTTTAAAGCAATGGAAACACCGGATAATGTGCCGGCGGTCTTAGAGATGTTTTTCGATTTCGGTTATATGGGCGAAGCCTTTTTGGGAGAGGATAAGTCCAATGATTTGTATGAACTCTCTACCCATATGAATCTGTGTCAATCGGACAATGTATTTACTATTTATCGCTGGTTGAAGGCAGTATATCAGGGACAGAAGGAGCCGTCAAAGAATGAATTTGATATGGACTACAATGCATACCTGATAGAACTTTACAAGCAGGGTGAAATAAAAAAAGAAGAGATTGAGACAAAGAAATCCGATATACACGCCAAGGTACAGTTTGAGATTTCCAATATGTTTAAGTCTGTCAATCGGTTGACATATGGTAACATTACGATGTTCTGCCCGATTCTAAGGGAGGCGGATTTGTTTAATACCGTTGATAAAATGCTAGTGACGGCAGAAAAGGTTCAACAGGCGCTGGATGACATTCGAAAGATTGATTATTCTGTCTTTTACCGGGAATTGACCAATCATGGTCTGGGTAAGGAAATGATGCATGAGGCACTGAACGTGGAAATTTTACCGGATGTGATTCTAATGCCGAATGCCGGTAACAGGGCTATGATGTGGCAGGAGACAGCCAGTGTGCGAAATGATACCCCCGCCAGATATATGTTACCGATTTTCACCTCAGCAGATTTAGGTGAGATGGTACTGGAGATTACAGGACGTTATCGTTGGGAAATGTGCCGTAAGGTGCAGGGTGTCCATTGGAATGATATCAGAGATCGATCTTTGACCAGTGAGTATTATGACTATTTACAGTTTTACCGGAAAAACCGGGAACTCTCATCGGATACCAAGGAGCAGATTAAGGGGGCTTTGGTCCGGGCAAAAAATAATTTCAGAGAGGTGTTTGTCCGGGATTATCAGAACTGGATCAAGTATGAAGCCAAGGGTGGTTTCCGTCTCAATAAATACGTGAGGGCAATTATTTTTAATTATTGTCCGTTCTCAAAGGAAATTCGAGATGACTTAAAGAGCAATCCGATGTTTGCCGCGATGATAAGCAAACATGAGATTAATGCAAAACAAGTGGTGAAACGTTTGGATGGGGTTTACGGAAAGTACAAGCAATCCGGCGGAGAAGTCACAGCAGAAATGAAAGAAAATTATCATTTTTACCAAATGTAAAAGTTATCCTCCAAAGGGGCACTTCCTGCACGGAGCAGAAGTACTTCTTTGGAGGACTTTTTTATTTCCTTTTCGGAAAAATATCGTATGCGGGGTTGATGGCGTAGAAATTTTTCTCGTTCAAACGGTCGGTGACAATTCGCAGGGCTTCTCCGAAGCGCTGGAAGTGTACGATTTCTCTGGCCCGCAAGAAACGGATGGGATCGATAATATCCGGATCCTTTACCAGGCGGAGAATATTGTCATAGGTGGTTCTGGCTTTTTGCTCTGCAGCCATATCCTCGTAGAGGTCTGTGATAGGGTCTCCCTTGGATTGGAAGGAAGAGGCACTGAATGGAAAGCCTGCGGCGGCCTGAGGGTAAACCCCAAGGGTGTGGTCCACAAAGTATTTGTCGTAGCCGGAAGCCTTGATTTCCTCAGGAGATAAGCCATCCGTCAATTGGTAAACCAGGGTGGAAACCATTTCAAGATGACCAAGCTCTTCAACCGCGATGTCCGTGAGTAAGCCTGCCACTTCCCGGTAGGGCATGGTGTATCGTTGGGAGAGATAGCGGAGAGATGCTCCCAGTTCTCCGTCAGGACCACCGTACTGGCTGATAATGATGGCAGCGGCGGCGGGATTCTTTTGACAGATATTAATTGGATACTGGAGTCTTTTTTCGTAATTAAACATTTATGAAATTCCCCTTTCCCATGGATTTCTTGAAAGTCCCCAGCACCACACGTGTTCCGGTGTAGAGGTGGACAGAGTCAAAGGCTCAAAGTTTTCGGCGTATTCCTTCATAGCTTTTTTATAGAGAGCCTGATAATGATTGAAATGGTCGATGGCATCTGCATCATAGGGGTGGGTGTCTAAGTACAAGGTCAAATCCACCATCATAAGGCTGACCATATCAATCCAGTGAAGAAGCTGTTCTTGATTTTTACTTTGTGTCAACATCCGATTCTCCTTCCCTCAAATGGTTTGTTCAGTTCAGGAAAAATGGTTCCTACCTGTAGCGCCTTGTCTGGTTCATACAGGGTGTGAAGATTTTGCCAGGGGACATAGCCCATAGCAACGGGAAAATGTCTCCAGGGATCTGCCGGACGCATTGACTGACAATCCGGTTTTACAGAAGTATCACAGTTGTTCATAATAAATCCTTAGAATGTATCTTAGTTTTAACATATGAATTTCCTTTAAATTGGTGAGAAAATCCCTTGGGATTCATTGACAAAGTGTTATAATTTTTCTATGATAGTTTAGGAATTTAGGTAGTTAGAAAGGAAACGAAATGAGTAAAGTAAGAACAAGATTTGCTCCCAGCCCTACAGGTCGTATGCATGTCGGAAATTTGCGTACCGCGTTGTATGCATATTTGATTGCAAAGCATGAGGGCGGGGATTTTATCCTTAGAATAGAGGACACAGACCAGGAGCGTTATGTGGAAGGTGCCGTTGATATTATTTATCGTACCTTGGAAGGCACCGGATTGATTCATGATGAGGGACCGGACAAGGATGGCGGTGTGGGACCGTATGTCCAGAGCGAGCGTCAGGCCCAGGGAATTTATTTAAAATATGCCAAGGAGCTCATTGAAAAAGGAGAGGCATATTACTGCTTCTGTGACCAGGAGCGTTTGGATTCCTTAAAGCAGGAAGTGGCAGGAAAAGAAATTTCCATCTATGACAAGCATTGTCTGAGTTTATCAAAGGAGGAGATTGAGGCGAACCTTGCTGCAGGAAAGCCCTATGTGATTCGTCAGAACAATCCTCGCACAGGTACCACTACATTTAAGGATGAAATCTACGGGGATATCACCGTGGATAATGCAGAGTTGGATGATATGATTCTGATTAAGTCAGACGGCTATCCTACCTACAACTTTGCCAATGTTGTGGATGACCATTTGATGGGAATTACCCATGTGGTTCGTGGAAATGAATATTTGTCATCTTCACCAAAGTATAACCGTCTTTATGAGGCATTTGGATGGGAAGTTCCGGTGTATGTACACTGTCCGTTGATCACCAATGAAGAGCATCAAAAGCTCAGCAAGAGAAGTGGACATTCTTCCTACGAGGATTTGCTGGATCAGGGATTTTTGACAGAGGCCATTATCAATTTTGTGGCACTTCTTGGATGGAGCCCTGAGGATAATCAGGAAATCTTTAGTCTGGATGAGTTGGTAAAGGTATTTAACTATCGTCATATGAGTAAATCACCGGCTGTTTTTGATACGGTAAAGCTTCGCTGGATGAATGGTGAGTATCTGAAGGCTATGGATTTTGATACTTTCTATGAGATGGCAGAGCCATACATCAAAAAGGTGATTACAAAGGATTACGATTTAAAGAAGATTGCAAAGATGGTAAAGACCAGAATTGAAATTTTCCCTGACATCGCAGATCACATTGATTTTTTTGAGGAAGTGCCGGAATATGACATTTCTATGTATGCTCATAAAAAGATGAAGACAACTCCGGAGACTTCTCTTGAAGTATTGAAGGAAGTATTGCCTACATTAGAGCAGTTGGATGATTATTCAAACGATGCTATTTATGCAGCTCTCAGCGGATTTGTAGCTGAGAAGGGATATAAGAATGGCTATGTTTTGTGGCCGGTACGTACAGCGGTTTCAGGAAAGCAGATGACTCCGGGTGGTGCAACAGAGATTATGGAAGTCATCGGCAAAGAGGAATCTCTCGCCCGTATAAAAAAGGCTATTGAAAAACTGGAAAATGAAATCTAAATTTTCAAATATAAAATAAAAAGGTGCAGTGGATAGATAAGAGAAGAGTGGGAAGGAAAGTTTATGCTAAGCCTATCACAGAAGTTGGCGGTGTCCCACGGAGACGGCCCTTGCCTTACCTTGGCAGGTCCAGGTTCCGGAAAGACCACCGTTTTGACCAGACGAATCCGTTCTCTTATCAGAGAAAAAGGTATTTCCCCGGAAAAGATACTGGTGATTACCTTTACGAAAGCCGCTGCAATGGAAATGAAGGAGCGCTTTGATTCTTTGATGGAACAAAGCGCTCCTGTTGTTTTTGGTACTTTTCATTCTGTATTTTACGGGATGTTGCGAGGGGAAAGATATTTTCATGGATACCAGCTATTGACCGGGAAACAAAAATACGAAATTTTACGGGAAGTTGCGGCTGCCTGTAAGGTGGTAATAGAACAGGAAGACGCCTTTGAAATTATGGAAAAGGAGATAAGCTTTATAAAAAATGCCATGATTTCTTCAAAGGATTACAGTGAAAAGTCCTTTTTCGGACAGGATATTTGCAAACTTTTGGAACATTATGAAGCCAGAAAAGTTTCCTATCGTTTGATGGATTTCGATGATATGTTGTCAAGGACCTTGGACTTGTTGGAACAGAATAAAGAATTCCGGGCTAAGTGGCAAGAGCGATTTTCTTACCTTTTGATTGATGAGGTGCAGGATATGAATCTGCTGCAATATCGGGCGATAAAAATTTTGGCTGAGCCGGAAAACAATATTTTTATGGTGGGGGATGATGATCAGTCTATCTATGGGTTTCGCGGGGCAAATCCAAAGATTATGCAGAGTTTTTTGGCAGACTACCCGAATGGTAAGCAGATTTTTTTACAGGAAAATTTTCGGAGCGGGAAATGTATTGTGGAGGCAGCCTGTCGGTTAATTGCCCACAATTCCGAGAGATTTGATAAGACAATCGTGGCTTCTTCTCAGGAGATAGGAAAGATAGAGACAGAAGGATTTGAAACCTGGGAGCAGGAGATAGATGCAATCTGTTTAAAGTTAAAAGAAAGACATCTTAAGGGGCAGAATTATGATGGTATGGCGGTACTTTTTCGGAACCACAGCGGAGCCTGGGATTTGATGGAACAGTTGCGGGAGGAAAAGATTCCTTTTGTGATAAAAGAAAAAATCCCCAATCCTTATCTACATCCGGTAGTACTGGATTTGATTTCCTATCTCAGACTGTCCACGGGAATGTTGCACCGAAGGGATTTGTTTCGGGTGATGAATGCTCCCAACCGGTATCTGTCCCGGTCAAGTGTTGCAAGGGAATGGATTAGCTTTGATAACTGGAAAGAGTTTTACAGAGAACAACCCTGGATTTATGAGAGAATAGAACTTTTGGAGCGGGATATGAAGTTCATCCGTCAATTGTCCGGGGCAGGAGCTCTTATGTATGTAAGGCGAAAAATTGGTTATGATAGCCACTTAGAGAAAAAGGCAAGGTCAAAAGAGGAATTAAAACACTGGCTGGAAGTTGCAGATAGCTTGTCAAGACTGGCAAAGGGAACGAAAAATGTTGGTCAGTTGTTACGCAAGTGGGAAGAGGAGAAATCCTGGGCAGATACCTATGCCTTACAGGAGATGTCACAGAAAAAAGAAGGAGTGCATCTGTATACCTTACATGGAACCAAAGGGTTAGAGTTTGATGAAGTGTTTATCATAGATTGTAATGAAGAAAACATCCCGTCAGGGAAGGCGGATACGCCGGAAAAGATACAGGAGGAGAGACGACTTTTTTATGTGGGAATCACCAGAGCGAAGAAAACAGTCTATCTTTACTATTTAAAGGAAACTTTGGACAAGAAAAATCGCCCCTCGCGTTTCCTTTTGGAAATGCAAGAGGCGAGAATGGATTCTTATTCGATGACTTCGTCGGAGTCGTCCTCCTCCAATAATTCGTCAAAACGCTTTGCGACTTTTTCGTATTCTTCGTCGGACTGAATGTTGTCCAGAGAAGGTGTTCCCTCTTCGTCTTCAAAGTAGCGATAGATGTAAACGGTATCGTCGTCACCCCAGGCTTTTCCGTCCTGCTCAATAGGGAGCAATACGATGTAATCCTGCTCATCCAAATCGAAAATCGTAAGGATTTCGCAGGTAACCTCAGAACCGTCATCCATATCAAGGGTTACTACCACATCATCATCGTTGTCATCAACCGGGAAAATATCATTATCTGCCATATGTCTCTCCTTTTCTAGATAGCATTGTGTTTATGAAAAGATTATACGAAAGGAATTGGAAAAAAGCAATATATCAAGTATAATGATAGTATATTATGCCATAAATGTGATATGAATCAGAAATATGCGAGGATTGTATGAAGACTAGAATAGGTGATTTTGAAGACTATGGTACAAGTATAACTGAGGATGGAGTGATGTTTACATTTTACGTGGATGGGGAGGACCCCTGTTCCATTGTATTTTATAACAGCACTACATTTGCACCGGAGCAACAGGTACAAGTCCCGGAGGATTACCGGATTGGAAATGTGTATTCGGTGGTTTGCATCGGACAAAATATCAAGCATTGTTGTTATCGGCTGTTGCAGGGGAAAGACAGCTTTGTGGATGATTATGCTCATTTGGTGGTGGGGAGAAATCACTGGAATGACAGCACAAGGGCAGATAAAAATTATCAGGTGTTTGGAGGAATCCCTGTTTCACAATATGTCTGGCAAAATCAAAATCCAAAGATAAAGCCGGCGGATATGATTTTATATAAGCTTCATATGCGTGGGTTTACCATGAATCACGGAATGCGTCGGGGACAAAAGGGAACCTACAAAGGTCTGATGGCAGGGGTGGATGAACTAAAAAAATTGGGAATCACTTCCTTGGAATTGCAGCCTATTTATGATTTTGAAGAGATGATGCTGGAAAAGAAACAATCCATTGGTCCCAAGGGGCAGATAGAATCCAGGGTTAACTTTACGGACAAGCTGAATTATTGGGGATACGGACCGGCTTTTCATATGGCACCAAAAGCCAGTTATTTTGGCGGGAAAGAGGCTTGTGACCACTGCAAGGAAATGATTGATTTCATACATGGTAAAGGTATGGAAGTGATTTTGGAGATGTCCTTTACCCAGGAGGCAACTTCTGATTACATTATGGATTGTCTGTGGTATTGGGTCAGGGAATACCGGGTGGACGGTTTTCATCTGTTAGGCAGTGTGGTGCCCATTGAGAGAATTGCAAAATCCCAAAGGCTGGCTCGTACAAAAATCTTTTTTGACCATATTCCGCAGGCAATATTAGATGCAGAAAAGGGCAGAAAGCATCTGTTTGTTTACAACGATAGTTTTATGTGTGTATGTCGTCAGCTTCAAAACCATATGCAGGGCTCTATGGTTCAGTTTACCAATTATCTCAGACGGCAGAATGACAGATATGGATTTGTAAATTATATTGCCAATACCAGTGGATTTACTTTGGCAGATTCCTACAGTTACGGAGAAAAGCATAACAGGGATAACGGAGAAGAAAACCGGGATGGAAACAATATCAACTACAGTTATAATTGTGGTGTGGAGGGAGAAACCAAAAATCGTCGGATTCTTGCCCAGCGAATGAAGGAGATGCGAAACGGACTGTGTTCGGTGTTTCTTTCCCAATCGATTCCGCTTTTACAAGCGGGAGATGAGGTGGCAAATTCCCAGGGAGGAAATAACAACCCTTATTGTCAGGACAATTCCATAGGTTGGGTGCAGTATGGCACTACAAAGGGGCGAGGACAGCTTTTGGATTTTACAAAAAAACTGATAGCCTTTCGAAAAGCCCATCCGGTTATTTGTATGGAAGGGGCTATGAAAATGTCAGACTACAAGCATCTGGGAGTGCCGGATTTATCCTATCATGGCAGTGAACCCTGGCTTATGGGCATTGGAGAGGAAATGAAAGCCATTGGCATTTTATATGGGGGAGAATATCAGAATCCTGCCGAGGAATACGTCTATGTGGCGTATAATTATCACTATGAGGATGTGTGGATAGCAATTCCCAAAATTCCCAGATCCGGTAACTGGTCTCTCGTAACGAATACGGCAATGGAAGACACCTTTTCCTTTTCGCCAACACCATTAAAGGAACAGCAAAAAATTATGGTTCCCAAAGGGTCTGTGTCTATTTTGACATTTCAAAAGAGCGGGGGTTCTTTGCAAAATACACAGTAAAGAGGTAATATTAGACTTATGAAAGCTTGGGAACATTTTAAAACAATTAATCACCACAAACGTCTGGTGTGTCAGGGATGTTTTGCAGTGGGACTTTACAAACAGGGACTGTTGCATGATATGTCAAAATATAATCCCGTTGAGTTTTTAGTGGGATGTAAGTATTTTCAAGGGGACCGGAGTCCGAATAATGCAGAGAGGGAGGCTACGGGGGTTTCTATGGCATGGCTTCATCACAAGGGCCGCAACAAGCATCACTTTGAATATTGGATTGATTATGGAATCGGAAAAGATGTGGGGATTGTGGGTATGGAGATGCCTACAAAATATGTGGTGGAGATGTTTATGGACAGAATCGCCGCCAGCAAAACCTACATGAAGGATGCTTACACAGATTCGTGTCCGTTGGAATACTACGAAAAAGGTAAGCACAAATATATCATTCACCCTAATACAGAGGCACTTTTGAGAGAACTTTTGGAGATGCTGGCGCAAAAGGGTGAGAAAGAGACATTTGCGTACATTAGAGAAAACGTACTAAAAAATAAATAGGAGAGGTTTAAAAATGGAAAAAGAGAAGAAAATTTTGTACAGTGGAATGCAGGCTACAGGCACATTGACATTAGGAAATTACTTGGGAGCACTGAAAAACTGGGTGGATTTGTGTGACGAGTATGAATGCTTTTATGGGGTGATGGATTTACATTCACTGACCATTCGACAGAATCCTACAGAGTTTCGTCAAAATGCCAGAAAGCTGTACGCTTTGTATGTGGCAGCGGGATTAGATCCTGAGAAAAATTGCGTATACTATCAGTCCCATGTGTCTGCCCATGCGGAGTTGGGATGGATTTTGGATTGCTTTACTTATATGGGTGAGTTAAACCGTATGACACAGTTTAAAGATAAGGCCAGCAAGCATGCAGATAACATCAATGCAGGACTTTATACCTATCCGGTGTTGATGGCCGCAGATATTTTATTGTATCAGGCGGATGTGGTTCCTGTTGGAGTGGATCAGAAGCAACATTTGGAAATCACCAGAGATATTGCAGAGCGATTTAACAACCTTTATGGAGATGTGTTTACCATTCCGGAACCATACATTGGCAAGGCAGGAGCCAAGATTATGAGTCTGCAGGAGCCGTCAAAAAAGATGTCCAAGTCAGATGAAAATCTCAATGCCACAATTTTGCTTTTGGATGACAAGGATACCATCATCCGTAAGTTTAAGCGAGCTGTGACAGATTCTGATGCCTGTGTCAGATACGGAGAGGATAAGCCGGGAATCAGCAATCTTATGAATATTTATGGCTGTGTAACCAGAAAATCAAATGAGGAAATCGAGAGAGAATTTGAAGGAAAAGGTTACGGAGACTTTAAGCTGGCTGTTGGCGAGGCAGTGGCTGACGAACTGGCACCAATCCAAAAGAAATATGAGGAATTGATGAAGGACAAGGCCTATATTGAAGGCTGCATCAAAGAGAATGACGACAAGGCCAGATATTTTGCTACAAAAACTCTTCGCAAGGTTCAGAAAAAAGTGGGCCTGACAGAATTGATTCGATAAAAATACCAAAGTGGAAAGGCACTTGAAAGGTTGGCTGAACATACAATATAAAAAATGATTTCTTGAGGAAGCTTGAAAACATTTTTAGACCCTTTGAGTGCGGAAGAAGAACGTTTTCTCCTGGAAAAAATGGAGCAAGGTGATAGCGAGGCGAAACACAGGCTGATTGAACATAATATGCGTCTGGTAGCTCATGTGGCAAAGAAGTATTATGGGCCAAATGAGGATACGGAGGATTTGCTTTCCATTGGCACAATTGGGTTGGTTAAGGCGGTTGACACCTACAATGTCAGGAAAGGATATAAACTGGCAACCTATGCGGCCAGATGTATTGATAATGAGCTTTTGATGTATTTTCGCGGCAAGAAAAAGCAGGCTAGAGATATTTCCCTTTTTGAACCCATTGGGCGGGATAAAGAGGGAAATCAAATCCGGCTTTATGATGTACTGGAGCAGGATACATCAGATATTGCAGAGGAAATGGATAAGCAAAATCATATTTCCAGTTTGAGGTATTTGGTGGATGAAGTGCTAGATGCCAGAGAAAAAGACATTATTGTGAAACGGTATGGTTTGGGCGGGGAAAATCGGTACACCCAAAAACAAATTGCCGAGAAATTAAACATCTCCAGATCCTATGTTTCCCGTATCGAAAAACGCGGATTGGAAAAATTGAGAATTGCATTGGAAAATCAATGATAAACTCTTGAAAAAGATGGAATCTATGTTATGATAGTTCCATCTTTTTTCGTTATGTCGTTTCGACAAATTTTCACAAAAACTGAACAATTTAAAGGAGGAGCGGAATGTATAGTCTTGTACATACGGCTACTTTGTGTGGAATCGATTCTGTGCTGGTGGCTGTGGAGGCTGATATCAGTAACGGTATGCCTATGTTTTCTATGGTGGGATTTTTAGCCTCAGAGGTAAAAGAGTCAAAGGACCGGGTGAGAACCGCAATGAAAAATTGTGGGTATGAGATGCCGGTAAAGAAAATCACCGTTAATTTTTCCCCGGCAAATGTGAGAAAATCCGGTTCCGGTTTTGACTTGCCGGTGGCAATTGCTGTGTTGTCAGCCTTGGATGAAATTGAAAAAGAGAAATTAGAACGTGCGGTTTTTATAGGAGAGTTGTCTCTGGACGGAAAGGTATCCGGAGTTACCGGTGTGCTTTCTATGGTGATTTGTGCAAAGGAGGCAGGAATGAAAATGTGCATAGTCCCGAAAGAAAATGAAAAGGAGGCAAAGTTGATTCCCGGTATTATGATTATCGGGGTGAGCCATTTGCAGGAAGTCATCTGGTTTTTGAAAACAGGAGAATTATGTGAGGATGACCAGGAAAAAGAACCGGTTCATACAAAACCTGCGTCTCGCGGAGAACAACATGATTTTTCAGAAATCAACGGACAGTTGGTTTTGCGGAGAGCATGTGAAATTGCCATTTCCGGTATGCATAATTTATTGATGGTAGGACCGCCGGGGGCGGGAAAAACCATGGTGGCAAAATGTATTCCCTCTATCTTGCCGCCTATGACAGAAAAGGAACAGATTGAACTTTCCAAAATATACAGCGTGTGTGGATTGTTTTCGGAAAGGGAATCTCTGATGGAGAGCAGACCCTATCGAAATCCTCATCATACCATAACAGAACAGGGATTAACCGGCGGGGGAAGAGACCCTAAGCCCGGGGAGATATCTCTGGCCCATGGTGGTGTGTTGTTTTTGGATGAGCTGACAGAATTTAAAAAGAGTACACTGGAAGTGTTACGCCAGCCTTTGGAGGACAAAGCAGTTACCATTGCAAGAGTTGGGGGAACCTATCGTTTCCCGGCAGACTTTGTACTGGTAGCTGCTATGAATCCCTGCAACTGTGGGTATTATCCGGATATGAGCAGATGCCATTGTACCACCACGTCCATACAGAGACATATGAATAAACTGAGCCAGCCCTTACTGGATAGAATTGATTTATGCGTGGAAGTGACTGCGGTGAGGTATGAGGAACTTACAGAAAAAGGGAAAAAGAATGAAACATCCGAAGAGATAAGGAAAAGAGTCTGCAGAATGCATCAGTTACAGGAAAAGCGATATCAGGGACTTTCCTTTCGGTTCAACAGTGAAATTCCATCCGGTTTGTTGGAAGAATTTTGCCATTTGGAAAAAGAAGGGGCTGGTTATATGAAAAAAATGTATGAGGAGATGGAACTCACTGCCCGAACTTATCACAAGATTTTGCGGGTGGCCAGAACCATTGCAGATATGGATGGGGAAACCCAGATAGCAAAGCGCCATCTGCGGGAGGCGATTTGTTATCGGGGGATAGATAAAAGTTATTGGGAGAATTGCCTATGAAATATAAATATTGGTATATGAATCTAAGGAAACCCAAGGCGTCTGTGAGACGTCTTTTGATGGAGGTGTTTCACAGTGCGCAAGTGATCTATACCCTGAGCGAATCAGAACTTAAGAAATGTGCCTTTTTAGGACAAGAGGATATCAGAGGGTTTTTGGAAGAGAGGGGAAAATGGAATTTAGATGGAGAATATCAGAAATTTTGTGCCACCGGACTGGGACTTGTAACGGTAGAAGACAGGGAATATCCCTGTAGATTAAAAAATATTTACAATCCTCCCTATGGATTGTATTTTGCAGGAGATTTGTCTGTGGCGGGAGAAAATTCTGTAGCCATTGTAGGGGCGAGAAACTGCAGTGAATACGGAAGAAAAATGTCGAGGGAAATCTCTTTTGCATTAGGAAAAAGAGGATATTCTGTCATTAGTGGTATGGCCAGAGGAATTGACAGCCATGCCCATCAGGGATGTCTTGACGGGGGAGGAAAAACGGTTGCGGTACTGGGCTGTGGGGCTGATGTATGTTATCCAAAGGAAAATAAAAGATTATATGAACAGATCAAGAGTCAGGGGTGCATTTTCTCCGAATATCTTCCGGGTACAGCTCCGCAGCCTCAGTTTTTTCCTGCGAGAAACCGGATTATCAGCGGATTATCCAAAAGTGTGATTGTGGTGGAAGCCAGAGAAAAAAGCGGTTCTTTGATTACCATGGATTTTGCATTAGAGCAGGGAAAGGATGTGTACAGTGTACCGGGACGGATAACGGATCCCTTAAGTGTGGGATGCAACCGTTTGATTGCTCAGGGAGCAGGAATTTTAACATCCATTGAAGATTTGCTATCTAATATGGAAGAAATTCAATCTACATCTTTAGAAGAATGCATTTCCGGTGTGAAAAATGATATAAATCTTAGTCCGGAACAACAAAGGGTATATGAATGTTTTGACTATTATCCCAAGGCGATAGAGACTGTGGCAGGGGAATGTCAAATGGATTTACTTCGGCTTTTGGATGCCATAATGGAACTGTGTGAAAAGGGCTTTTTGCGGGAGGTTTATAAAAATGAATATGTGCGATGCACCTAATTTGGCTCTTGAAAAAGAAAAGGGGTTGGTGTATAGTTGTCTCGATTTCTATCTCAAAAGGATAGAGTAGATTTGATTAATAGGAGACAGAGATGGCAAAGTATCTAGTGATTGTGGAGTCACCGGCAAAAGTAAAGACGATAAAGAAATTTTTGGGAAAAAATTATGAGGTTATGGCTTCAAATGGGCATGTGAGAGATTTGCCAAAGAGCCAGTTGGGATTTGACCCGGAAAATGATTATGAACCAAAGTATATTACGATTCGCGGTAAAGGGGAGCTGTTGGCAGGCCTTCGGAAAGAGGCAAAAAAAGCAGATAAAATTTATCTTGCAACTGACCCGGACCGAGAGGGGGAAGCAATTTCCTGGCATTTGACCAAGGCATTGAAGTTGGAAGATAAAAATGTTGCCAGAATTACGTTCAATGAAATTACAAAGACGGCAGTGAAAAACTCTCTGAAAAATCCCAGAGATATTGATATGAATCTGGTGGACTCCCAGCAGGCAAGAAGAATGCTGGATCGTATGGTGGGATACAAAATTAGTCCATTGCTTTGGGTAAAGGTGAAGCGTGGGCTTAGTGCCGGACGTGTTCAGTCTGTGGCATTGCGTCTGATTTGTGACAGAGAAGAGGAGATTAATGCATTTATTCCTCAGGAATACTACACACTGGATGTTCTCTTAGACAATAAGGATACCAAAAAGCAGTTTGTTGCTAAATTTTATGGAGATAAAAACGGAAAGTTAGAAATTTCCGACAAAAAATCCTTGGATAAGATTATGGATTCTTTGCAAAAGGCGGAGTATCATGTGGATTCTGTCAAGACAGGAAGCCGGGAAAAGAAGGCACCATTGCCATTTACCACCAGTACCCTGCAACAGGAGGCATCCAAGGCGCTTAACTTCTCCATTCAAAAAACTATGCGGGTGGCACAGCAGCTCTATGAAGGTGTTGATGTAAAAGGAATTGGTACCGTTGGTTTGATTACCTACCTTCGTACGGATTCTGTCAGAATTTCTGACGAGGCAAAGGCGGCTGCAGCTTCTTTTATCTCAGAAAATTATGGCGATGACTATCTTCAGGATGGCGTAGGAAGAAGTAAAAAATCCGGAGCAAAAGTTCAGGATGCCCATGAGGCCATTCGTCCTTCCGATATTTCCAGAGTCCCTTCAGAGATTAAGGCTTCTCTTTCCAGAGACCAGTTCCGGCTTTATCAGTTGATTTGGAAGCGCTTTGTGGCCAGCCAGATGAGCAATTCTGTATATGAGACTGTAAATGTTAAAATCGGAGCAGGGGATTACGTGTTTACCGTATCCGATTCCAAGAGGCTGTTTGACGGTTTTATGTTGGTTTATACAGAGGCGGATGAGGAAAAGGATGACAAGGTGTTAAGTGCCCATAGTCTCACCAAAGACTCCAAACTGGGATTTGATTCTTTCCAGGAAAAACAGCACTTTACCCAGCCTGCACCTCATTTTACTGAGGCATCATTGGTACGGACTTTGGAAGAACTGGGAATTGGGCGACCAAGTACATATTCGCCAATTATCTCGACTTTGTTAAAGCGTCGTTACATTACCAAGGAGGCAAAAAATATTTTTGTTACCGAATTGGGAGAAGTGGTAAACGGCATTATGAAGGAGTCTTTCCCGTCTATTGTAGATGAACATTTTACAGCAAATCTTGAGGGTCTGTTAGATAAGATTGAAGAGGGCAGTGTTTCTTGGAAATCCGTTATCAGTAATTTCTATCCGGATTTGGAGGAAGCTGTCAAAGTTGCCGAGAGTGAATTGGAAAAGGTAAAAATTGAAGATGAGGTTACCGATGTAATCTGCGAGGAATGCGGACGCAATATGGTGGTGAAATATGGACCTCACGGAAAGTTTTTGGCCTGTCCGGGATTCCCGGAATGTCGTAACACAAAGCCTTATCTGGAAAAGATAGGCGTTGCCTGTCCAAAGTGCGGCAAGGATGTGGTACTTAAAAAATCGAAAAAAGGTCGTAGATTCTACGGATGTGAAAATAATCCGGAATGTGATTTTATGTCCTGGTCCAAACCGGTGAGCAAACCTTGTCCGGAATGTGGCGGATATATGGTTGTCAAAGGGAATAAACTTGTCTGTCAAAATGAAGAATGCAGACATGTTGAAATTGCGGAAAAAAACGACTAATATTTATTCAATTTTCAGAATATAGTTGAATTTGTGTGAAATAGATGTTAATATTCCCTTGTATCTATTTGTTTTACAGATATAAGGAGGAAGCAAATGAGCGTCCAATTGCTTGATAAAACGAGAAAAATAGGAAAGTTGTTGCATAACAACAATTCGTCAAAGGTGGTATTTAACGACATCTGCCAGGTTTTGACGGAGATTCTGGATTCCTGTATTTTGGTAATTAGTAAAAAAGGTAAGGTGTTGGGCATTAGCCATTGCAAGGGAACTGTGGACATCACCGAGCTGATTGTGGATCAGGTGGGAGGTTTCATTGACCCGGTTCTAAATGAGAGGTTGTTAGGAATTCTCTCTACAAAAGAAAATGTAAACCTTCAGACCCTTGGATTTGAAAAAGATGAGATAGAAAAGTACTCTGCTATTATTGCACCCCTTGATATTGCAGGGGAAAGGCTTGGTACCTTGTTTGTGTATCGCTACGATCGCCCTTACGATATTGATGATATTATTCTCTGTGAGTACGGTACCACAGTGGTAGGACTTGAGATGATGCGTTCTGTCAATGAGGAGAGTGCTGAGGAAAATCGTAAGATTCAAATTGTAAAATCAGCAATCAGTACATTATCTTTTTCCGAGTTGGAAGCAATTATTCATATCTTTGATGAGTTAGACGGTACGGAAGGAATTCTGGTAGCATCGAAGATTGCGGATCGTGTGGGCATTACCCGCTCCGTGATTGTAAATGCACTTCGGAAGTTTGAGAGTGCAGGGGTAATTGAGTCCCGGTCATCCGGTATGAAGGGGACATACATCAAGGTATTAAACGATGTGGTGTTTGATGAGTTGGACAAGGTTCGGAGAACACAGTAGCAGAAATGAAATAGCATGGATGGAATATTTAAAAGGACTTATGGGTGACCATGGGTCCTTTTGTATTTTTATACATTCTTGCGTTTGGCAACAACTACTTGTGTTTTTTATGGATAAAAAACACTATATGGTGTAAAAAACACTTGTGTTTTTGGAAATATATTCTATAATATAATATGATTAGGTAGACACTAGCCTGAAAAAGGGGGAAACAGAATGATTCAATCAAATGCATTCAGTTACATCAATGTGCTGGACAAGGCGGCAGATGCCAGTTGGATTCGGGAAAATGCCATTGCAAATAATGTGGCAAATGTGGACACTCCCGGATATAAGAGACAGGATGTGGATTTTCAGGATATTCTGGAAAGAAAATTAAAAAGTACGAAATATACCTCATTACAGGATGCGGTTAACAATGTTCCGTTGGATCAGTTGAATTCCCGAGTGTATACGGATTACGGTTCTTATTCCTATCGGTTGGATGGAAATAATGTAGATATTGATACAGAAAATGTGGAGTTGGCATCGGAGCAACTTAGATATCAGACGCTGACAACCACTATGTCTTTGGAATTCAGTCGATTGAAGTCCGCTATGACAACACCATAACGAAGGAGGTAAACCATGGGATTATTTCAATCATTTGACATTTGCGCGTCAGGGATGACAGCACAGAGATTTCGTATGGATACGATTGCGGAAAATATTGCAAATGTTAATACAACAAGAACAGAAGATGGGACACCCTATCGCCGAAAGATTGTTACCTTTGAAGAAAAGCAATTGACACCTTCTTTTTCTGATATTTTGTCAGACACCACCACATTTCAAGGCAATGGCGTAAAGGTGGCAAAGGTATCTGAGGATACGGAGACAGATTTTATAAAGACCTATGATCCCTCTCATCCCGATGCGGATGCGGATGGATATGTGTCTTATCCAAACGTAAATACCGTGACAGAGATGACAAACTTGATTGACAGCAGTAGAGCATATGAAGCCAACACCACTGCATTTGATGCTATGAAAAACATGGTGCAGGCGGGACTTTCGATTGGACAGAATAGTTAGGAGTAAGAAATGGATATTTCAGCGATTTCAGGTTTATATAAAAATACACAGCAGTTGACCACACCGGTGAAATCCCAGTCTGCTAACGGATTTGACAGCATTTTAAACAATGCTATGAAACTGGTGGATGACACAAATACATTGCAGAATCAGGCGTCAGCTCAAGAGGTGTCCTTTGCCCTTGGAGAGACAGACAATGTACATGATTTAATTGTGGCAGAGCAAAAGGCGAATATGGCAATACAGTATACGGTGGCTGTGCGCAACCAGTTTATTCAGGGTTATAATACTATTATGAACATGCAGATTTAGGTGAGGAGTTAGTAAGACATGCCTGAGAGAATACAACAGATACTCAATAAAATATTAGAGTGGTGGAAAAATTTTAACACGAAACAAAAAGCACTGATTATCAGTATAGCAGCGGTGGTTGTTGTGGCTTTTTCCATATTGGGATATGTGGTGACCAGACCTACTATGGTACCCTTGATTACCTGTACCTCTGCAGAGGAGGCATCTCAGGTTAAGGAACTTTTGGAGGGAGACAATATCGCATATCAGGTTTCTGACGATGGTTTGTCTTATACCATCAACAAGGAAGACCAGGCTCAGGCCAGTATTCTTTTGGGAACCAACTCTATTCCGTCCGATGGATACAGTATTTCAGATGCCATTGACGGAAGCTTCAGTACCACAGAGGCGGACAAGCAAAAGAAGTATAAGCTATATTTGGAGGAAAAGTTTGCCAGTGATTTGGCTACGGTTTCCAATATTTCTTCGGCCAAGGTTACTTTAAATATTCCTACAGATGACGGCACTATGATTTCCAAAGAGCAGGAAGCTTATGCCAATGTTATCTTAAAACTAAATGGAGAGATGGGGGAAGACCAGGCTGCAGGAATTGCCGAATATATTGCCACAGGCTTAGGAAATGACACTACTAACAATATTTTGATTTTAGATGGGGATGGAAATGTTCTGTTCTCAGGCGGAGACGAGGCTTCCACAGCCGGAAAGGCCAGCTCTAATCTCACTGCCAGACAAAAGGCGGAAAATTATGTTTCCGGCGCAGTGAAAAAGGTGGTTTTAGGCACAGATGTTTATGACAATGTAGAAGTTGGCATGAACTTGGTGATGAACTTTGATGAGGTAGAAGAGAATAAGTACGACTACTCTGTAGATGAGGGACGAGACGAGGGATATCTGGACAGCGAGACCCAGTCGACTTCAGAATCCACATCCGGTACAGGGGGAGTACCCGGGACGGATACCAATAACGATGATACCACCTATATGCTTCAGGATGGTAACCAGACCTCCTCAACTAAATCAGATATTACCAGGGATTATCTTCCGGATGAGACCATTACCAATACCAAAAAAGAGGTGGGAGCAATCCAGTATGACCAGTCTTCTCTGACGGTGGTGGCCACCAACTATGTGACCTATGATGAGGACCAATTGAAAAAGAATGGAACTCTGGACAATATGACATTTGATGAATTCGTTCAGCAAAATTCCCAGCGTGTAAAGACAGATGTAGATCAGGATTTTTACGATATGGTATCCAAAGCTACAGGAATCAGTACAGACAATATTACCATTGTTGCCTATGATGTACCTATGTTTCAGTATTCTTCCGGCAGTGGCAGAAGCCTAACAGACTACTTACAGATTGCTTTAGCTGTTTTGATTTTTGCTATGTTGGCATTTGTGGTATTCAGAAGTCTTCGTGGAGAAAAAGAAGAAGAACTGGCAGAGGAAGTTACTGTGGAATCCTTACTGGAATCACAGGAAGAGGAATTGGAAGATATCGGCTTTAGTGAAAAATCTGAGGCTAGAATTTTGATAGAAAAATTTGTAGATGAAAATCCGGAGGCGGTGGCAGCATTGCTTCGCAACTGGTTAAATGATGATTGGGGCTAAAAACTATGATGGCAAATGATGAATTGACAGGGGTACAAAAAGCAGCGATTTTGCTGATTTCCCTGGGACCGGAAAAGTCGGCGGATATCTTTCGCCACTTGAAGGAAGAAGAAATTGAAGAGTTGACTTTGGAAATCGCCAATACACAAAGCGTTTCCCCAAAGATTAAAGACGAAGTGGTAAATGAGTTTTATCAGGTATGTCTGGCACAGCAATACATTGCCGAGGGTGGTATTGGCTATGCCAAAGATCTTTTGGAAAAGGCATTGGGAGACGAGGAGGCAAAACGGGTAATCACAAAACTTACGGCTTCTTTGCAGGTTCGTCCTTTTGAGTTTATCCGAAAGACAGAGCCGTCACAGGTTTTGAACTTTATTCAGGATGAACATCCCCAGACCATTGCTATGATTCTTTCCTACCTTTCTCCTGCCCAGGCGTCTATGATTTTAGGATCCCTGAATCCGGAAAAACAGGCAGATGTGGCAAAGAGAATTGCTATGATGGATCGAACTTCTCCAGAGGTAATCAAAGAGGTAGAGCGTGTTCTGGAGAGAAAGCTGTCTTCTCTTATCAATCAGGATTACACCATTGCAGGCGGTGTGGATTCTATCGTTGCAATCTTGAATACGGTAGACCGTGGAACAGAAAAGAGAATTATGGAGTCTCTGGAAATCGAAGAGCCGGAATTGGCAGACGAAATCCGAAAGAAGATGTTCGTCTTCGAAGATATTCTGTTGCTTGATGATCGCGCAATCCAAAGAGTGCTCAGAGATGTGGACAACGGAGATTTGGGTATTGCATTAAAAGGTGCCAACGAAGAGGTACAGAACAAGATATTCAAGAACCTGTCTTCACGTTTGTCTACTATGATAAAAGAGGATATGGAATTTATGGGTCCTGTACGAATGAAGGATGTAGAGGAGGCACAGCAGAAGATTGTTGGTGTTATCCGTAAGCTTGAGGACTCATCAGAAATCGTTATTTCCAGAGGTGGAGGTGACGAACTGATTGTCTAATATACTTTATCGTATGCAGGTGAAACCCCAGGAGAATCCGGAAAAATTGATGATTGACTCCAATGAAATTTTGGAGGAGTGTATCGAGGAGCGTCAAAAGATAGCCTTGGAGAGAAAAAGGATGCAGGCTGTCTCAGAAGATGATGAACAAGGTGATTTAACCGCGGATGGTTCAGAAACGAATCTGGAAGGGGAAGATGGTTTTTCACCACTTTCTGAAATGCCACTTCCGGAAGCCGAACCGGAAGAGCCCCAGATTGATTATGTTGCCCAGGCTCAGGCGGAGGCTGAAAATATTTTAGAAGATGCTAGAGGGCAGGCACAGGATATCATATCCCAGGCCCAGGAGCAGGCAGAGGCGATAAAATCTCATGCCGAGGCTGAGGGGCAAAAGTCAGGATATGATCAGGGATTGCAACAGGCATATCAAATGCAGTCCCAGTGGGAAGCAGAAGCACAGGAACTGAAAAAATCCTTGCAGGAGGAATACCAGCAAAAACAACAGAGTATGGAAAAAGAAATTGCTTCTGTGGTTTGCGATGTGGTTGAAAAGGTGTTTTTGGTTCAATTTGGAGATCAACGGGAAATTATTTTTCATTTAGTGGATAATGCCCTTTCCAATATTGAAAGCAGCAAAGAGTTTTTGATCCGCGTAAATGAGGCGAATTGTGAGTTTTTAAAAGGTCACAAGGCGGAATTACAGGAAAAAGTAGGACAGGATGTTTTGCTTGATATCGTATTGGATCCGCTGTTGGATGATTCTCAGTGCATGATAGAAACAGATGGGGGACTTTTCGATTGTGGGATGGATACCCAGATGAAAAATCTCATAAAAGATATAAAATCCCTTAGTTGACGGAGTGGAATAGGTGGATATTGATACAAACAAATATATGTCTCTGGTAGATGGGACATACTTCGATAAAATGGGACGGGTGACCAAGGTGGTTGGTTTGACCATTGAGTCTGTAGGCCCGGATGCAAAACTGAATGATTTGTGTGAGATTATTGTTGACGGAGCTGAAAACCGCAGAGTTATGGCTGAGGTGGTAGGGTTTCGAGACAAGCATTTGCTGTTGACTCCTTTTGAAAGTGTTGAGGGAATTGGCATCGGCTGTATGGTGGAAAATACAGGTAAGCCATTGTCGATTCCTGTAGGAGAACAGTTGTTAGGCCATACACTGGATGGTATTGGACGTCCCACAGATGTGGAAGAATTGGAACTGACAGACTTATACCCGGTGGATGCAACACCGCCGGAGCCTATGGAGCGAGAGATTATTTCTCAGGTTTTGCCTTTGGGGGTGAAGGCTGTGGATGGGCTGATTACCGTGGGAAAAGGACAGAGAATCGGAATTTTTGCCGGTTCCGGTGTAGGAAAGAGTACCTTGATGGGTATGTTTGCCAGAAATACTAAGGCGGATATTAATGTAATTGCTTTGATTGGCGAGCGAGGTCGTGAGGTTCGTGAATTTATTGAACGTGATTTAGGTGAAGAGGGTATGAAGCGCAGTGTGGTTGTTGTGGCAACCTCCGACAAACCGGCTTCCATCCGAAAATGTGCGGCGAAAACCGCTACGGCAATTGCAGAATATTATCGGGATCAGGGAAAGGATGTTCTTTTGATGATGGATTCTCTGACCCGTTTTTCTATGGCACAAAGGGAGATTGGATTGGCGGCAGGAGAACCACCGGTGACCAGAGGTTATCCCCCTAGCGTGTATTCTGAGATGCCAAAACTTTTGGAACGGGCGGGAAATTCCGACCGGGGCTCTATTACAGGACTATATACGGTCTTGGTAGATGGAGATGATTTTAATGAACCTATTACGGATACAGCCAGAGGAATCTTAGATGGACACATTGTTTTATCCCGAAAATTGGCACAGAAGAATCATTATCCGGCCATTGATGTTTTGGCCAGCATTTCCCGTGTTATGAGTGCTGTGGCTTCAAAGGATCACAAAGCGGTGGCAGGTCAGTTGAAAAATGTGTTGGCCACTTATCAGGAAGCTGAGGATTTGATTAATATCGGAGCGTACAAATCCGGCTCCAACAAAAATATAGATTTTGCTATTTCTAAGATTGATGATGTGAATACTTTCCTGTGCCAGAGCACAGAAGAAAAATTTGATTTTGACGAAATTACGACGCAGCTCTTTGATATTTTCAGTGAATAAAATGAGGTGACATTTCTTGGCAAAGTTTGTCTATCGAATGCAAAATATTTTGGAAATAAAAGAAAAACTTGAGGCTCAGGAAAAAGCAGCCTACAGTGTAGCAAATGCCAGATTGATGGAAGAGCAGGAAAAACTGCAGGGACTTTTGAACCGGAGAGAAGGATATGAGAAGCGGTTGAAAGAATTGCAAGAAGGTATTCTGGACATTAAGGAAATACAGGCCTGTAAGAGGGCGATTAATTCTATGAAGTCGATGATTCGGGATCAGATGATTGCTGTACATACTGCACAGCGCAATCTGGAGATGGCCAGACGCAGATTGGATGAGGTAATGAAAGAGAGAAAAACCCATGAAAATCTGAAGGAAAAGGCATTTGAGGCGTTTAAGGAAGAATTGGCGGCAGAAGAGAAAAAAATGACAGATGAGTTGGTGAGTTATACATACCACAATAAACAGTCGGATATGGAGTAAAAGATGGCAGAGGAAACAGTAAACAAAAAAGCGGCAAAGCGCGCAGAAAAGAAAGCTTCCAAGGAAGCAGCAAAAGAGGCGAAAAAAAAGGCAAAAGATGAAAATAATGCAGAACCGGGGGCTGAGGAAGAAGAGACTACCGGAGGCAAGGTCTTGATTGCTATTGTAGCTGTTTTGATTATTGCAATCTGGTTGTTGATTCTCGGTCTCTTAATAAAGATGGATGTGGGAGGATTTGGTTCCACAGTTCTTTATCCGGTGTTAAAGGATGTTCCTGTGGTAAATAAAATTTTGCCGGATGTCAAGGAATATTCAAAGGAAGATCAGGCCTATGCCTATGATTCAGTAGAGGATGCAGTCAAGCAGATAAAAAAACTGGAAAAACAGTTGGCGGATGCCAAGTCTAAGAAAAATGACAATGATTCTAAGATTGCAGATTTAGAGGCTCAGGCAGCGGAATTACAGACATACAAGGATAATGAAGCAGCTTTTGAGGCAGAGAAAGAAAAATTTTATAATGAGGTTGTTTTTTCAGACAAAGCACCCGATATAAATGAATATAAGCAATATTATGAGAGTATTGACCCTACAAATGCAGAGGCTATTTATAAACAGGTTGTGGAACAACAGCAACAGACCTCTGAGGTACAGGATTATGCAGATACCTATGCAAAAATGAAGCCAGCCCAGGCGGCAGCAATTTTAAATACTATGACAGACGATTTAAAATTGGTTGGAAAGATTTTGTGGGCGATGGATACCCAGTCAAGAGCTAGTATTCTTGGCGCCATGGATAAGGATACTGCGGCGGCAGTAACCAAGTTGATGGAACCTTAAGAATAGATTTTGCCAATGGCAAAAAGGTACATTGATAACTGAATACGGAAGGAGGAAGATGCTATGACAAGTGCAAGTGTATCGAATATGACGATACAGACTGCAACTTCTAAGGCTTCTGCGGGCTATGCAAATAAGCAGGACGTTCAGAACGATTTCCTGCAAGTGATGAATAGCTTGAATGGAAAAGATTCCAAAGTCTCTTCGATGCCGAAAAATTCAGGCAGGGATGTGGCAGATACTGCTATGAAGGTACAGACCAAGCCCGGGGAGATGAAAAGAGTGAATTCTCAGGATGCAGAAAAAGAAGTTGTGGAAAATGCCAGTGATGAAGTCAGTGCTTTTTCGGAAAAAGTAAAGGGCGTTATCTCGGAAGAATTGGATGTTACTGATGAAGAAATCGAAAATGCGATGGAAACATTGGGACTGACATTTTTAGATTTAACGGATGTTACAAATATGACGAAACTGGTTTCATTGCTTACAAACTGCGAAGATAAAGTTTCTCTTTTGGTGGATGATAATTTTACCAATATTGTTTCGCAGATTGGAGAACTTTCAGAGTCTTTAGTAAATAACACACAGATGTCTGTGAAAGATTTGCAGGAGATGATGAGTCTAGCCACAAACCAGCTGACAGAACCAGCACCTATGGAGGAAACAGGGGGAGAGGTGGTTTCACAAGAGGTTGAGACACCTGCTTTAGAAGGTTCGGAAGGAATGGAAGAGATTGTAAATCCGGAAGAACAAAAGATTTCTTCTGAGGCACAGGAGACAAATGCTGGGGATGTCCAGGTAGAGACTGTAAAAGATTTGGAGCCGGCTGTGGCGGACCAAGAGGACATGACAGAAGCGGATAGCGAACAGCTGATTTCAAAACCGGAGGAGGGGCTGACTTTAGATAATCAGAAGAATACCTCAGAAGGTACGGATGCGAAGAATGATTTCTTTGATAACAGACAACAAAAAAATCAGACGTTTTCAATGCAGGGTGCCGGGGAGAGCCAGATGAGTGGAATTGGATTGCAAGGTACAAGCCATTTTGAACCGGTTACAGGAGAGATTACATTACAAACAGGTGAAACTGTCAATGTAAAAGAGATTATCAATCAGATTGTGGAAAATGCCAGGACAACAATAAAGTCAGACAATACCACATTAGAGATGTTACTGAATCCGGAGGGACTTGGAAAACTCTTTATGGAAGTGACTCAGAGAGACGGAAAAGTTTCAGCCCATATTTATACACAGGATGAAAATGTGAAGCAGGCTTTGGAAAACCAAATGGTTCAACTGAAAGAACAGATGAATCGAAGCGGTACAAAGGTAAATTCCATTGAAGTTTCTGTGGGAACCCACGAATTCGAAAAGAATCTCGAGGAGGGACAGCAAGAAATGGGGCAGGAAAACATGCAGGAGAAACAGCAGCAACGCAGAACAAGAAACCTTAATATGAACAACTTGGATGAACTTTCCGGATTAATGACGGAGGAGGAAGAGTTGGTAGCAAAAATGATGCGAGATAACGGAAATTCCGTAAATTATACCGCATAGAAAGGAGTTATATGGCGATTATTGCACCGGTTGACAACGGTAAAATTGTTGAAGACAATACACAAAGTAGTAAGAAAACAGATAAAAATTCATCGGATAAAGAGATGTTTTTGAAATTGCTTGTGGCAGAAATGCAGTATCAGGATCCATTGGAACCTACAAGTAACACAGATTATGTAAAAGAATTAGCATCCTTTTCACAAATCGAAGCAGTTCAGTCTGTACAGGATCAGATGACTACTTTAAAAGCAAATTCTCTGGTGGGTAAATATGTGATTTTAAATACCAGTGACTCTTCAGGAAACAGTGAATATGTTTCCGGCAAAGTAGACTATGTGATGACAGACGAAGAAGGAGAAATTTTCCTTTCTGTCAATGAAAAATTGTACAGTATGGATGATTTGGACAGTGTATGTGATGAGGCATATTATAACGCTGTGATTGGAGCTCAGGATTTACATAATGCCATTGCAAAACTTCCGAATGTTTATTCTTTGACTTTGAAGGACGAAGAAAAATTGAAATTGTGCAGGAAAGTATATGACGCAATGGATGATTATCAGAAGAGATATGTATCTACAGATGATGTGAAGACTCTCACAACCTTAGAAGAGAGAATGGAAGCCCTAAAGAAAGCACAGGAGTCTTTGGATTCTGATGAAAGTCAGGAGGACCAGGACAAGACAGAAGGAGTTGAGGAGTAATGAATCATATCGGTAATTCTTTTACCTCGATAGAACAGGTTACAAATCAATATCTGAATTCCGCAAAAGAACCGGAAAAGAAGAATTCCCAAGGGATTTCTTTTGAGGAGGTTTTAAAAAATCAACTTGGTGTCGGTGAACAGACCCAGGAGTTAAAGTTTTCAAAGCATGCAGCCATGAGATTGGATCAGAGAGATATTGCTTTGTCAGAAGACCAGAGCAGTCGATTGGAGGCGGGAGTTCAGAAAGCCAGTGAAAAGGGGATAAAGGAGTCGCTAGTGATTGTTGATTCTTTGGCGTTTATTGTAAACGTGCCAAATCAGACAGTCGTAACAGCCATGGATCAGACAGAATCTATGGACAATGTATTTACAAATATTGATGGAGCTGTAATTATTTAGCTGGACCTTATGGAAGCTAATGTCACTGACTGACAGATGTGACAGAGTTACAGCCGATTAGGAGGTCAAAACACTATGATGAGAGCATTGTACTCTGGAGTGTCAGGTTTAAAGACACACCAGACAAAGATGGATGTTATAGGTAATAACATCGCAAACGTTAATACGGTGGGCTTTAAAGCTTCTTCCGTAACTTTTTCAGATATTATGTATCAGACAACTTCCGGAGCATCCGGAGCTACCGCCACTACAGGAGGAAAGAATGCAAAGCAGATTGGTTTGGGTGTTTCCACCGCTGCTACAAAGGTTAGTATTACTTCCGGTGGTGCAGCCCAGTCTACCGGAGATGCATTTGATATCAAATTGACAGACAGCAACAGCACAAATTTCTTTGTGGTAAATAATGGAACAGAGAATCTGTTTACCAGAGCTGGTTCTTTCTACATTGACGGAGCAGGTAACTTGGCAATGACATCCACCGGATACAACGTTATGGGTTGGCAGGTGGACCCGGCTACAGGAGCTATCCGCAAGGATACAGTTTCTGCACTTCGTGTGATGCAGGCATCCAACATGACATCTGCACCAGAGGCAACAACCAACGCTTCCGTATCAGGAATTATCGATAAAAATGATAAGAATGTAACCAGTGATGACGGATATTTCCGCACATTGACATTTTTTGATAATCTGGGTTATTCCTACACTGCAAAGTTTTCTTTTAAGGTAAAGGATGTAGATGCAGGGCAATATTCTGTTGAACTGGTAAATTTATATGACAGCAATGACAAGGATATTTTAGCAGAGTATCTGGATGCCAATCCTGGCGGACTTGATAATATTTTTGGTAATGATACCACAGCTCAGAAGAGTTTTGCGCCAAATACAAAGGCGGGATATTCTATCAAAAACGCTTCTATTGTCACTACTATCGGTGGGGTGGAATATTCTTTGGCAAGTACAAATATTACAAAGGATGCCTCCGGAAACAACGTATTGACATTTACAGACGGAGGAACTCCGGCAAATACAAGAGAAATTCCGTTGACAGATGTGTATGCTAACCTGGATGATGCCACAGGAAACGGAGATATTACAAAGTTACAGATTGACCAGGGCCAGTTGGTATATACATATGATACAACCAACTTTGGAATTGAATTTTATACCAACGATGGTACATTTAAGAGTATTGATGGTAATACAGATGGCAAGGTAACTATGAACCTCAAAGGAATCCTTGGAGATAGTTTCGAGGATATTGAGATTGATTTCTCTCATATTTTGAATCAGAACAATGGTGGAAGTTCCACTGCTGAGATTGAGAGAGGAGCTACAGATGGTATCACAGGAATGGGAAAAAAATTAGGTACTATGACTGGGGTTTCCATCGATGGAAGCGGTTGTATTTACGGTTCTTATGATAATGGTAATACTGTTTTACTGGGGCAGATTGCTGTGGCACAGTTTGCCAATGCATCTGGTTTGGAAAGTCTGGGTAATAACTGCTACGGAACCACATTGAACTCCGGCGATTTCGACGGTATTGGTGTGGAAGTTACCGCAGACGGAGGAAGTATGACAACCGGACAACTTGAAATGTCCAACGTAGATTTGTCAGCACAGTTTACTGAGATGATTACTACTCAGAGAGGTTTCCAGGCGAACTCAAGAATTATCACTACATCAGATACATTACTGGAAGAATTGGTTAACCTGAAACGTTAATTTTTGTACAATATGTTGTGGGCCTGCTTTTTAGCAGGCCCATTCTTTTGTGAAAAAACTATGAGAAAACCATATTTGGAAAAACCATATTATTATGTAGAATTTAGTATTTTCTTTGAAGAATAAGTAGACAAGAAAGATAAAATTTAGTAAGATTATATAGAAGTATAACTATGCACTTTTCTGTGTAAAATCAGTAGTTTTATAAAAATGTACGTTAGGTGGTGGAATTTTTGGATTTAGCATCGTTAATCGGATTAGTCCTTGGCGTGGTGATGATTGCCTTTGGTATCATTTCCAGTGGTGGCACAAGTGCTTTTGGAAATTTTGCGGATTTGCCTTCGGTTATTATTACCATCGGTGGGTCATTGGCCAGTACTTTGACATCTAATAAACTGCCCGATTTTATTAATGGATTAAAGAGTATCACCCTTGCAGTCAAGGAGCCGACGATTGGTAATCCGGCGGATGTTATTTCAAATATTATCAATTTGTCCAATATATCCAGAAAAGAAGGATTGCTTGCCTTGGAAGAGGCCACTCATGATATGGATGATGAGTTTTTGAAAAAAGGAATCAATCTGGTGGTTGATGGTACTGATCCGGATCTGGTGCGTGGCATTCTGGAGACGGATTTGATTAATCTGGAATCTCGTCACAAAAAGGTGATTTCTTTCTGGGAGAAATGGGCAGAAATGGGACCGGCCTGGGGTATGATTGGTACGTTGATTGGCTTGATTAATATGTTGGTAAAACTGGATGATGCATCTTCCATCGGACCGAATATGTCGGTTGCGCTGGTTACGACCTTGTACGGTTCTATTATTGCCAACTGGCTGGCATCTCCTACGGCTACCAAGCTTGGGGTCAACAACGAGTTGGAAATTATGATGAAGGAGATTACCGTGGAGGGACTTTTGTCCATACAGGCAGGAGAAAATCCACGTGTTATTGAAGAAAAGCTGAAATCCTTCCTGGCACCGGCAGATAGAAATACTATGGGCAGGGATGAAGCCGGAGGTGAAGAGTAGTGGCAAAAAAGAGACAGGAAGATGCACCGAAAGGGTCTCCGGCATGGATGTCTACCTTCAGTGATTTGATGAATCTGCTTTTGTGTTTTTTCGTTTTACTGTTCTCTATGTCTACGGTAAATGAAGAAAAGTTTGAGATTGTCATAGCGTCTTTGCAAAATAGTTTCAGCATCCTTCCCTCAGGAGGCACTACTGTGGGAGAGGGGCAGTTGATATCTTCCGGAATCAGCGCCTTGGAGAAGTTTGATATTTATTTCAACTCCTCATCGGCTTTGCCGGAGGGACAGTATGAGCCTGAGGACAAGGTGGAACAGAACCAGGGAATCACATCTGAGGAAGCCAAGGCTGAGTTGTCTGAAGAGGGGATGACTCAAAGCGAACAGATGGCTGAGCAGGTGGAGGATATGCTCAAAAAATATGGTTTGCAGGACAGTGTGGAAATAGAGTACAACGAACAGTACGTACTTTTAAATTTAAATGGAGCACTTTTGTTTGAATCGGCAGAGGCCAGCGTTCGCAAGGAAGCAGAACCCATACTTCAAAAAATTGCGGTGATTCTGAACAACTACACAAACAATCTGATAGAAGTAGAGGGACATACAGACAATGTACCGGCCACCGGAGGGGCGTACGAAAGCAATGATGTTTTATCCATGTATCGCGCCTTATATGTGGCGGATTATATTAGGGAACATTCCAATGTGGATGCCTCCCATATTAAATCCTCGGGACGTGGACAATATGCACCGATTGCAGACAATTCCACTGCAGAAGGACGGGCCCGGAATCGAAGGGTTGAAATTAAGATTTATAATTCACTGAATACAAGAGGAATTGATTAGAGGAAAATAATATGAAAAAGAATCTGGTTACAGTAATTACACTTGCACTGGTATTGGTTAATCTGGTATTGACGGTTGTGCTTACAATTTCCATTGTTCCGGAAACAAAAAAAGCTAATGAACTGATTACAAAGGTCTGTGGAGCCATTGACCTGGAATTGGAAGCGGGAAGTTCCTCCAGCGCAGAAAATATTCCGATTGATCAAATCGAGGTTTATTCCATTGAAGACAGCCTGACAATCAATCTGAAAAAAGGCGATGATGGGGAAGACCATTTTGCAATCGTCAAAGTGGCTTTGTCTATCAACAAAAAGAATAAAGACTATAAAAAATTGCAGCCTCAGTTGGCAGAAAAGGACAGCTTGATACGGGCTGAGGTTGTCAATGTGGTTTCAAAATATACTTTAGAGGAAATTAAGAACAATCAGACAGCGGTTCAGAATGAAATATTGAAGAATCTGCAAAAGAAATTTGCATCTGATTTTATTGTTGCAGTTGGTTTCCCGGATGCACAGTATCAGTAAAATGACAGAGTGACGTGACAGGTGGTGAGAAGACTTGAGTGATATTTTATCACAAAATGAGATTGACAATTTATTGCAGGCTTTGAGTAGTGGTGAAGTTGATGCTGAAGAGATGAAGGTCAGCAGTGAAAAGCAGGTAAAGAACTATGACTTTTCAAGGCCCTCCAAGTTTTCAAAGGAACACCTGCGAACCTTGGAAATTATATTTGAACATTATGGAAGGTTATTGTCCACCAATTTACCGGTATACCTGAGAAAAAATATTCAGGTAGAGGTGATGAATTCCGAGGCGGTAACCTATATGGAGTTTTCCAATTCCCTTTCCAACCCGGTTATTCTAGGAGTGGTGAATATGGAGCCCCTTGAAGGAAATATCATTGTTGAGATGGCAGCAAAGCTTGGTTATGCAGTTGTGGACAGAATGCTTGGCGGGGAGGGAGAACCTCTGGATAAAGTCCGTGAGTTTTCTGAAATTGAATTGTTGATTATCGAGCGTATTATGACTGCCTGCGTACAATTATTGAGGGAGCCGTGGGAAAATGTTGTGGATGTAAATCCCAGATTGGAGAGGATTGAGACAAATTCACAGTTTGCTCAGATTATCTCTCCTTCGGAGATGATTGCAATTATAACCATTAATATCAAAATCGGTGAGGTGGAAGGACTGATGAATATATGTCTTCCTTATATTACCTTAGAGCCGGTTATGGATAAATTAAATACCAAGTTCTGGTATTCCAGCATGCAAGAAAAGAATGAGAGAGAGTATGCGGATGTGATAGAGAACTTGATTTCCAAGGCTGTTATTCCTGTAAAAGCAATTTTAGGAAACAGCACCATATCCGTCAGTGATTTTTCCGGATTACAGGTGGGAGATATTGTTCGCCTGGACACAAAGGTGAATCAGGAGTTGGACGTTTATGTGGGAGACATTAAAAAATTTACTGCACTGCCCGGGGCAACGGGAGAGGATTATGCGGTTAGAATCACATCAGTCATAAGGGAGGAGCAATAGTAGATGAGCGACGGAGTATTATCCCAAGAAGAAATTAACGCACTGTTAAATGGTGGTGTTTCTGGGGCTTCTGACGCGGCAGGTGAAGTGGAAAGCAATCTTACACCTGATGAGGTGGATACCATAGGAGAAATCGCCAATATCAGTATGGGCACAGCAGCGACTACGCTGTTTTCTCTGGTTAACAAAAAGGTTGAAATTTCCACCCCGGTAGTATCCCTTGGCACATGGGAAGAAATTGTAGAAAAATATGAGAAGCCATGTGTTTTAGTTAGAATTGCTTATACAAAAGGGTTAGACGGAAGCAATATATTGGTTTTAAAAGAAAATGATGTTAAGGTAATTACCGATTTGATGATGGGAGGCGACGGCTCTAACACAGACGGTGATATCGGAGAAATTCATCTTAGTGCCATTAGCGAGGCTATGAATCAGATGATGGGTTCCTCGGCTACCTCATTATCTTCTATGTTAAATAAGACGATTGACATCAGTCCGCCTTCTTCTGATTTGATTGATTTACAAGAATCCATCGATGGCGGCGAGATAGATGAATTCCTGAATAAAACCTTTGTGAAGATTACCTTTACAATGGTGATTGAAGGATTGGTTGACAGCGAGATAATGCAGTTGTATCCTTTATCTTTGGCGAAGGATATGTGTGCAAGTATTACGGCAAATATGGAAAATGATTCGGCGTCCACTGTGGATGACAATGCATTTTCCGGAGGCAGCCAGCCGGAACCGGCTTCGGCACAGGAGCCGGTAGCACCGCAGCCCCAACCGCAGCCTCAACCACAATCTCAACCACAACCGCAACCTATGCAACAGGATATGATGGGAGGACAGGGACCATATATGCAACCACCTCCAATGCAGTACGCACCTCCGTATCCGACGCAACAGGTAAATGTACAGCCGGCACAGTTCCAGCCGTTTTCAGGCAGCTATCCGGCACCATATCAACCGGAAAATATCGATTTGATTATGGATGTACCTTTGGAGGTTACCGTTGAATTGGGAAGAACCCATAAATCAATTCAGGACATTTTGGATTTTGCACCCGGTACTATTATTGAGTTAAACAAGATAGCCGGTGAGCCTATAGATGTTTTGGTCAATGGCAAATATGTTGCAAAAGGCGAAGTAGTAGTTATTGAAGAATCATTTGGTATAAGAATTACCGATATAATGAAATAAACCATAAGGAGACAAAGACAATGGCAAAGAATATTTTAATTAGTGATGATGCAGCTTTTATGAGAATGATGATTAGAGATATCCTTACCAAAAATGGATACAATGTGGTGGGAGAAGCTGAGAACGGAAAGGTAGCAGTCGATAAGTATGTGGAATTAAAGCCGGATCTGGTGCTGATGGATATCACAATGCCGGAGATGGATGGAATTGAAGCATTGAAGGCTATCAGAGAAAAAGATGGAAATGCGGCTGTTATCATGTGTTCGGCTATGGGACAGCAGGCTATGGTTATCGAAGCAATTCAGTCCGGAGCAAAGGATTTTATTGTAAAACCATTCCAGGCAGAACGTGTTTTGGAAGCAGTAAAGAAGGTTATTGGTTAAGATGATATTGTTATCTTCTACCGGTGAGAGCATATTTCAACTTTTGGTTGTACTTTTTTGCTTTGTAGTTGTTTTAGTTCTTACATACTATACCACCAGATGGATTGCGGGCTATCAGAAAGCCCATAGCTTTAATAAAAATCTTTCGGTGATGGAGACTCTAAAACTTACGAACAATAAGTACATTCAGCTGATTCGGGTGGGGAAAGACACCTATTATGCAATCGCTATAGGAAAAGATGAAATTTCCGTTATAGGGCAGGTTTCCAAAGACGACCTGGTAGATATTCCAGAGATGGAAAAAGAAGAAATTCCCACGGTCAAAGGGGATTTTGAAGATGTTTTAAATAAGATAAAAGAACGACTGCCTAAAAAGTAGGTTGTAGTATGATGAGTAAAAAGAAAAAAGTTTTTTGTATTTTTAGTATTATTTTGGCGACAGTTATGTTCTCCACAGCTGTTTTTTTACTGATTGGAGGCAGTGCACATGCGGCGCAGTCCCAGTATGGAGCTACAGATAATGCCCCTAATGCCAGTGATTTTGTCACAGGTCAGGGTGGCGTTTCACTCACCTTTGACTCTGATTCCGGAACACTTTCATCCACAGTTCGTATTTTACTGGTACTTACTGTTTTGGCGTTGGCACCTTCTATATTGATTATGCTCACGTCCTTTACCCGGATTATCATAGTGTTGCATTTTGTCAGAGCAGCCATCGGAACCCAGACAGCTCCGCCGAATCAGGTTTTGATAGGATTGGCATTATTTTTGACATTATTTATTATGTGGCCCACATTTACAGCAATAAATGAACAGGCAATCCAGCCTTTGGATAAAGGTGAGATTACACAGCAGGAAGCAATGGACGCAGGAATGGAACCATTGCGTAATTTTATGTATGGGCAAACCCAGGAAAAAGACTTAAATATGTTTTGTGAAATAGCAGATGTGACATATAAGGATTATGATGATGTTCCGTTTGTTGTTTTAGTGCCAAGTTTTATCGTCAGTGAATTGAGAACAGCATTTATCATTGGTGTTGTGATATATATTCCGTTTATCGTAATTGATATGGTGGTTTCATCAATCCTTATGTCTATGGGTATGATGATGCTTCCTCCTACCACGATTTCACTGCCTTTTAAGATTCTTTTATTTATATTGGCAGATGGCTGGAATCTGGTTATTGGTGGATTGGTAAAGACCTTTTATTAGAGTTATAGATAGGGGTGATTTTTGTGACAGAAGGCCAGGTTTTGGATATTGCAAGGGATGCAATTTACACCATAATTATTTGTTCGGCTCCTGTTTTACTTATTTCTTTGGTAGTGGGATTGATTGTCAGTATTTTTCAGACAGTTACGTCCATTCAGGAACAGACATTAACTTTTATTCCAAAGATTGTTGCTGTCTTTTTGGGAATTATGGTATTTGGATCCTTTATGCTGACTAACATTACAGAATATATGACGGAGTTATGGTCTAATTTTAGTGCATACTTAGGCTAGACAGACTATGGTTGAATACACGTTTGACATAAAAACATTTGAATATTTTTTGCTGATTTTGGTACGTATTTCCTGTTTTGCATTTGTTGCACCATTTTATGGAGCCAATGAGGTGCCCGGAAGGGTGAAAGTAGGTTTTTCTGCTTTCGTTGCCATCCTTATTTACAATATGGTTCCCTTGAAGAGTGCTACATATGTATCGGAAATCGGATATGCCATATTGGTGCTCAAGGAGGGAATTACAGGATTGCTGATAGGATTTGCGGCAAACATATGTAATTCCATTATTTTATATGCAGGTACCATTATTGATACTGACATAGGATTATCTATGGCTATGATTTTTGATCCCTCAACAGGTTCACAGGTGAGTGTCACCGGAAATCTGTACAGCAAATTTTTGTTGTTGTTACTTATAACATCAAACATGTATCAGTATATCCTGCGGGCGTTGGTAGATTCTTTTTCCTTGTTTCCCCTTGGGGGACAGAATTTTCAGATGGATTCTTTGCTTAAGTCTATGACTCAGTTCTGCGGAGATTTATTTATCATTGCATTTCGTATTATACTCCCGGTATTTGCCTGTATTATGATATTAAATGCAATCCTGGGAATTATGGCAAAGGTAGCACCTCAGATGAATATGTTTGCAGTGGGAATTCAGCTAAAACTATTGGTTGGACTGGCTGTATTGTTTATCACAATTTTCCTGTTGCCGGACATTGCCAATTTCATTTTTAAAGAGATGAAGACCATGATGGTTTCGTTCATAGAGGGTATGTATTGACATGCAAACAGAAAATCAGTTGATATTAGCATACAATTTACAATGGTTTGCCAAGGATGGACCCGGTGGGGAAAAGACGGAACCGGCAACTGCAAAAAAACTGAGCGATGCCAGAGATGAGGGAAAGGTTGCAAAAAGTCAGGAGTTAAATTCAGCAGCTATGCTGATTGCTCTTTTTATGCTTCTCAGAATTTTTGTCTCCTTTCTGGGTGAAGGTTTCGTAGGGGTGTTTCAATGGAGTTACAAATTGATTCCAGAAGTGGTACAGTCTGAGAGAAGCGGGATGACAGTACGGGGCGTCTCCACCATTATCAATCAGTCGCTGGTGGAGATGTTGAAATTAATGGCTCCTTTTTTGATTGGCGGATTCGTTGTAGCAATTGTAATCAGTATCGTTCAGGTTGGGTGGAAAGTATCTACAAAACCTATGGAACCAAAGCTGGACAAGTTTAATCCGATAAATGGATTTAAACGTATTTTTTCAAAAGATTCGGTATTTAATCTGTTTAAGTCCATTTTAAAAATTGCCTTGATATTTTATGTGGCCTATACTTGTATTAAGGATCAACAGAAAAATCTGTTTATACTTTATGAAATACCTCTGAAACAGGCCATTTCATTAATTGGAAATATTATTATTGACACAGGACTTCGAATTAGTCTGGTATATCTGGTGGTTGGAATTGCGGATTATGCCTATCAGAAATTCCGATTCAAAGAAGATATGAAAATGACGAAACAGGAAGTCAAAGAAGAATATAAAAATACAGAAGGTGATCCTCAGATTAAGGGGCAACAGAGGCAGAGAATGCGAGAGGCATCCCAGAGGAGAATGATGCAGGATGTCCCCAAAGCGGATGTGGTTATCACAAACCCGACCCATATTTCAGTAGCTATCCGTTATGATTCGGAGCAGGAAAGTGCACCTACAGTATTGGCCAAAGGTGAGGATTATCTGGCTATGAAAATCAGGGAAGCCGCAAAAGAAAATAATGTCCCTATTATGGAAAATAAACCATTGGCGAGAGCGATTTATGCTACAGTGGATATAGGGGAACAGATTCCACCCGAACTATATCAGGCTGTGGCAGAAATCCTGGCAGTAGTATATAACAACAGACAATAAATTGAGAAAGGAGGAAACGGAAGATGGATTTTTCTAATGTAAAAAAGACAGATGTGGGTGTAGCTGCTTATTTGTTGGCTGCTGTAGCCTTTTTCATTATTCCGATTCCTTCTGTTTTATTGGATGTGATGTTGGCATTAAACATATCCATTGCTCTTATTATATTGTTAAATGTGTTGTTCGTTCAGGAAGTTTTGGATATGTCCTTTTTCCCTACGTTGCTATTATTTACGACCATTTTTCGTATTTCACTTAATGTTTCATCTACCAGACTGATTTTAAGTTCCGGCTCTCCGGGAAACGTAGTGGAGACTTTCGGTCAGTTTGTGGGTGGAGGCGACTTGATTATCGGTGCCATTATCTTTATCATCCTTGTGCTGATTCAGTTTATGGTTATCAATAAAGGTTCTGAGCGTGTGGCTGAGGTATCTGCACGTTTTACATTGGATGCTATGCCCGGTAAACAGATGGCCATTGATGCCGACTTAAATACCGGGGCTATCACAGAAAAAGAAGCCAGAGAGCGAAGAGAGAAGATTCAGAATGAGTCAAGTTTCTTTGGTTCTATGGATGGTGCTACAAAGTACGTTAAGGGAGACGCGACAGCAGGTCTGATTATCACTTTTGTCAACCTTATTGGCGGTACCCTTATGGGAGTTTTGCGTGGTGGCATGAATTTCACAGATGCGATTCAGCAATATGGTGTGCTGACCATTGGTGATGGATTGTGCTCCCAGATACCATCCCTTTTAATTGCGTTGTCCACAGGTATTCTGGTTACAAAGGGATCTAAGGAGGCGGATTTCAGCGGAACGCTGGTGAAGCAGTTGTTTGGTATACCAAAGGTTTTGTATATTGTAGGCGTTTCTATGATTTTCCTGGGACTTGTTACCACCTTAAACACCTTTTTGTTTGGTGCATTTGGACTGGTATTTATCATCTCTGGTCGTTCTATTTCAAAGAGTATCGGTGAAGAAAATATCGAGGAAGAAGTGGCGGCGGAAGAATCGGAGGCCGAGGAAATCCGACGGCCGGAAAATGTTGTTTCCCTGTTACAGGTAGACCCGATTGAATTGGAATTTGGATATGGAATCATCCCTCTGGCAGATGTGAACCAAGGGGGAGATTTGTTGGACCGTGTGGTTATGATTCGACGTCAGATTGCACTGGAACTGGGTACTGTTGTGCCGATTATACGTTTGAGGGATAATATTCAGTTAAACCCCAATCAGTACATTATAAAAATCAAAGGTGTTCAGGTGACAGAGGGAGAAATTTTATTTGATCACTACATGGCAATGAAC
Organism: Lachnospiraceae bacterium; assembly: GCA_022768745.1. Taxonomy (GTDB): domain Bacteria; phylum Bacillota; class Clostridia; order Lachnospirales; family Lachnospiraceae; genus Pararoseburia. The sequence continues at coordinate 52,264 of JALELK010000107.1, forward strand.
CCGGGATATGTAGAGGAAGAGATTACAGGAATTCCTACCTTTGAGCCGTCGTTCCATTTACCGGCTATATGGATTACAGACAGTCAGAGAGAAAGGGCAGAGTCTTTGGGATATACGGTAGTTGATCCGCCATCTATTATCGCTACTCATTTGACGGAAGTGATACGAAGTCATATTTCAGAGTTACTTACAAGACAGGATGTTCAAAATCTTATCAATAACCTGAAAGAGACAAATCCGGCATTGGTGGATGAGTTGACGCCAAAACTTTTAGGTCTTGGAGAGATACAAAAGGTATTGCAGAATCTGTTGAAGGAAGGCGTTTCCATACGAGATTTGCTTTCTATCTTTGAAAATCTTGCAGACCATGCAGCTACCACCAGGGATACCGATGTGCTTACCGAGTATGTGAGACAGGGGCTGAAAAGAGCTATCTCCGGACGATATTTTGTGCCCAATGAAGTGACAAGTGTGATTACCTTAGATCCGAAAGTAGAACAGGACATTATGGGCTCCATTAAACAGACCGAACAGGGGGCGTATTTGACTATGGATCCTGAGCGAATTCGAGGCATTATGAATTCCCTGGAGACGGAGATAGCAAAGTTAGAAGAATTGGGAAAGACACCTATTGTGGTTACCTCTCCAATTGTTCGTATGTATTTTAAAAAGATGTCGGAAGACTATGTAAAGGATTTGGTTGTTGTATCATATAACGAGATTGAGTCTGATGTAGAATTGCAATCAATTGGGATGGTGACAGGATAAAATGACGATAAAGAAGTATCAGGGTAAAACGAAAGAAGAAGCCATTGCGTTGGCAAAAGAGGAACTGGGCAACAGTGTTGTAATTATGAACGTAAAGGAAGTCCGTCAGAAGGGATTCCTTGGATTGTTTAAAGGCAACCTTTACGAGGTGACAGCTGCTGTGGAGGATGATGCTGTAGCACCACAGCCATTTTCTGTAAACAGACCGATAACTCCCGCGCCCACACGTGGAAATTTCGAGGCAGTGGCAGATGAAAAAATTACTTTTCCGGCAGCTGCCCAGGAGGATGCATTAAAAGATGCCTTTGCTGCGGTGAATCAGGTGATTCATACAAAAGAAAAAACGATAGCAGAGGATGTGATAAAAAAAGATCCGGTGAAAAAGGAAAATGTAACAGAAAACCAGTCCCAGAACCAGCCGAAACAGGAAAAAACAGAGTTTCGTCCTTTGGAGAGTATGAGTTTTGTGGAGGAAATTTCTACAGAACGGGAAAATGAAAACCATACTTTTTATCGGATGCTTTACAAGGTACTTTTGGACAATGAAGTGGATGAAATCTTCATAAATCAGATTATGGATGATGTGGAGAAAGTGTCACATAGTACAAATGGATTAGATTATCTGATTTCAAATGTATATCAAAAGATGATTTTAAAGTTGGGACAGCCAGATGTGATTTCCCTTTCAAAGTCGAAACCTAAGGTGGTATTTTTTATTGGACCGACCGGTGTTGGCAAGACCACGACCATTGCCAAGATTGCTTCCAAATTTAAGATTGAACAGGAAAAAAAGGTGGCATTGTTGACAGCAGATACCTATCGTATCGCCGCTGCCGAGCAGCTTCGTACCTATGCGGATATTCTGAATACACCACTTTCCATTGTTTACACACCGGAAGACATTGCAAAAGAAATTGAAAAGTTACATGAGTACGATTTGATTTTGGTGGATACAGCGGGATTTTCTCATAAAAATGACGCTCAGCGGGAAGATATGAAAACCCTTCTTTCCAGCCTGCCGGATACTTATGAACGTCAAATTTATCTGGTGCTCAGTTCCACCACAAAGTACAAAGACCTAATAGAAATCACAGAGACATACCAGAACTTCTGTGAGTACTCTTTGATTTTTACAAAATTGGACGAGACCAGAGCGTATGGAAATATTTTAAATATGAAATTAAAAACCGGAGCACCAATTTCTTATGTTACCACAGGGCAAAACGTGCCGGATGACATAGAGGTTGTTGATACACAAAAACTTGTGAAACAATTGCTGGGAGGCAAGTAGATGGATCAGGCCGAACAATTAAGAAACGTAATTAAACAGAAAAATCAAAATAACATAAATAATGCGAGAATCTTGACCATTACCAGTGGCAAAGGTGGGGTAGGCAAATCAAATATGGCTGTAAATCTGGCAATTTGGTTTCGGAAAATGGGCCAACGAGTTATCATTTTAGATGCGGATTTCGGTTTGGCCAATGTGGAGGTTATGTTTGGAACAGTCCCGGAATATAACTTGAGTGATCTGATTTTTGGTGGCAAGAGTATTCGAGATATCATTACCAGAGGACCAATGGACATTGGATTTATTTCAGGAGGCTCCGGTATTTTGGACTTAAACAACTTGACCAAAGAACAGATTTCATATTTGGTTCACAGCCTGTCATTGCTGAATGATTTGTGTGATGTGCTTATTATTGATACCGGTGCAGGTGTCTCAGATGCTGTTTTGGAATTTGTCTTGGCAAGCCCTGAGGTAATTATGGTTACAACTCCGGAACCAAGTTCCCTGACGGATTCCTATTCGTTATTGAAAGCATTATACAAAAGTCCAAAATTTATTCGGAATGGAACCAATATTCATTTGGTGGCAAATAAGGTAAATTCCGAGGCGGAAGGACAGGCTGTGTACACGAAACTCAGTTCTGTGGTGGAAAAATTTTTGGATGGAAAGTTGCATTACCTTGGAATGATACCGGCAGATCCGGTACTGGAAAAGGCTGTCAGGAACCAAAAAATGGTTTCGATTTCTGCACCGAATGCCAGGTCCACAAAGGCCTTTGAAATTATATCCCAGAATCTTATGACGGGAGATGACAAGAATCGTTATCGCTGGGGAATCACACAGTTGTTCAATAATTTCATAAATCGGTCGAATTAATAAAGGAACAAGAGGGATACATTGGAGTAATTAATATGGAGATAAATCAGCTTTTATTGGGATGTAAGGTAGATATCAGAATTGTCCAGCAGATTATGCAAAACAATCCGCAAAACGACAAAAAGGGTGTTTTTTATTCTACTCTTTATGATATTAATTCGGATAACACCCTGGAATTAAATATGCCTTCTGAGGCCGGAAGACTTCAAATTCTGCCCAAAAACATACGTTATGAATTTATATTTACTATGGATCAGGGCATCTATAAGGCAGATGGCACCATCACGGAGCATTTGAAAAAAGGTTCGGTTTATCTACTGAAGGCAGAACTTACCTCGAAACTGGAAAAAATACAGCGCAGGGAATATTTTAGAATTGCCTGCCTTTTGCCTATGACATTTGTGGCTGTAGATGAGAAGGCCATTAGTTTTCACAGTATAAAAGAGGTAAAAGACAATTTAGAGTCGACGAATGATTTTAAGGTTCGGGGTATGGGGTCTATTTTGGATATCAGTGGCGGGGGCGTACGGTTCGTCTCTTCTAATTCCTTATCCGAAATAAAATATATATTGATGCAGTTTGAGATGGAAATGGAAGAGGGGAGACAGAGGGTAGAAACCATTGTCAGACTTGTTTCATCTACAAAAATGCCGGATGACAACAAATATATCCATCGTGGACAGTTTTACTTTAAAGATGAAAAGACAAAGGAACATGTGATAAGGTTTATTTTTGAGGAAGAACGCAGAATTAGGAAGAAGGAACAGGGGATATAATGAAAAAGGTGCTCGTTGTTAATGACTCTGCACTCATGAGAAGGATTGAGTGTGATATAATCAACTCAGATCCTGATTTTCAAGTGATTGATGTGAGTTTAAACATTGATGATGCCTACGATAAAATCAAGCAAAACAAATACGATATCGTTGTTTTGGAAATGGTTTTGCGTGGGGCAGATGGTCTGGACTTACTCAGACGATTAAAGGATGAACAGATACACATCACGGTGATTGCAGTCAGTACGCCGATTCGTGAAGATGCAGGGGAAACCTTGCGGGCACTGGAAATGGGCGCCTATGACTTTGTGGCAAGACCTGCCAGACCTATTAGTGTATCAGATGATTTCGGGAAGCATTTGTTACGGGTGATGCATAATAGCTTTTCGGAGAAACCAAGGACAGCGGTAAAGAGAGAAAGACCTGCCGAACAATCCGGAGAAAATGCGGTGACCAGACCGGAACGCAAAAATGAGAAGCCGGAGATTGTTGCACTGGCTTGTTCTACCGGGGGGCCTCAGGCTCTTTACACGATGATTCCTATGTTGCCGAAGGAAATTGATGTGCCCATAGTGATTGTTCAGCATATGCCTACCGGATTTACGGAAGCCTTGTCCAATCGCCTGAATGAGTTGAGCAGAATCAATGTGAAAGAAGCTGAGGATGGAGATATCTTGCAACCGGGGTGGATTTACATTGCACCAGGTGGCAAACATATGGAAATCATTGAAAATCAGAACAAACAAGCCTGTGTGAGTGTGAATAAAAAACCACCGGTAAACAGTTTGCGACCATGTGCAGATGTTATGTATGAGTCTTTGATACATACCCATTACAAAAATATTTTGTGCGTGGTTCTAACCGGAATGGGTGCCGATGGCACAAAGGGCATTATTGAACTGGGCAGGCAGAAAAATGTATATGTTATTACTGAAAGCCAGGAGTCCTGTGTGGTTTACGGTATGCCGAAATCACTGGAGCAAAAAGGACTTTCGGATGAAACCTTTCCGATAGAAAAAATTTCGGAAGCCATTGTTAAGAAGCTAGGGGGATAAGAAATGGATGTAAGTCAATATCTCGATATTTTTATCGACGAAACCAATGGTCATATTCAAACATTGAATGACAACATTATGATTTTGGAGAAAGAGCCTGAAAACAAGGATGTTATCAATGAGATTTTCCGTGCAGCACACTCTTTAAAAGGAATGGCCGGCACAATGGGATTTAAGAAGATGCAGAGACTGACCCATGATATGGAAAATCTGTTTCAGGAAATCCGCAATGACAATATCAAGGTGAACAGTTCGTTGATTGATATACTGTTTAGTTGCCTGGATGCCATTGAGGAATACTTAGAGACTGTCAAAGCCACATCCGGTGAGGGCGACAATGGAAATGAAGCGTTGATTCAGCAGTTAAATGACTTTATTGCGGCTGAGGAAGGCAAACCTCAGGAAGCACCGGCAGAGGCGGCTGGGGAAACAAAAGCGTCTGAGGGCGAAGCAAAAGCGGATAGTTCAGAGAAAAAGTATTTAAATATAGACGTAGATGATGTTTCATGCTCAAAAATGAAAGAGGCAGAGCAATCCGGTTTAAATATTTATGGAATGACTGTACATGTTCAGAAGGATTGTCTGTTGAAAGCGGCAAGAGCTTTCTTGGTATTTAAGGCAGTGGAAGATTTCGGTGAGATATTGGTGTATAATCCGAGTTCACAGGACATTGAGGATGAAAAATTTGATTTGGATTTCAGTTTGATTATTTCTTCTTCCAGTGAGCTGGCACCGATTCTTGAGGCAGTCAATTCTGTTTCCGAGATTGAGAGTGTTGAGGCTGAAAAGGTTTCTTATAGTAGTTATGTGGAAACATCGGCAGAAGTTCCGGCAGAGAAGCCAAAGGAGGAGACAAAGCCATCGGCAGCGGAGGCTCCTAAGAAGGAGAAGGCTCCGGCACCTAAGAATTCCGGCAAGAGTGCTTCAAATAACAAGCATTCCGGCACCAATAAACCGGTGACTGCCAGAACAGTTCGTGTGGATATTGAAAAACTGGATGCTCTGATGAATCAGGTAAGTGAGTTGATTATTGCCAAGAACAGTCTGGTGTCTATCAGTGATTCTGAACAGGACAATGAATTCAATACACAGACCTTCCATGATCAGATTGAATATTTGGAGAGGATTACCACAAATCTCCATGAATCTGTTATGAAGGTTCGAATGGTACCAATTGAAAGCGTAGTCAACAAGTTCCCACGTATGATTCGTGACCTGAGCCGAAAATTGAATAAACCGATGGAACTGTATATGTCAGGTGAGGAAACTGAGTTGGATCGTACCGTTGTGGATCAGATTGGCGATCCGCTTCAGCATTTACTTCGTAATTCTGCAGACCACGGTATTGAGTCTCCGGAAGACCGAAAAAAAGCAGGAAAGCTGGAGTCAGGAAGCATTTATTTGAAAGCCTTCCAGGAAGGAAACAATGTCATCATTGAAGTACGGGATGATGGTGCAGGTATTGATACAGAAAAGGTGAAGGAAAAAGCTGTAGAGAGAGGGCTTGTATCAGAAGAGCAGGCAGCAAACCTCTCCAAGAAGGAAATTATAGATTTCCTGTTTATGCCAAGTTTTTCTATGGCAAAAACCATTACCGATATTTCCGGACGTGGTGTAGGACTGGATGTAGTAAAGTCAAATATTGAAGCGTTAGGCGGAGATGTAGAAGTTAAGAGTACTATGGGAGTTGGAACCACATTTATTGTGAGACTTCCACTTACACTTGCTATCATTCAGGCTCTTATGGTTGAAGTGAGGGATGAAAAATATGCCATTGCCCTTGGCTCAATTCAGAACATTGAAAATGTTTCTGTCAATGACATCAAATATGTTCAAGCAGAAGAGGTAATTCACTTAAGAGGTATGGTAATTCCTTTGATTCGTTTGGATGAATTGTTGGATTCCGCTCCAAAGGAAGAAGAGGATGAAAATCTTACAGTTGTTGTCGTTAAGAAAGGTGACAATTATGCAGGACTGGTAGTTGACAACCTGATTGGACAGCAGGAAATTGTTATTAAGTCTTTAGGAAAGTGCATTGATAACAATAAGATTATCAATGGTGCAACCATTCTTGGTGATGGTGAAGTAGCGTTGATTATTGATGTGAATGCAATCTTTTAATGAAGGGGGATTAAACCATGGCAGATAAATATGGAGTAGATGTGGCAGAAAAGGAAAAAGTGCAGTACATTGTTGTTTCCATTGGAAACGAGCATTATGGATTAGATATTTCTTATGTGGATAATATTGTCAGAATGTGCAAGATTACCCGTGTGCCGAAAGCACCATTTCACTATATCGGAATTATCAACTTGAGAGGTGAAGTGGTTCCTTTGATGAGCCTCAGAAGAAAAATGAAATTGGATGATGATACCTTTACGGATTTGTCCAGAATCATTATCTTAAAGACAGAAGAACAGGGCCTTGTAGGTGTGGTTGTAGATGAAGTCAAAGAAGTGATTGCACTCTCACCGGATGAGATTGATCGCAATGCTAAGAGCTCTCAGCCTGACAAGGAAAACTATATCAATGGTATCGGCAAAAATGGTGATGAATTGATTTCTATATTTGAAATTTCTTCTATTTTGGACGAGGTAGAGGTTTCATAAATTCTGGAGGGGAATATGATTAGTTTACAGGAAGTAAATGAGAAATACATAGATGTTCTCAAGGAAATAGGTAACATTGGAGCGGGAAATGCAACCACAGCGATTGCAAATATGTTGGGACTTCGTATTGATATGAGTGTCCCACAGGTTCAATTTTTGCCGGTTGAGGATATTGGCTCATCCATAGGTGCAGAGGATGACGTGATTGTAGGGATTATGTTAGGGGTTGAATCAGATATTCAGGGAAGTATGATGTTCCTTATGGATATGAATTCTGCACACCATATTATTAATCGTCTGATGATGCGTCCGGATGACTACATGGAAGACTTTGATGAGATGGATTTGTCTGCGGTAAAAGAAGTTGGAAATATTATTGCAGGTTCTTATTTGTCCGCTTTGTCCGGACTGACAAATCTTACTATCACACCTACCGTTCCTTTTGTGGCAGTAGATATGGCAGCGGCGATTTTAAGTGTGCCTGCTGTCCAGTTCGGAATGATGGGTGATAATGCGTTGTTGATTAAGACGGAATTCAGTGATGAGTTAAAGATTAATGGATATTTTATTCTGATGCCGGAAGAAGAGTCATATGAAAAGATATTAACCGCATTGGGATTGCCGTTGTAGGGGAAGTGTATGGGACAGTTGATTAAGGTTGGTATGGCAGATCTTAAGATATGCAAATCCCCTGATGTTTTGACGACCATTGGGTTGGGTTCCTGCATTGGAATCGCAATTTATGATCCTACAACAAAAATTAGTGGATTGGCGCATATTATGTTGCCTGACAGCACACAAATACGAAACAATACAAATATTGCAAAATTTGCAGATACAGGAATACAAAAGCTTTATGACGATATGATTAAGGCCGGTGCAAACCGAAGTAAAATGGTTGCCAAGATAGCCGGCGGAGCAAAGATGTTTGAATTGAGCAATTCCAATTCCCAAAGCATCAACATAGGTGATAAGAATGCTATGGCTTCCAGACAGAAGTTAAAAGAACTGGGGATACCTCTTGTGGCTGAGGATACCGGGTTGAACTTTGGTCGTACAGTGGAACTATATAGTGAGACGGGAGCATATCTGATTAAAGCAGTAGGAAAACAGGAAAAGTACATTTAAGAGGGCGACAGATGAATACAAAACCAATTCCTATCATAATTACTTTGATTGCAGCATTTATTTCCTGTATTGCTTCTGTGATACAGAGGGTCTCTTTTGATATTTTTACAAAGAGATTGCTTTTGGCTGTCATTTGTTTTGCGATTATTGGAATCATAGTAAGAGTTGTGATTGAACGGTCATTCAAAACTATGGAAGAGGAGAATGATCAGGAAAAAGAAGAAACGGAGGAGGAAGTCGAAACTGCTGATGAGGAGACTCAAAAGGGGGAGTAGACTTGTGACTGGGGATAAAGAATGAAGGCTGTTGACAGAGGAAAATTATGGGATTCCTATCGTGAGAAACCCACACCGGAATTACGTGAGCAGATAATAATTGAATATGCGCCTCTGGTAAAGGTTGTAGCTGGAAGACTGAGTATGTATCTCGGGAAAAATGTGGAGTTTGATGACCTTGTCAGTTACGGTGTCTTTGGACTGATTGATGCCATTGACAAATTTGATTTGAGTAAAGATGTAAAATTTGAAACCTACGCCAGTCTCAGAATCCGTGGTTCTATTTTGGATCAGATTCGTAAGATGGATTGGATTCCAAGGACCGTTCGGCAAAAGCAAAAAAAGATTGACGATGCCATTAAAATCATTGAAATGCGCACAGGAAAAAATGCTACAGACGAAGAAATTGCCATAGAATTAGGCCTTTCAGATGAGGAATTATTGGATTGGCAGTCTCAGTTAAAGGTTACCAATGTGGTATCTTTGAATGAATTTGTAGAACAGGGAACAGAGCCGGCGATGGATGCCCACAGCAATTCTCATTTTATTCAACCGGAGGATATGGTTTCTCAGCAGGAATTAAAACAAATGCTGGAAGAAGCGTTGGGATTGCTTACGGAAAAAGAAAATAAAGTTGTTTTGATGTACTATTATGAAGATTTGACTTTAAAAGAAATTAGTCAGGTGTTAGAGGTTTCAGAGTCCAGAGTTTCGCAATTGCATACAAAGGCAATAGCGAAAATGAGAAAGAAAATGGGAAATTATTTGGGAATATTGACTCAGGAATGATTTGATTGGGGGAATTATGGAGCAGGTAAATGGTTTTTACAGGATTGCTTGGAGAGAAAAAAACGCACTGTGTTATATTTTCGCACCGAAGGAGGGCGGAAAGCCGGTTCTTTATAAAGATGTGTCAAATTTGTTGTCCCGCCATGGAATAGAGGGCTACAAAGAGTATGATTTACATCAGGCAATTCAGTCAGGAAAAGACTGTGTTGTGGATTTGGGACAGGGAAGTGGTATTGAATTCAGTGAATCTATGGATGTTTTTGTTTCCTTGGACAAAATGAAAGTTACCTGCAAATTTACACCGGGATCAGAGAAGGGTTCGTTTTTGACGAAGCAGGATATTGTGGCTGACTTAAACGGTCGAGGAATTAAATATGGTATTTCGGAAGAGGCAATTGATGCGTTCCTCTCCCATCATATATACAATACGGATTATGTTTTCGCAGAGGGCATGGCACCCCGTCATGGAAAAGATGCCACTATTGAGTATTTTTTTAATACCAATCCTTCCCTGAAGCCAAAGCATAATGAGGATGGTTCGGTGGATTATCATACCTTGAATACCATTTGTCCCGTGCAGAAGGGACAGAAAATTGCAGTCCTTCACCCTATGGATCCGGGAGAAGTGGGGTGTGATGTTTTCGGCAAAAGGATTACGCCAAGAACTGTAAAAAATAAAAAACTGGAATATGGCTTAAATATCTCTATCTCTGAAGATAAGACAGAGCTATTTTCTGATGTTACGGGACATGTCTCTTTGACTAACGGAAAAGTATTTGTGTCTGACGTATATGAGGTTCCGGCAGATGTGGATGCCTCTACTGGGGATATCAATTATTCCGGAAGTGTACATATCCGAGGTAGTGTACGAGGTGGATTTACTGTTGTGGCGGAACAGAATATTGTGGTTGAGGGAAGCGTGGAAGATGCTTTGCTTCAAGCCGGAGGGGATATCATCGTGATGCATGGCATTCAGGGGATGCAAAGAGGTGTCCTGGATGCCGGTGGCAATGTTGTGGCAAAGTATATCGAAAATGCGAAAGTTTTCGCCGGAGGATATGTTGAAACCGGATCTATTATCTATAGCGAGGTGGGAGCCGGTGAAGATGTGGTCGTGGCAGAACGAAAAGGCTTTATCAATGGCGGAATTATTCGTGCCGGCGGAAAAGTGAAGGCAAACAGTATAGGTTCTTCTATGGGGTCAAAGACTACGGTTGAGGTGGGGATGTCCCCGGAAAAGAAGGAACGATATAATATTTTGCAAAAGGAATTGGAGCAGAATAAATCGGAATTAGAAAAAATTAAGCCGGTAATTTTAAAGTACAATCAGATTATGACCGCTGGACAAAAATTGGATGCCAAAAATCAGATGTACTTTAAGCAGTTGGTGGAGCGGGCTAAGGAATTAAATGCTCAGGATGACGAGGCAAGGAGTGAGTTTGCCACATTACAGCAGGAGATGCTAGCCGGCAAACATGCCAAGGTTATTGTCCAGAGGGATATTTACCCGGGAACGGTGGTTTCGATTTCAGACCTCAGCATTGTGGTGAAAGAAAAAAGGTCATTCTGCACTATAGAAAGAAAAAATGGAGAGATTGTTTTTGCCAATCAATAGAGGGGGTAGAAGATGTCGATTCGTCCAGTAGATTTTAACGGTATGATACAGAACACCCAGGAGGTGTCAAATACAAAGGCCCAGGAAGATAATAAACCACTGGTTCACCAGCACAATATTCAGACTATGGTTGTGAAGGAAGAGCAACAGATGAGTTCTACTGTTCAGGATATGGAACAGGCACAACATCATGAATATGACTATTCGGATGGTGAAGGTGATGGTAAAGGATATCAGGGCAATCAGGGAAGAAAGAAGAAAAACGTGGGTAAGAATGCAAATGAAGGAGACGGTTCTGTGGTAATCAAAAACAGTCGGCCTTCCTTTGATATCAAAATATAAGGAGATTGGTTATGACAGCGCTACAGGTTGCTTTATTAGTAGTTGGTCTTGTTTGTTTAGTGGGCAGTTTTTTCGTTTCCGAGAAACTGTCTTCTTCTGATTTAGAAGAGATGAAAAAAATGAGTCAGCAGGAAATAAAGATTATTTTAGAATCGGAATTAAATCAGGCGTCTTCGGATATTGAGGACAAGCTTCGGGACAAGTTAGAAGAAAAACTGGAGGAGATGGAACGAAAGAGCGATAAAGAGACCAATCAAAAGATTATGTCCATCAGTGAGTATTCAGATACGGTTTTAAATGCTATGAACAAATCTCACGATGAGATTGTTTTTATGTATGACATGCTTAATGACAAACAGGAAAAAGCAACGGAGTTGACCAAAGAACTTCAACAGATGGAATCCGCTGTGAATCAGATGCGACAGTCTTTGGATGAAAAAATTGAGCAGGTACAGTTGCAGACAGAAAAATCCATTGAAATCGTTCAGGAGAATGAGGAAATAGAGAAGATGTCCGACATTTCTGTGCAGGAGGCATTGCAGCACCAGATGGAGGAGAAAGAGGAAAAAGAAGGGCACAGAGACAATGGAGATATTATTTCTTTATATAAGAAAGGATACAGTGAGGTGGAAATCGCCAAAAAATTAGGAAGGGGCCTTGGAGAAGTGAAACTGATTTTAGGCCTTTTTAGTGAGGAAAACAAATCATGAAGCTGAAATATTATTTGCGTGGGGCGGGTATTGGTATCATCGTATCTACTTTTATTTTTTCTATTGCTTTTGCATTTTATAAACCCACCTTATCAGATGAAGAAATTATGAAGGAAGCAACAAAACTGGGAATGGTTTCTAAGTCCGAAGACAGTGATGCCTCATCAAAAGATATCAAGACGCAGGAAAATAACAAGAACCAGACAAAAGATGATGATGGGAGCCAGAGCAAGAATGGTGACAAATCATCAGAAGAAGAGGCAGAGGGCACGGAGGTTATTACATTTTCAGTAAACTCCGGTGACACTTCCTCTGTGGTTGCAGGACATCTCAAAGAGATGGGGTTAGTGGATGACGCAGATGCTTTTGACAAATTCCTGTCGGAGCAGGATTTGGACAATCTGATTCTGCCGGGGGAATACACCATCCCGAAGGATAGTTCTTTTTTGGATATTGCAACCATTTTAACTTCAAAGAAAAAGTAGAAAATTCTTGCATAGGTAGATGAGCTATGATATAATTTTCAACGGCTCAAAATTAATCACACATAAGGATTGGCAGAATGGTGCCGGATGATGCGGTTTTTTGCCAAGAGGATTTATGTGGAAGAAAATAACCAGGAGGTAAGAAAATGAGTGTTATTTCAATGAAACAATTATTAGAAGCAGGTGTTCATTTCGGACATCAGACAAGAAGATGGAACCCTAAAATGGCTCCATACATCTACGCAGAGAGAAATGGTATCTATATCATTGATCTTCAGAAGTCTGTTGGAAAAGTAGATGAGGCTTATGATGCAGTATTTGATATTGCTGAGCAGGGTGGAATCATTCTTTTTGTTGGTACAAAGAAGCAGGCTCAGGATGCAATCAAGACTGAGGCAGAGCGTTGCGGTATGTACTATGTAAATGAGAGATGGCTTGGAGGTATGCTTACAAACTTCAAGACAATCGAGAGCAGAATTGCTAGATTAAAAGAAATCGAAAAGATGGAAGAAGACGGTGTGTTCGATGTTCTTCCTAAGAAAGAAGTTATCAATCTTAAGAAGGAAATGGAAAAACTTGAGAAGAACCTTGGCGGTATCAAGGATATGGGTAGAATCCCGGATGCTATCTTTATCGTAGATCCTAAGAAGGAGAGAATCTGTGTTCAGGAAGCACACGCTCTTGGTATTCCACTTATCGGTATTGCTGATACAAACTGTGATCCGGAAGAATTGGATTATGTAATCCCTGGAAATGATGATGCAATTCGTGCCGTTAAGCTTATTGTTGGCAAGATGGCTGACGCTGTAATCGAAGCTAAGCAGGGAACTGTTGAGGTTGATACAGAAGAAGCTACTGAAGAAGTAGAAGAAGCATAATAATTCAATAATTGGAGGATAATATTATGGCTATTACAGCAGCTATGGTAAAAGAACTGCGTGAAATGACAGGCGCAGGTATGATGGATTGTAAGAAGGCATTAGGCGAAGTTGACGGAGATATGGATGCCGCAGTAGAATACCTTGCAAAGAAAGGTTTGGCTAAGGCTGAGAAGAAGGCTGGTCGTATTGCTGCAGAAGGTATTGTTGCTTTGCAGGTGTCTGACGATGCAAAGAAGGCAGTTGCAGTAGAAGTTAACTCTGAGACAGACTTTGTTGCAAAGAACGAAAAGTTCCAGAACTATGTTGCTCAGGTTGCTTCACAGGCAATGAACACAACTGCTACAGATATTGACGGATTTTTGGCAGAGGCATGGGCTTTGGATACAACAAAGACTGTAAATGAAGAACTTGCAAGCCAGATTGCTGTTATTGGTGAAAACTTAAAGATTCGTCGTTTTGCTCAGTTGGAAGAGAACAATGGTTTCATCGCTGACTATGTTCACATGGGTGGAAAGATTGGTGTTTTGGTTGACGTTGAGACTGATGTTATCAACGATGCTGTTAAAGAGATGGCAAAGAACCTCGCTATGCAGGTTGCAGCTTTGAATCCAAAGTACACAGACAGATCAGAAGTTAGTGCAGAGTATATCGCTCATGAAGAAGAAATTCTTCGTGCTCAGATTGCAAATGATCCTAAGGAGTCTCAGAAGCCTGAAAAGGTTATCGAAGGTATGATTAAGGGTCGTATCAACAAGGAATTGAAGGAAGTTGTTTTGTTGGATCAGGTTTATGTTAAGGCTGAAGACGGCAAGCAGATTGTTTCAAATTACATTGCTGATGTTGCAAAGGCAAACGGAGCAAACATCAAGATTAAAGGATTTGTTCGTTTTGAGACCGGTGAAGGTATCGAAAAGAAGGAAGAAGATTTTGCTGCAGAAGTAGCTGCTCAGATGGGCAACTAGTCAGTATAACATTTTATGGGTGGATGGCTATGAGCTGTCCACCCATTTTTAGCTTGTAAAGAAAATTTAAGTGGACAAAACAAGTATATTATTGCGTAAATTCATAAATATGATACAATAAAGACATTCAGAAGAAAAATCCGACTTGGATAAGTGTAGTGGGAGATTGGACAATGGATGAAAAGGAGCAGGAAGCCCTTAAGAAACAGCGGGAGCGCAGGAAAAGAGTTCAGAGAATTCGGACCGGAATCATTACTTTTATATCAGTATGGATGATTCTTTCTATTGTTCTCACAGTGATAATGTGTGTCAAGATTATTTCTCTGCAAAAGCAAATAGATGTTCTGGTGGGTAATTATGACCAGAATAAAAAAGTGGAAAATACGGAAGCCGGTGTGCAAAATGATGATTTCACCGTGGTGAATAGTGTGACGGATTCCAAGGACAATCTTGCAGAAGAGGGGGATATACATAAAGTTTATCTGACTTTTGATGATGGTCCCAGCGAAAATACGGATAAAATTTTGGATATTTTGGACGATTATGGTATCAAGGCTACATTTTTTGTGAATGGCCGGGAAGATGAAGAATCCCTTGCGGCATATAAAAGGATTGTGGATGAGGGACACACCATCGCGATGCATTCTTACTCACACAAATACAGTGAGATTTATTCATCGCTGGATGCCTTCAAAAAGGACTATGAAAAAATACAAAATCTGATTTATGACACCACCGGAGTTGAGAGTATGTACTATCGTTTTCCGGGAGGTAGTAGTAATCGCGTGAGCAATGCGCATATGTCAGATTACATTAAATTTTTAAATGAGCAGGGGATTGTATACTTTGATTGGAACGTTTCAAGTGGAGATGCAACATCCCAGGCATTTACTGCAGATGAATTAGTTGAAAATGTTATGTCGGATGTGGTAAAATACAAGACGTCGGTTGTTCTTATGCATGACGCAAAGACAAAGTCAACAACGGTGCAGGCGTTGCCTGAGATTATTGAGGCCTTGCAAAAGAGCGGGGCATTGATTTTGCCGATTGATGAAAATACAGATGTGATTCAGCATACAAGCATTCAACAATAAAATACGGAGGATTATAAGATGGGATTTTTTAAAGAATTTAAGGATGACTTTTCTGAGGCTGTAAATGAATTGGTTCCGGGAGCTGAGGAGACAGAAACCACCGAAGATGAAATGGTGGATACTCTGGGAGAGAATATTGATGTGGCTTCTGAACTGTCAAAGTTAGATGGCCTTTTAGAGCAGGTGACAAAGCGAGTGGATCAGGAGGACGCATCTTCAGATGTTAAGGCAGAAAAGCCAGTTGCCCCTGAAGTAAATCATAATATGAAAGCAGAAGAGAAAGTTGAGGATAAAGTAAAGATGGATACATATAGCACAGATAACGGAGTTCAGCAAATGGCACCTTCACAGGCAGGCACACCAGTCGCAGATGAGACAGCGATTATCACTGCCGGAATGTCTATCAATGGTAATTTAGAGTCAGTGGGCTCAATTAATGTAGAGGGAAAGGTTGTAGGAGATATCGCATGTAATGGTAAGCTGGTAGTTACCGGTACAGTACAGGGTAACAGTTCTTCCTCAGAGTTCTTTGCAGACGCTGCAAAGATTGAAGGTGAGGTTGCCACAACCGGTACAGCCAAGATTGGTGTTGGCTCTGTTGTAATTGGTAACATCTCAGCTACATCAGCAGTGATTGCCGGTGCGGTAAAGGGTGATATTGATGTGCAGGGACCTGTAGTTGTTGATACATCTGCTGTTGTTATGGGTAATATTAAATCTCGTTCTGTACAGATTAATAATGGTGCAGTTATCGAAGGTTTCTGTTCACAGAGTTATGCAGACGTTGATGTAGAAGGTTTGTTTGCATAAAATATCATAGAAGGAAATAAAGATGAAGAGAGTATTATTGAAGTTAAGTGGAGAAGCTTTAGCGGGCGAGAAAAAAACAGGATTTGACGAAGCAACTTGTATCCAGGTGGCAAATCAGGTAAAAGCGCTGGTTGACCAGGACATTCAGGTAGGTATCGTCATTGGTGGCGGTAATTTCTGGAGAGGCCGTACATCAGAGACTATAGACAGAACCAAAGCAGATCAAATAGGTATGCTGGCAACTGTGATGAATTGTATTTATGTTTCAGAAATTTTCCGTTATGTAGGTATGGACACAGAAGTTTTGACACCATTTGTATGTGGGGCTTTTTCTAAGTTATATTCCAAAGATGTTGCAAATGAGTGCTTTTCTCAAAATAAGGTTGTATTTTTTGCAGGTGGTACGGGACATCCGTATTTCTCTACAGATACAGCTACGGTTCTTCGCGCAATTGAAATCGAAGCAGATGTGATTTTGTTGGCAAAGGCCATTGACGGTGTATATGATAGTGATCCGAAAACAAATCCGGATGCAAAGAGATATGATATCTTAGATATTCAGGAAGTTATCGATAAAAAGCTGGCAGTTGTGGATTTGACAGCATCTATTATGTGCATGGAAAACAAGATGCCGATGTATGTATTTGCTTTACAGGAAGAGGACAGCATTATCAAGGCAATTTCAGGAAATTTCAATGGTACAAAGGTTACCGTTTAGTTTATGGAGGAAGAAATGGACGAAAAGTTAAAGGTATTTGAGGACAAAATGATAAAGTCTTACAACAATCTGTTGGAAGAATACACAACCATCCGTGCAGGAAGAGCAAATCCTCATGTTTTGGATAAAGTGATGGTTGATTATTATGGAGTGCCTACCGCGTTACAGCAGGTCGCAAACGTTAGCGTTCCGGAGCCGAGAATGATTCAGATTCAGCCATGGGAGCCTTCTTTGGTCAAAGAAATTGAGAAAGCGATTTTAGTCTCTGATTTGGGATTGAACCCTACCAACGATGGTAAGGTGATTCGTCTGGTATTTCCGGAGCTTACTGAGGAACGCCGTAAGGAATTGGCAAAAGATGTTAAGAAGCGTGGCGAGAATGCCAAGGTGGCAATCAGAAATATTCGTAGAGATGCCAACGAAACTTTTAAGAAGTATGGTAAGGAGGCGGATGTGTCTGAGGATGAAGTCAAGGAATTAGAAAGTCAGGCTCAGAAGCTGACAGACAAATATATTGCTGAAGTTGATAAGGCAGTGGAGACAAAATCCAACGAGATAATGACGGTATAGAGTATATAGTGGAGTAAAGGGACACTGTCAAGGTGTCCCTTTTTTCAAATAAGGAGACAGTTTATGAGTGTACCACAGCATGTAGCAATTATTTTAGATGGAAATGGACGTTGGGCAAAGGCTAAAGGATTGCCTCGGACGGCAGGACACACTGCCGGAGCAAAAAATGTAGAAACCATAGCAGAGGCGGCCTATAACAATGGAATCAAATATCTGACACTGTATGCTTTTTCCACGGAAAATTGGAATCGACCTCAGGAAGAGGTAAAGGCTTTAATGGTTCTGTTGGATAATTATTTGAAGAACTGTTTTAAGACAGCGAAGAAAAATAACATGCGCATTCGTGTCATTGGAGATATTACTCGTTTGGAACCGGCGACACAGGAACGGATTCGCCAGTTGGAAAAGGAATCCAGCCAGTATACCGGACTTAATTTGACCATAGCCATTAATTACGGAAGCAGGGATGAGATTGTCCGTGGAATACGGCATCTGTGCTATGATGTAGAAGATGGAAAACTTTCTGCTGACGAGATTACAGAGGAGAGTTTTGGAAAATATCTGGACACTTGGGATTTGCCGGATCCGGATTTGATGATTCGTACCAGTGGAGAGCAACGGTTGTCAAATTATCTTTTGTGGCAGTTAGCGTATTCTGAATTTTATTTTACCCCGGTGCCATGGCCGGATTTTCACGAAAAGGAATTAAAGGAAGCCATAGAGGCTTATGAGAATAGAAATCGTAGATATGGAAAGGTGTAAGAGGATAGGATCATGTTTAAGACAAGATTAATTAGTGGAATTGTTTTAGTGGCGATTGCTCTGTTGGTTATTATTACCGGTGGCAATTTACTTTTAGGTGTTATGGCCGCAGTTTCTTTGATTGGTATGTTTGAATTATATCGTGTATTCGGTGTTCATAAATCGGTTGCCGGTGTGGTGGGATATTTGGCGGCATTGCTTTATTATGCATCATTTTTAGTCGACTTCTTGCCGGATTCTATGGTGTTGTACTTAGGATTTTTGATTGTATTGTTGGCGGTATATGTCTTTTCTTATCCAAAGTATAAGGCTGACCAGATTATGGCTGTATTTTTTGGATTTTTTTATGTGGCAACGATGCTGTCCTTTATCTATCAGACCAGAATGCTCTCAGCCGGTGAATACATTGTCTGGCTGATTTTCCTGTGCTCATGGGGAAGCGATACCTGTGCATACTGTGTGGGAATGCTATTTGGCAAACATAAAATGTCCCCATTGTTAAGCCCGAAGAAATCGGTGGAGGGCGCCGTAGGCGGTGTGGTTGGAGCTGCTCTTCTGACTGCTTTATATTGTTATATTTTTAAGGCACAAATGGATATTCAGGTTTCGGAAGTCTGGTTGCTTGCCGGTGTCAGTGCAGTGGGAGCCTTGATTTCCATGGTGGGAGATTTGGCTGCTTCGGCAATTAAGAGAAATTATGATATTAAGGATTATGGAAAATTAATTCCCGGACATGGTGGTATACTAGACAGATTTGACAGTGTTATTATCACAGCGCCAATTATTTTCTTTTTGGCATCAAACGTTTTGAAATAATATGCATAAAAGGGGATAACAATGAAAAAAATTGCAATTCTTGGTTCCACAGGTTCCATAGGAACACAGACATTGGAGGTTGTAGAGCAAAATAAAACAGAACTTCAGGTTGTGGCATTGTCAGCCGGAAGTAATATTTCTCTTCTGGAAAAACAGGCCAGAAAATACCAGCCTCAGCTGGTTGCTGTCTGGGATGAGAAAAAAGCAGGAGAGCTTAAGGAGAATTTGGCGGATACTGATATCAAGGTTCTTGCCGGAATGGAGGGTCTTCTTTCGGTTGCTACCATAGAGTCATCTGATATTTTGGTGACCGCTATCGTTGGGATGATTGGCATTCGTCCCACAATCGCTGCAATCGAAAGCGGTAAGGACATTGCACTGGCAAATAAGGAGACTTTGGTAACTGCGGGACATATTATTATGCCGTTGGCAAAGAAATGTAATGTAAAAATCCTGCCGGTGGACAGTGAACACAGTGCAATTTTTCAGTCCTTAAACGGAGAAAAGGGGAATAAAATCGATAAGATTCTTTTGACTGCCTCCGGAGGACCATTCAGAGGTAAATCCTATGAGGAGTTGGAAAATGTCAAGGTGGAGGATGCCCTAAAACATCCAAATTGGAGTATGGGGAAAAAAATTACCATTGATTCTGCTACTATGGTAAATAAAGGTCTGGAAGTTATGGAGGCGAAGTGGCTGTTTGATGTCTCCCTTGGACAGATTCAGGTGGTGGTACATCCTCAAAGTGTACTTCACTCTGCTGTGCAGTTTATGGATGGGGCAGTGATTGGTCAGATGGGCACACCGGATATGAGACTCCCGATTTTATATGCATTGTTTTATCCAAATCGACGTACACTTTATGCAGAGGAGTTGGATTTGTTTTCTATAGGTACATTAACTTTTGAACGTCCGGATATGGAAACCTTCTTTGGGCTGTCTCTGGCATATGATGCTGCAGATGCCGGAGGAAATATGCCTACTGTGTTCAATGCGGCAAATGAGAAGGCAGTAGCTATGTTTTTGGATAACAAAATCAAGTTTTTGGAGATACCGGAGATTATTGCGGAATCTATGCAGGAAGTATACTACCAGGAAAATCCTTCTCTGGAAGAGATTTTAAACACGGAAAAAGCAACCTATGAATTTATAGAAAGTCGGTGGTAATTTGAGTATTGTTTTTGCAATTATCATATTCAGTTTGATTATAATTTTTCATGAGCTGGGTCACTTTTTAGTGGCAAAGAAATGCGATGTGAAAGTGAATGAGTTCTGTCTGGGATTGGGACCTACACTTTTGCATTTCACAAAGGGAGAGACCACATATTCTCTGAAACTTTTGCCTTTTGGCGGAGCCTGTACGATGGAAGGCGAGGATGAGGAGAGTGAGGATGGCAGAGCGTTTAACAATAAATCTGTTTGGCAGAGGTTTGCCATCGTGGCGGCCGGTCCCATCTTTAATTTTATTATGGCATATGTGCTCTCTGTGATTCTGATAGGAGCCATTGGATATGACACTCCGGTCATTACCGGGGTTATGGACGGATATTCAGCAGAAGAACAGGGAATGCAGGCAGGGGATACCATTGTATCCATCAACAATTACCGGGTACATTTTTATCAGGAAGTCAGCGTATATTCTTTTTTCCATCCGGGACAGGAGATGAAAGTGACTTACCTCCGAGACGGAGAGAAGCACTCTGCTACCATCACTCCTAAGTACAGTGAAGAAGATGGAAGATATCTGTTGGGAATTACCGGTAATTATCAACGGGAAAAGGGAAATGTTTTCAAGACCTTGCAATATGGATTTTATGAGATGAAATATCAGATATATTCCACCTTTCAGAGTCTGAAGATGCTCTTTACCGGGAAGCTTACAGTGAAGGATATGTCCGGTCCGGTGGGGATTGTAAAGACCATTGGAGACACCTATGATGAGTCCGTAAGTTCCGGAGTATTTTATGTAATTATGAATATGCTCAACATTGCGGTTTTGCTCTCTGCAAACTTAGGTGTAATGAATCTGCTTCCATTCCCGGCATTAGATGGTGGAAGATTGGTATTCTTTATCATTGAAGCCATCCGGGGTAAAAAGATTGATGAGAACATTGAAGGACGTGTTCACCTTATCGGATTTGCTCTTTTGATGGGATTGATGGTTGTGGTTATGTTTAATGATATTTATAAACTCTTTGTTTAGGAGGAATCAAATGGAACGTAAGATGACAAAAGAAATTCATATTGGGGACAAAGTGATTGGTGCCAATCATCCGATTTTGATTCAGTCAATGACAAATACCAAAACAGAGGATGTGGATGCCACAGTTGCCCAGATTAAGAAACTTGAAAAGGCAGGATGTGATATTATTCGCTGTGCAGTGCCTACAATGGAGGCGGCGAAAGCGCTGGGAGAGATAAAGAAACAGGTTAGTATTCCGGTGGTGGCGGACATACATTTTGATTACCGTCTTGCCTTGGCAGCAATTGAAAATGGTGCAGATAAGATTCGTATCAATCCCGGTAATATTGGCTCTACTGACCGAATTAAAGCGGTGGTAGATGCGGCAAAAGAAAAGAATATTCCCATTCGTGTGGGAGTCAACAGTGGTTCTTTGGAAAAGGAACTGGTGGAAAAGTACCATGGTGTGACCGCAGAGGGCATTGTGGAGAGTGCTCTGGATAAAATTAAGATTATTGAGGATTTGGGATATGACAATTTGGTTGTCAGCATCAAGTCTTCCGACGTTATGATGTGTGTAAAGGCCCATGAGTTGATTTCAAAGAAAATGGATTATCCAATCCATGTGGGAATTACAGAATCAGGAACGCTGATTAGCGGAAACATTAAATCGGCTATGGGCTTGGGAATGATTTTAAGCCAGGGAATCGGAGACACCATTCGTGTCTCTCTGACCGGCGATCCTGTGGAGGAAATAAAATCTGCAAAGATTATTTTACGTACCTTGAGACTTCGGGACAGCGGTGTGGAAGTGGTATCCTGCCCAACCTGCGGTCGTACAAAAATCGATTTGATTTCCCTGGCCAATCAGGTGGAAAATATTGTCTCTGAATATCCACTGAACATTAAGGTGGCTGTTATGGGCTGTGTAGTTAACGGACCGGGAGAGGCCAAGGAGGCAGATTTGGGAATCGCCGGAGGAATCGGCGAAGGCCTGGTCATCAAACATGGTGAAGTTATAAAAAAGGTTCCGGAGAGTGAACTTTTAGATGCATTGAGATACGAGTTGGATCATTGGAGTGAGTAGTTTTGGAACGCAGTTTTGAGGAGTTGTTTTCAAATTTAAAACTGGATAGAGATTTAACCAACGCATTGGAGGGGGCTACTGTTTCTAGAGTCAGTACAAATCATAGCCGAACCGGTATGAGAATTTATCTGGAAATCAAGACTTTGGTGCCGAAGCGTCGTATTTGGAAATTGGAAGATGAGATAAAGCGTCAATGTTTTCCAAAAGAGGAATTAAGGATTCATATCATTGAATCCTTTTCTTTATCATCTTTGTATACTCCTGAAAAATTATACGAGGCATATCGGGACAGTATTTTGGAAGAGATTGATGCGTACAGTTCCCTGTTGCTTGGTGTATATAAAAAGGCGGATTTTGATTTTTCAAAAGAAGGTTATTTAAATGTGGTTTTGGAGGATACGGTAGTAGCCAGGGAATACGAACAGGTGTTGCACGATATTCTACATAAAATTTTTTGGGACCGTTGTCATCAGAAGGTAATGATAGATTTTTCCTATAAGGAGCCAAAGGAGAGCAAGTATCGTGCAAACTCCCAGCTTCAAATCGAGGACAGGATTGCTGAAATTACCAGACAAAACATTATGATGCACAATCAAAAGGCTCTGTTAAATCAGGATACTGAGGAGAAGGAGACAAAAGAGTTTAAGGGACAAAAGTCAGCTTCCGGCAAGGTAGAAAATGCCACAAGTACAGGAGAGAAGCACCGCCAGTTCCAATTAAAGCGTTCCTCCAGACCGGATGTGATTTACGGACGGGATTTTGAGGATGAGACAATGGATATCAAGGATATCCAGGGAGAAATCGGTGAAGTTTGCATTCGTGGAAAAGTCCTTAATGTAGAACCTAGGGATATCCGCAATGACAGAACGATTTTTATCTTTACCCTTACGGATTTTACAGATACCATTGTGACAAAACTTTTTATTGCAACGGAGCAGACGGCAGAACTGGAAAAAAGTATTTATAAGGGAGCCTTTATCAAGTTAAAAGGTTCTCCGATGATAGATAAGTTTGACCATGACCTTACTATGGGGTCTGTTTACGGTATTATGCAGATTCCTGACTTCACGGTTACCAGACAGGATCATGCACCGGAGAAACGTGTGGAGTTGCACTGCCATACCAAGATGAGTGATATGGACGGGGTGTCTGATGTCAAGGACATTATCAAAAGAGCGGCAGCCTGGGGACACCAGGCTATTGCCATTACAGATCATGGAGCAGTACAGGCTTTTCCGGATGCGGACCATGCGGTGAGTGACTTGCCGAAGGACTCTGACTTTAAGGTGATATATGGTTGTGAAATTTATCTGGTGGATGATACAAAGGGAATTGTAACAGATTCAAAGAATCAGTCCATCGATGAGCCTTATGTGGTTTTTGACTTGGAGACCACAGGTTTTTATGCCGGAAAAAATAAAATTATTGAGATAGGCGCTGTAAGAATTGAAAACGGAGAAATTGTGTCCCGGTTTTCTGAGTTTGTAAATCCGAGAGAGCCCATACCATTCCATATTACGGAGTTGACAAGTATCAGAGACGAAGATGTAATTGGAGCAGAGACCATTGAAACCATTCTTCCGAAATTTTTGGAATTTTGTCAGGGGGCAGTTTTGGTGGCACATAATGCGGATTTTGATATGAGTTTTATTCATGCCAATTGCCTTGCTTTGGGATATCCCTGTGATTATACCTATGTGGATACAGTGGCATTGTCCAGATTTTTGTTACCTTCTTTAAGTAAATTTAAACTGGATAATGTGGCCAAAGCAGTAGGAGTATCTCTGGAACATCATCACCGGGCAGTGGACGATGCAGAGTGTACGGCAAACATCTATGTGAAATTTATTGAGATGCTGAGAGAACGAGGTTTACTGACCTTAGATCAGGTAAATGAAAATGGAATGGTTTCGGATGATGCTATTCGGAAAATGCCTTCCTATCACTGTATTGTACTGGCGAAGAATGACATCGGGCGAATCAATTTATACCGGTTGGTTTCCCAGTCCCATTTAAAATATTTCTATCGACGCCCGAAGGTGCCGAAGAGTCTTTTGACAAAATACAGAGAGGGATTGATTATCGGTTCCGCCTGTGAGGCCGGAGAATTATACCGAGCCATTTTAAACGATAGGCCGGAGGAGGAAATTGTCAGAATCGCCCAGTATTATGATTATTTGGAAATTCAACCGCTGGGGAACAATGGATTTATGCTTCGGAAAGAAGACAGCGGAGTCAAGTCCATTGAAGATTTACAAAACATAAATAAAAGAATTGTCTCTCTGGGAAAGGAATTGAAAAAGCCGGTGGTTGCCACCTGCGACGTTCATTTCTTAGATCCCCAGGATGAAATTTACAGAAGGATTATAATGGCGGGAAAAGGATTTTCTGACGCAGACGATCAGGCACCTTTGTATCTTCGTACCACAGAGGAGATGCTGGAGGAGTTTTCTTATCTGGGAAGTGATGTTGCGGAGGAAGTGGTGATTACCAATACCAATCGTATTGCGGATATGTGTGAGCCTATTTCTCCGGTTCGTCCGGACAAATGTCCGCCGGTGATTGAAAATTCCGATGGCATGTTGAGAAAAATTTGTTATGACAAAGCTCATGCGGTATATGGGGAGAAATTGCCTTCTGTTGTAGAGGAAAGGTTGGAAAGAGAATTAAAATCCATTATTGGCAATGGATATGCGGTTATGTATATTATTGCCCAAAAACTTGTTTGGAAGTCCAATGAGGATGGCTATCTGGTTGGATCCAGAGGGTCTGTAGGTTCTTCTTTTGCGGCCACAATGGCGGGTATTACAGAGGTAAATCCCCTTAGTCCCCATTATATTTGTGAGTACTGTCATTTCGTGGATTTTGATTCAGAGGAGGTTTTGGCATACTCTGGTCGTGCAGGATGTGATATGCCGGATCGGAAATGTCCGGTGTGCGGGAAGGATTTAAAGAAGGATGGATTTGACATTCCTTTTGAAACCTTTTTGGGATTCAAAGGAAACAAAGAGCCGGATATTGACTTGAATTTCTCGGGAGATTATCAGAGTAAAGCTCATAAATATACGGAGGTTATCTTCGGTGAAGGCCAGACGTTTAAAGCCGGAACCATTGGTACCCTGGCGGACAAAACCGCTTTTGGTTATATCAAAAATTATTATGAGGAGAGAGGCGTTCATAAAAGGAACTGTGAAATTGACAGAATTGTGCAGGGCTGTGTAGGGGTTCGCAGAACCACAGGTCAGCACCCCGGTGGAATTATCGTTTTGCCTATGGGGGAAGACATTGATTCCTTTACACCGGTTCAGCATCCGGCAAATGATATGACATCAGATATCATTACCACACATTTTGATTACCATTCCATTGATGCCAACCTGTTGAAACTGGATATATTGGGACATGATGATCCTACCATGATTCGAATGCTGGAGGATTTGACCGGTTTGAATGCCCAGGAAATACCACTGGACGATGCTACGGTAATGTCTCTGTTTAAGGGGACACAAGCCCTTGGTGTGACGCCGGAGGAGTTAAACGGCACCATTATGGGAACCTTGGGAATACCTGAATTCGGAACTGACTTTGCCATGGGAATGCTTCGGGATGCCAAGCCTCAGGAATTTACGGATTTGATTCGTATTTCCGGGTTGTCCCATGGAACTGACGTATGGCTGGGAAATGCCCAGACGTTAATCGAAGAGGGAATTGCTACAATTTCTACCTGTATCTGTACCCGAGATGACATTATGACTTATTTAATACATATGGGGTTGGATAGTGCGGAAGCCTTTGATATTATGGAAAAAACCAGAAAAGGTGTAATCGCAAAGGGAAAATGCAAAGAGTGGCCACAGTGGAAGCAGGATATGTTAGACCACGGTGTGCCGGAGTGGTATACGGAGTCCTGTGAAAAGATTAAATATATGTTCCCGAAAGCTCATGCGGCAGCCTATGTTATGATGGCATGGAGAATTGCCTATTGCAAAGTGTTTTACCCCCTTGCATACTATGCTGCGTTTTTCAGTATTCGTGCCACGGCCTTCAGTTATGAACTGATGTGTCAGGGCAAGGATAAATTGGAATTTTATATGTCCGAATACAAAAAACAGGAAAAGCTCTCCCAGAAGGAAGAAGCTACAATGAAGGATATGCGAATTGTTCAGGAAATGTATGCCAGAGGATTTGAGTTTTTACCAATGGATTTGTATCAATCAGATGCCAGATATTTTCAAATTGTTGATGGCAAATTGTTGCCTCCGTTTAATTCCATTGACGGAATGGGTGACAAGGCGGCAGAGTCTTTAGCCATTGCAGCTGCACAGGGTAAATTCTTATCGAAAGATGATTTGAGGGAAAGAGCAAAAATCAGTAAATCCACAGTGGAACTGATGTCTGATTTGGGAATTATTTCGGATTTGCCTGAGTCGAATCAGTTGTCATTTTTTGATTTTACAATGTAGAAAACGAGGTTGAGATGAAAGATTTATTAGAAATTCGCCAGGAGATTGATGGAGTCGACAAACAGATTGTCTCTTTATACAAAGAGAGAATGCAGTTGGCAGAACAGGTGGCGGAATACAAAATTGCAAATCACAAAAATGTGTTTGACAAAGAGAGAGAGCGACAAAAATTGCAGGCTTTGTCTGCTATGATGGAGGATGATTTTTCAAAACAGGGCATTGTGGAACTGTTTGAGCAGATTATGTCTACCAGCAGAAAAAAACAGTATCAGTTAATGGCGGAAAAGGGATTGCTGGAAGAACTTCATTATCAGGGATGCGACAGTTTTGATTTTTCCAATAAGAAGATTGTATTTCAAGGTGTGGAAGGCGCCTATTCTGAGAAGGCTATGCATGCTTTTTTTGGACAGCAGGTCAAAGGAAGAGCGGTGGAAACCTGGAGAGACGCCATGGAAGCCATTTTAAACGGAGAGGCAGACTATGGGGTTTTGCCTATTGAAAATTCTTCGGCAGGGATTGTAGGAGAAAATTACGACCTTTTGATTGAGTATGATGTGTCCATTGTGGGAGAGCAGGTGATTAAAATAGAACACGCTCTTTTAGGTTTGCCGGAGGCGTCTATTGAGGATATTAAAACCGTTTATTCCCATCCCCAGGCGCTTATGC
Source organism: Lachnospiraceae bacterium (assembly GCA_022768745.1). Classification (GTDB taxonomy): domain Bacteria; phylum Bacillota; class Clostridia; order Lachnospirales; family Lachnospiraceae; genus Pararoseburia. Next base: position 79,994 of record JALELK010000107.1, read on the forward strand.
AGTGTTCTCGTTTTTTGGAGCAGGAACATCCGGAGTTTGAAAGTAAGGCTTTGAAAAACACTGCGATGTCTGCCCAGAAAATTAAAAGGGATCAGGATGTCAGCCAGGGAGCAATTGCAGATATTTCCAATGCAGATATTTACGGACTAAAGGTTTTACAGGAAAAGATACAAAATAACGTAGAAAATGAAACCCGGTTTATCATTGTTTCCAAGGGACATGAGTACTTAAAGAATGCGGATAAGGTAAGTCTGAGTTTTGAACTGCCGGATGAATCCGGTTCTCTTTACCATATTCTTTCCCATTTTATTTTCAATGGAATCAATATGACCAAAATCCAGTCCAGACCAAAGAGAGGCGGAAACTGGGAGTACCAATTTTTCATTGACTTTGAGGGAAATTTGGCAAATGAAGATGTTCTCAGCGCTTTGAGAGGATTAAAAGAGGAGACGGTATCTTTTAAAATTTTAGGTAATTATAAAGAATGTGAATCATAGGGGATGAATCTGATGGAGGAATCAACAAATGGGAACAAAGATATTATTCACGGATTTTGACGATACTTTACTGGATTCGGACAAAACCGTTTCCAAAGAAAATATGGAAGAAATTCATACTATGTTGGCACAGGGGCATTATGTTGCCTATACTACAGGCAGACCCTTGCAGGGGGCAAAGACTTTAGTGGAAAGGTTGGGGTTGCCTAAGAGACATTGTTTCCTTTTGTGCTTTCAGGGGAGTGTTGTTTATGATTTGGAGCAGGACGAGATTCTGATTGAAAATCCTATGGAACAGGATAAAATGTTGGATTTAGTCCGCTTGCTTCGGGAAAAAAAGATATATACGGAAGCTTTTGGTAAAAAATGTTTCTACTGTTTTGAATTTACAGAGACCACCAGAAGGTACAATCGCCTTACCAGTGAAACATATCAGGTGATTGATGGCATTGAAGAGATTGAGAAAGAACCTATTTATAAGGTGATGGCCATTGATTTTCATAATAAGCAACCGCTTTTGGAACTGCAGAAATCTATGGAAGAGCAAAATCCTTATGGATTTGAGAGCTTTTTTTCCAGCGAATGGTTTTATGAATTTTGTGGTAAGAATCAGAATAAGGGAACCGGACTGGAAACCTTGGCCGCAAAGCTGGGGATTCCTATAGCGGACACCGTGGCAGTGGGAGATGAGGAGAATGATTTGTCCATGATTCAGGCTGCCGGTGTGGGGTGCGCAGTGCAAAATGCCAGAGAATCGGTCAAAAAGGTGGCGGATTATGTGACGAAAGCGGAGCATAATCACGGAGCGGTAGCGGAAGTGATTCGCCATTTTATTTTAGGGGATTCTTGAGAAAAATTGTGCTTGAATTTCATGACACACACAATATATAGTTGTTTTGATTGACTTTGGGGTGTGGATATGGTATATTATACGAAAGTATTGGAGAGAATACTTGGAAACCACATAAAATATGCACCGAGGAGGGGATCAAAGCTATCGTATTTGATGAGTATTTTAAGGTATCGGCTGTGGCCGAGTATGCTGGTTCCGAAGATTCTGGCCAAGGAAACCTGTTCTGGTATTCCAGACGAAAGAATCGTTCTAGTGAATTCAGCAACATATTCAGAACCGCCTGTGATGAATTAAAACAAGAATCAGGCGATACACACCAAACCAAGGGTTATGTCCCTACAATGGGTGCTGGCTTTTCTGCGATGGCACTCATAAGATAGTCCTAAGACTAGAGTAAATGCCCGGCAGATGAAGGTATCATCTGCCGGGCATTTTTTGCAAAAAATTAGAAGTATGGTAAATATTCCAAATGTATATTTGGGGGAGTAGAGGAAAATCAAATGAATATTTGTGATGTATTACAGTTTCGGGGAACCTGGCGCACATATCAGGCGAGAGTCTTAGAGAGAGCAGAACGCTACTTGGATGATGGGTGTATTCATATTGTAGCGGCACCAGGTTCCGGAAAGACTACATTGGGTATAGAGCTGGTTCGTAAACTTTCAGAACCAGCTTTGATTTTGGCACCTACGGTGACCATTCGTGAACAGTGGAAAACAAGAATTGAAGAGGGATTTTTGAAAGAAGGGATAGATGTAAATGCGATTGTTTCTCAGGATTTGAAGTCACCATCCCTGATTACGATTGCAACGTACCAGGCATTGCACAGCGCTATGACAAAATATGCAGGCATCTTGGAGGAAGAGACAGACGAAGGAACGGAGGATAGCAATGCTGTAAAGGTAGATGTGGATTTTTCCGAATTTGATCTTGTATCTGTATACAAAGAAGCCGGTATCAAGGTTCTGTGTTTAGACGAATGCCATCACTTGCGAAGCGAATGGTGGAAGGCGTTGGAGCAATTTAAACAGGAGATGGGCCAGGTCACTGTTGTTGCGCTAACAGCTACACCACCTTATGATTCCACACCATCTATGTGGAACAGATACATTAATATGTGCGGAGAAATAGATGAGGAAATAACCATTCCGGAACTGGTGAAGGATGGTTCTTTATGCCCTCATCAGGATTTTGTGTATTTTAATTATCCTACCAGGGAAGAGGAGAAATCTGTTAAGGAACATATGGACAAGGCCAAAGCCATGTTGGAAGAATTGCTGCAGGATGATCAACTTCTCTCCGGTGTTCGTGGGCATGCTTTTTTCAGTGGTCTTGTTTCTACGGATGAGATTTTGGATGACCCTGCTTATCTTTCCTCCCTGCTGATTTATTTACAAGCCAGAGGTGTGGATTTCCCACAGCAATACAAGAGAATGCTGGGGGCAAATCGTTTGCCGGACATAAATTCCAAATGGATGGAAACGCTGTTACAACAACTCTTATTTGAACATACCGAGCATTTTTCGGTGGATGCTGTCTTTGTAGAGCAACTGACAGATAAATTGAAATTGGAAGGCTTGATTGAAAAGCGAAAGGTTATTTTGCAAAAGAGTGGTGCGGTGGAGAAGATGTTGACCACCTCCAAAGGAAAGGTGAACAGCATTCTGGATATTGCCACTCACGAATACCGTAATCTTGGCACTGACCTTCGTATGTTGATTCTTACAGACTATATACGAAAAGAGGTGGAAAAGGCGCTGGGAAAGGATGAGGTGAGTATTGATACCTTAGGCGTGCTTCCTTTCTTTGAACAATTGCGAAGACACTTTGCCAAAGATATGAAACAGCCACAGCCAAAACTTGGTGTACTATGCGGAAGTGTTGTTATTATTCCGGCTTCGGCAAAGGATGCTTTGCTTCAGGCGGTTGGAGGAGATAAGATTTCCTTTGTCTCGGCAGGACAACTGTCACAAGAAGAATATGTAAAAGCGACAGCTGTGGGAGATGCACATTTTCTTACCGGGGCTGTGACAGATATCTTTGCTGCCGGATATATTCATATCTTAGTGGGAACCAAATCCCTGCTGGGAGAAGGCTGGGATTCCCCTTGCATCAATTCCTTGATTTTGGCTTCTTTTGTAGGTTCTTATATGTTGAGTAATCAGATGCGTGGTCGCGCTATTCGCGCAATGAAGGATAACCCGGATAAAACCAGCAATATATGGCATTTGGTATGTCTGTATCCGGAGAAGACTTCTACTACCCAAGGCGAAGAAATCAGTGAGGATTTCATGTTGCTGAAACGAAGAATGAAGCATTTTCTGGGTTTACACTATGAGATGGATTATATCGAGAGTGGAATAGAACGGCTTTCCTATATCAAGCCGCCATTCAATAGACATCATGTGGAACATATAAACAAGCAGATGCTTGCACTATCAGATCAGCGCCAATCTTTGAAAGAGGGGTGGGAAAAGGCGTTGGAAATACATGACCAGATGGAAGTGGTTCGCGAGACGGAAGTGGAAACTTCCCTGTTAGATTCGGTTGTGATTTATGATGCTATACGAGATGTGATTTTCTCTACCATCCTAATGGTGCTGTCGAATGTTGGCTTACGTGTATCCGATCAATATGAAGGGACTTTTTTAGGAACTTGTTGTTTTGTGATGATTGGATTTGCTCTAGTGGAGCTATTTATGCGAATACCGAAGTTGTTTATGTTGAGAAGTCCTTATAAGCGGCTACAGTATATCGGAGAGGGAATTCGCAAGGCTTTGGTTTCACAGGGGATGTTGGAGGATCCCAGATGTCGTGTAAAGGTGGAATCCAATGCAGTTAATCATTGCGTTTATCTCACAGGCGGCACGGGACGGGACAAAACATTGTTTGCTGAGTGTGTGATGGATTTCTATTCTCCGGTGGAAAACCAGCGGTATTTGCTTGTGCAAAAGAAACATCACAAGTGCAAAAACGGATATTACTGTGTTCCAAATGTATTTGCAGGGAAAAAGGAGTTGGCAACGGCTTTTTTGAACAGTATTCGTCCGTATCTTGGTAATTACGAACTGGTATATACCAGAAACGAAGAGGGCCGGAAGATTCTTTTAACTGCCAGAGTCAAGGCACTGGCAAATAAGCAGAAACGCTGTCTTAGCAAAGAAAAAGTGAAGTCGGCGTTGGAATAAAGCTATTAGGGGAAGTCACTGATGGCTATGATGGGGCAAATGATAAGAGGTATCATACCAAGTATTACATAATGTGCTCTTTAGTATGAAATCTTGACCTGCCCCATAGTTCAATTCCATACCATATAAGTGCGAGTGGCCTCTCTTGGTATGAAAAATCCTACAAAATTGCGAGATAATCACAAAATTCGCCGGGAATTTGCATACCAAACAAGGTGCCGGGAGACAGTTGGTACTATAAGCTATGGAATCAAGAATTTAAATGTAGTAAGTAAAAAAACAGTTGACTCCGCCAATATTCTGTGGTAGAGTACTTGTGTTGTGAAAACCAAGTAGAGTATCCACTCTCACCTAAGCACGATTGTGACTTAGTGTTCATATTCCAGCATTTTATTTTGATTTGTTGTGAACTTGATTGTGGATAGTCTGCCTATCCACTTTTTTTATTGGAGGTATAAGACCATTAGCGAATTAATGATTAACGAACAGATTAGAGACAAAGAAGTCAGATTAATCAGTTCCGACGGAGAACAGCTCGGCATTATGTCGGCAAAGGAAGCTATGAAATTGGCAGAGCAGGCAGAACTTGATTTGGTCAAGATTGCTCCGAATGCTAAACCACCGGTATGCAAGATTATCGATTATGGTAAATATCGTTATGAGCTTGCACGCAAGGAAAAAGAGGCAAAGAAGAAGCAGAAGACAGTTGAGGTAAAAGAAATCCGATTGTCTCCAAATATTGAAGCTAACGATTTGAATACCAAGGTAAATGCTGCAAAGAAATTTATTGCCAAGGGCAACAAGGTAAAAATCACACTTCGTTTCCGCGGTCGAGAGATGGCACATATTGCACACAGCAAGCACATCTTAGATGATTTTGCTGCAGAGATGGAAGAAGTTGCAGTAGTGGAGAAAGCACCAAAGCAAGAAGGCAGAAGCATTAGTATGGTGCTGGCAGAGAAAAGATAATTTAAGGAGGAAAATGAAATGCCAAAAATTAAGACAAAAAGAGCAGCTGCAAAGCGCTTTTCTACAACAGGAACAGGAAAGTTAAAAAGAAATAAAGCTTACAAGAGCCATATCTTAACCAAGAAGACTACTAAGAGAAAGAGAAATCTTAGAAAGTCTACAATGACAGATGCAACAAATGTTAAGAATATGAAAAAGGTTTTACCTTATAGCTAATTGAACGGTTAAGGAGGATATGTAAGATGGCAAGAATTAAAGGCGGAATGAACGCTAAAAAGAAGCATAACAGAGTTTTAAAGATGGCAAAGGGTTACAGAGGTGCTCGTTCTAAGCAGTACCGTGTAGCTAAGCAGTCAGTTATGAGAGCTTTGACAAGTTCTTATGCGGGTAGAAAGCAGAGAAAGAGACAGATGCGTCAGTTATGGATTGCACGTATCAACGCTGCTGCAAGATTGAATGGTTTATCATACAGCAAGTTTATGTATGGATTGAAGGTTGCTGGTGTTGAGATGAACCGCAAGATGTTGGCTGAGATGGCTGTAAATGATGCAGCTGGATTTGCTGAGTTGGTTGAACTTGCGAAGAAGAATGTAGCATAACATTGCTTTTGGGTCCGGATGAAAAGTCCGGACCATTTTTTATAATATAGAAACCGAAAATCAAAAAATGGTTTCCTCATTGAATTTGTTTGTGATATAATTATAATATAAATATAAAGTACTTTTTGAGGAGGAAAAAATATGGCAATATTAGTTACCGGTGGTGCAGGATATATTGGTAGTCATACCTGCGTAGAACTTTTACAGGCTGGATATGAAGTTGTTGTTTTGGATAACTTATGCAATTCCAGTGAAAAATCATTGGAACGTGTCAAGGCGATTACCGGAAAAGATTTGACATTTTATAAGGGAGATATTCTTGACAGAGATAGATTAAATGAGATTTTCGACAAGGAGCAGATTGACAGCTGTATTCACTTTGCGGGATTAAAGGCTGTTGGTGAGTCTGTGGAAAAGCCATGGGAGTATTATGAAAATAATATTGCCGGCACATTGACATTGGTGGATGTAATGAGACAGCATAATGTGAAAAATATTATTTTCTCTTCATCTGCAACGGTATATGGTAATCCGGCCCAGATTCCAATCACAGAGGAATGTCCTAAGGGACAGTGCACCAATCCTTACGGATGGACAAAGTCAATGCTTGAACAGATTTTATCTGATATGCAAAAGGCAGATCCTACATGGAATGTGATTCTCCTTCGTTACTTCAATCCAATCGGAGCTCATCCAAGCGGAACTATGGGAGAGAATCCAAATGGTATTCCGAATAATCTTATGCCTTATATCACCCAGGTTGCAGTTGGCAAGCTGAAAGAATTGGGCGTATTCGGAAATGATTATGATACTCCAGATGGCACAGGTGTCAGAGATTATATCCATGTGGTGGACTTGGCGATTGGCCATGTAAAAGCCTTAAAGAAAATTGAGGAGAACGCCGGACTTTGTGTTTACAATTTAGGTACAGGGGTAGGATACAGTGTACTGGATATTGTGAAAAACTTTGAGGAAGCAAACGGTGTTAAAATCCCATATGTGATTAAACCGAGACGTGCCGGAGATATTGCAACCTGTTATTCAGATGCCACAAAGGCAAAAGAAGAATTGGGCTGGACAGCCAAGTACGGAATCAAGGAAATGTGTGCAGATTCATGGCGCTGGCAGAAAAATAATCCAAATGGATATGAAGATTAAAAAATATTAAAAATGTACTTGACATATAATAGTGTTATAGTATATCATAGTCTTGTTGTCGCGGTGCGATAACAAGACAAGATGGTTCGTTGGTCAAGCGGTTAAGACGCCGCCCTCTCACGGCGGAATCAGGGGTTCGATTCCCCTACGAACTGTTTGCGTTTTGCACAATAATGTTACTAGATTAAGAGTGGACATCAGTCCACTCTTAATTGTTTGTATAGGTAAAATGTTTCAAAAATAAAAAGGTGGTGAAGTTATGTCGCAAAGAGAGATATACGAAAGCAAAACAGAAGAGTTGATACAGCCGATTCTTCAGCGTATGGGTTTTGAACTGGTGGATGTAGAGTATGTAAAAGAAGGTCAGGAATATTACCTTCGTGCATATATTGATAAGCCGGGAGGAATAACCATTGACGATTGTGTTGCTGTAAGCCGGGAAATGAACGAACTTTTAGATGAATTGGATTATATTTCAGGAACTTACACTTTTGAGGTGAGTTCTCCGGGACTTGGCAGACCGTTAAAAAAAGAAAAAGACTATGTCCGCAGTATGGGCAAGGAATTGGAAATCAGAACCTATAAAGCCATAGATAAGCAAAAAGAATTTTATGGAACACTCACTGCTTTTGATGCAGATACGGTGACAATTGTTACCCAGGAAGAAAAAGAAATTGTATTTAATAAGTCAGATATTGCGTTAATTCGTCTGGCATTTGATTTTTAGCGTACCATAACAAAAAAATTAGGAGGAAAAAAGAATGAAAAACAATGAATTGTTAGAAGCGTTAAATATGTTGGAGGCAGAAAAGAATATCAGTAAAAGTGTTTTACTTGAGGCAATTGAGAATTCTCTTTTGATTGCATGTAAAAATCATTTCGGTAAGGCTGATAACGTTTCTGTAAATATTAATCCGGATACCTGTGAGTACCATGTGACCTTGGCAAAGACCGTTGTTGAGGATGTGGAGGATTCCGTAGAGCAGATTAGCTTAGAAGATGCCCAGGATATTGACGGAAGCTTAAATATTGGTGATGTGGTCAATGTGGAAATTAAGTCTAAGGACTTTGGCCGTATTGCTGCAATGAGTGCAAAAAATACCATTCTCCAGAAAATCAGAGAAGAAGAAAGAAAGATGATTTACGATGAGTATTACACCTTGGAAAAGGATGTAGTTACCGGTATTGTTCAGAGATATGTTGGAAGAAATATCAGCATCAATTTAGGAAAGACAGATGCTTTTCTTGCGGAAAACGAGCAGGTTAAGGGAGAACATTTCCAGCCTACAGAAAGAATTAAGGTATACATTCTTGAGGTTCGTGATACAACAAGAGGACCTAAGATTCTTGTTTCAAGAACTCATCCTGAGTTGGTTAAGAGATTGTTCGAGGAAGAAGTGGCAGAAGTTCGGGATGGCGTGGTAGAAATCAAAGCTATTGCCCGTGAGGCAGGAAGCAGAACCAAGATTGCTGTTTATTCTGCAGATGAGGATGTGGATCCGGTTGGAGCATGCGTGGGTATGAACGGAAGCCGTGTAAATGCCATTGTTGATGAGCTTCGCGGTGAAAAAATCGACATTATTGAATGGAACGAAAATCCGGCTATGTTAATTGAGCATGCGCTTAGCCCTGCAAAAGTCATTTCTGTTATTGCAGATGCAGATGAAAAGACAGCAAAGGTGGTTGTTCCTGATTATCAGTTATCACTGGCAATTGGTAAGGAAGGACAGAATGCAAGACTGGCTGCCAGATTAACAGGATACAAAATTGACATCAAGAGTGAGACTCAGGCAAGAGAAGCTGGCGATTTCATGGATTATGAAAACGACTATGATGATGAGTACTACGACGACGATGAATATTACGATGATGAGGAGTACGATGAGGAATATTCAGAGGATGAAGAAGTTGTAGCAGAAAAAGAAACAGAAGTTACAGAGGACTAAGGTTTTGTTATGAGTGGAAAACAGAAAGTATTACGCAAGTGTGTGGGTTGCGGCGAAATGAAAGAAAAAGTATCATTGGTTCGTGTGGTGAAGACACCGGAAGATGACTTTATTCTGGATAAGACAAATCGTGCAAATGGTCGAGGTGCTTACATATGTAAAGATGCATTGTGTTTTCAGAAAGCATTAAAGAACAAAGGTTTAGAGCGTTCCTTGAAGTGTAAAATACCAGATGAAATCATAGAGCAGTTGGAAAAGGAGATATCGAATGCAGAATAGAGCGTTATCTATGTTGGGATTGGCAGAGAAGGCCAGAAAAGTTGTCAGCGGAGAGTTTTCGGTGGAAAATGCCGTTAGAGCGTATAAGGCCTATTTGGTAATCGTAGCGACAGATGCCTCTGATAATACAAAGAAGAACTTTTCCGATATGTGCCGGTATTATGGATGTGAACTTAGATTTTATGGTACAAAGGATGAATTGGGATATGCTATCGGGAAACAGTTTCGTGCATCGGTGGCTGTGTTGGATGAAAATCTGGCAAAAGCAATAGCCCAAAAGATTGATTTGGTATAAAACTGGATAATGGAGGATATAGTATGGCAAAAGTTAGAGTATATGAGTTGGCAAAACAGTTAGATGTGCAGTCAAAAGATATTATTTCTTTTTTGGCTGAGCAGGGTGTTGAAGTAAAAAGTCAGAGTGGTATCGACGGAGATGCCCTGACTATGGTGGAAAAAAAGTTTTCAAAGCAGGAGAAAAAGCAGGAAACAGAAAAGGTTGCACCGAAAAAGGAAGAAAAACCGGAAGTAAAAGAAGCTTCTGCAGAAAAGAAGAACGATTCGGAAAAAGGTGGAAAAACTTCGGAGGGACAGCGCCCGAAAAAGAAATCCAGTATAACAGCTGTGTTTAACGCACAGTATAGTAAACAGCCGAGATCACGCAGGGAAGGAGATCGCCCTCGTCGCAGACCGGATGGAACCAGAGCATCTCGTCCGGGACAGGATAAGCCTGCTGAGAAAAAGCCTATGCAGGGCCGTATTTCCATCAGACCGGAGAGCGAGCGGTCTGTTCGTCCTTCTCACCGTATTCAGGAAGAACAGGAGAGAAAGAGACAGCAGGAGCGCAGAGAAAATCAGCAGAGACAGCAGAACGAAAATCGTCCGTCTCGTCCGGTTAAAGATGGGGCGCCAAGAGACGATCGTCAGCAGAATCGTCCAAAACGTGATAACAGAGATGAGCGCAGACCACAGCGAACAAACGATGGAAACAGAAACAATAATAACGGCGGCAGAAATAACTTCGCTGGTGAAAACCGAAGAGGTGGTGCACCTGCACAGGCAGCACCTGTAAACAATCGTCCAAAAGAAGGAAGAGACCGCGACAACAATCGCAATAAAAAGAAGCATGATTACGATCAGTTAGGCGGAAAGAAGCAGGAAAGATATGTAAATCTTGAGAAAAACGGTGGTAAGAAGAAAAATAAAGCGCCACAGCAAAAACCTGTGGAAAAGGATCCGAATGAAATTCTTACTTTGACTTTGCCTGAGAGAATCACCATTAAAGATTTGGCAGATAAGATGAAAGTTCAGGCATCTACCATTGTAAAGAAACTCTTTTTGAAGGGTGTGATGGTTACGGTCAACCAAGAGGTAGACTACGATCAGGCTGAGGAGATTGCATTGGAGTTTAACTGCATCTGCGAACCTGAAGTGAAGGTAGATGTTATTGAAGAACTGCTTAAGGAAGAGGAAGAAAACGAAGAAAACATGGTTCCACGTCCACCTGTTGTTTGTGTTATGGGTCACGTAGATCATGGTAAGACTTCTCTTTTGGATGCAATTAGAGATACAAAGGTTACTGACCGCGAGGCGGGCGGTATCACACAGCACATTGGTGCATACATGGTGCCAATTAACGGACAGAAAATTACATTCCTGGATACACCGGGACACGAGGCATTTACTGCTATGCGTATGCGTGGTGCCAATTCTACAGATATTGCAATTTTGGTTGTAGCTGCAGATGATGGTGTTATGCCACAGACTGTGGAGGCCATTAACCATGCCAAAGCTGCCGGAATTGAGATTATCGTTGCTATTAACAAAATTGATAAGCCAAATGCCAATATCGAGAGAGTAAAACAGGAACTTTCCGAGTATGAATTAATTCCAGAAGATTGGGGCGGAAGTACAATATTTGTCCCTGTTTCTGCACATACTCATGAGGGAATCGATACTTTACTTGAGATGATACTGTTGACCGCAGAGGTTCTTGAGTTAAAGGCAGATCCTAAGAGAACAGCCAGAGGTCTGGTGATTGAGGCTCAGCTTGACAAGGGACGTGGTGCGGTAGCCACTGTTTTGGTACAAAAAGGTACCCTTCACGTGGGAGATCCTATTGCGGCAGGAAGCTCTTATGGTCGCGTTCGTGCCATGATTGATGAGAACGGAAGACGTGTCAAAGTAGCAACTCCTTCCACTCCTGTAGAGATTTTAGGTTTGAGTGATGTTCCAAATGCCGGTGAGATTTTTGTGGCTCATGAGTCAGAAAAAGAGGCAAGAGCTTTTGCGGAGACCTTTATTTCTGAGGGTAAGAACAAGCTGATTGAGGATACCAAGGCAAAGATGTCACTGGATGATTTGTTCTCACAGATTCAGTCAGGTAACGTAAAAGAATTGAATATTATTGTAAAAGCCGATGTACAGGGTTCTGTTGAGGCGGTAAAACAATCCTTGGTTAAGCTGTCCAATGAGGAAGTTGTCGTTAAGATTATCCATGGTGGTGTTGGTGCCATTAATGAAAGTGATGTGATTCTGGCATCTGCTTCCAACGCAATTATTATTGGATTTAATGTAAGACCGGATGCACAGGCAAAGGCTACTGCAGACAGAGAGGGCGTAGATGTACGTTTGTATAAGGTTATCTACAATGCCATCGAAGATGTGGAAGCAGCTATGAAGGGTATGCTGGATCCAGTATATGAAGAAAAGGTGATCGGTCATGCTCAGGTTCGTCAGGTATTTAAGGCTTCTGACGTGGGAAATATTGCCGGATCTTATGTTTTGGATGGATACTTCAGCAGAGGATGCAAGGTGAGAGTCAGCCGTGAAAGCGAGCAGATTTTTGAAGGAGATTTGGCTTCCCTTAAGAGATTTAAGGATGATGTAAAAGAAGTTAAGGCCGGATACGAATGTGGACTTGTGATGGATGGATTCAATGATATTCAGGAAGATGATGTGATTGAAGCATATATTATGGTTGAAGTTCCGAGGTAGAAAATGAAAAAAAGAAGTATTAAAAATACAAGAATCAATGAAGAGGTTCTTCGTGAATTGAGTAATATTTTGAGAGGGGAGATAAAAGACCCCAGAGTGAGTCCTCTCTGCAGCGTTGTTGCTGTGGAGGTGGCTCCGGATTTGAAAACTGCTAAGGCGTACATCAGTGTTTTGGGAGATGAAAAAGCCCAGCAGGATACGATGGAAGGCTTAAAGTGTTCAGCGGGATATATCCGTAGACAGCTTGCAGCAAACATTAATTTGAGAAATACACCGGAGATACATTTTATTTTGGACCAGTCCATTGAATATGGCGTCAGAATGTCAAAAATGATTGATGAGGTGAATAACAAATAGGGGGCAATGCTATGCACTTAGATTACGAATTGGAAAAAATTCAGACAATGGCCATTGCCGGACACATACGTCCGGATGGAGACTGCGTTGGCTCCTGCCTTGCTGTTTACAACTATGTTCGCGCCTATTATCCCAAGATAGATGTTACGGTATATTTAGAGCCGATTCCAAATATCTTTAAGTTTTTACAGGGCTCAGAAACTATCTGCAGTACGGTGGAGGATGAAAACAGGACATATGATTTGTTCCTGGTATTGGATTGCGGCGATGTAGGTCGTATTGGTGATTTTGGTGTTCTCTATGAAAAAGCGAAGAGGACACTATGCATTGATCATCATGTAAGCAATCGATCCTTTGCAGATGATAACTTAATCGTGCCGGATGCCAGTTCAACCTGTGAACTGGTTTATGGTGTCCTGGATAACGACAAACTGACCAAAGAAATTGCAGAGTGTATTTATACAGGGATGGTTCATGACACAGGTGTTTTCCAATATTCGTGCACATCGAAATCTACAATGGAAATTGCAGGAGATTTGATGGAACTTGGAATTGATTATCCGGCGATTATTGACAAAACATTCTATGAAAAAACTTTTGCTCAAAATAAAATTCTTGGGCAGGCACTTTTGAAAAGCCGTCTGTTTCAAAATGGCAGTTGCATCGGTAGTGTGATTACCAAAGAGGAGATGGAAGAGTTTCACGTGCTTCCAAAACACTTGGATGGTATTGTGAGCCAGCTACGGATTACCAAGGATGTGCAGGTGGCGATTTTCCTTTATGAGTTGACGCCGGGTGAGTTTAAGGTGAGCACCCGGGCAAAGGGAGATATGGTAGATTTATCTGTGATTGCCACGAAATATCAGGGGGGCGGACATAAAAAGGCTGCCGGGTTTACCATGTCAGGAAATGACCCATGGCAGATGATTTCACAGGTGTCTGAGGATGTGGCAGAACAATTAAACCGAGGATAGTTATGAAAAGCGGAATTATAAACGTATACAAGGAGGCAGGGTATACCTCCTTTGATGTGGTAGCAAAGCTTAGAGGAATTTTAGGAATAAAAAAAATAGGACATACAGGAACGCTGGACCCGGATGCCATAGGGGTTTTGCCGGTATGTGTAGGAAAGGCCACAAAAGTATGCGACTTGTTGACGGATAAGGATAAAACCTACCGAGCAGTGATGCATCTGGGAATTACCACAGATACACAGGACATGACAGGAAAGGTTTTGTCTACCAAGCCGGTGGATGTGACGGAGGATTTGGTAAAAGAAGTTTTATTATCCTTTGTAGGAAACTCACAGCAGATTCCGCCTATGTATTCCGCCCTAAAAGTAAATGGGAAAAAGCTTTGCGACTTGGCGAGACAGGGAATTGAGATAGAGCGTAAGCCAAGGGATATCTATATATCAGAAATTAATATTTTAGATATCAGTCTTCCTAGGGTTACCTTTGAGGTGTCCTGTTCTAAGGGAACCTATATCAGAACCCTTTGTCATGATGTGGGACAAAAATTAAACTGCGGGGCGTGTATGGAGTCCTTGGTTCGCACCAGGGTATCTAATTTCTTGATTGAGGATAGTATCACTCTGGAAGAAATTCAACGTTTAAAAGAACAGGGAAAATTGGAAGAAAAAATGATTTCTGTGGATTCACTGTTTGAAAAGTTCCCTGAGGTGTATGGCGTCCCAAATGCAGATGGAAAATTAAAAAATGGAAATGCCCTGTCGATAGATGAAGTAAAAACAGAGGTTGACTTTACGGAAGAGAATCGGAGTGTTCGTATGTATATGTCTGGCGGAACTTTTGTAGGTATTTTCCATTGGAATGGACAAGTATTTAAACCGGAGAAAATGTTTTTGGAATAAATAATATGGAAGTAATTACAGCACTTGATTATAAAATGACAGATGACACGGCCGTTACGGTTGGAAAATTTGACGGCATACATAAAGGACATGATTTGTTGACAGAAAAACTGTTACAGCAGGAAAAGACTGGTCTGAAATCCCTGCTGTTCACCTTTGATGTTTCTCCGAGAATTCGACTGGCCAAGGATAACACAAAGCAGTTGATTACCAACAAGGAGCGGATGAACCTTTTGGAAAAACAGGGGATTTCCTATATGGTGCAATGCCCTTTTGAAGAGATTATGTCCTATGAGCCGGAAGAATTTGTCAAACTTTTAGTAAATCAGTTTCGCATGAAATATCTGGTATGTGGCACGGATTTCCACTTTGGAAAGATGGGAAAAGGTGATATTTTTTTGCTTCAGAAGTTATCAAAAAAATATGACTTTCGTCTTGAGGTGGTAGAAAAATTAAAACAGGACAACCGGGATATCAGTAGCACCTACGTGAGAGAGGAAATTTCTAAGGGCAATGTTTCTGTTGCCAACGAATTGCTGGGATATCACTATTTTATATGGGGCACTGTGGTACACGGAAGACATCTGGGAACAAAGATAGGGATACCAACCATCAATCTGATTCCCCCCGAGAATAAGCTACTCCCTAAAAACGGCGTTTATGTCACATTGGTTGAAATGGAGCACAAGACGTATCACGGAGTGACCAATGTGGGGACAAAACCTACGGTAGACGGAACCGGAGTTGTAGGGGTGGAAACCCATATTTTGGATTTTGAACAGGATGTATATGAAAAGAAAGTGTGCGTGTATTTCTTGGAACATTTAAGGGATGAGATTCGTTTTGAGTCTGTGGAAGAACTAAAAAATCAAATGAGCAAGGACAAGAAAAAAGCGTTGTTATATTTCAATAAAGAGAATTAAGCATTCGAGCTGCCACTTTTGGCGGCTCTTTTTTACTGGAAAAAATTCCCATTTAGATATAAAATGGTCCTATGAGATAGAAGGTAGAGGGTTTATGCTTTTGGGAGGGACAAGCATGGGGAACAGCGCGAGATAGATGAAAACAGAAAAAAGGATAATCAGAAGGGAGTGGGAAAGCCCCATCGTACACTTTTAAGAGTCATATTTGTCTCTTTGTTGGTGGTTTTGTTTATCCTGATTTATACATGTATTTTGCAAAATCGTTACAGCAAGGACACATTGCAGGATTCTGTAAAAAGAAACACTCAGTGTGCAGATGCCATATATCAGTTGGTATCCGATAGTTTTACAAAAGAGGATTTTGAGAATATTACAACAGTTGATGATATGAAGTCCGACAGATATAAGGAGTTGCAGGGAAAATTAAATGAGCTGCGAACATTAAATTCTACTCGATATCTCTATACGGCTGCCAGGGGAAAAGACGGAAAACTGATTTATCTTGTGGATGGATTGGACCTGGATGCTGAGGATTTTGCTTATCCCGGCACCTACATAGAAAAAGAGATGATTCCGTATATTGATGCGGCCCTTTCAGGGGAGACTATCTATTCCCAGGATAGTGTAGACACCACCTGGGGGCATATTTTTACGGCTTGCTATCCCATAAGGTCAGCGGGAGATTCCGGTGAGATTATTGGTGCACTTTGTCTGGAAATGAATATGGAGAGTACCTATGAATTTTTGGCACAAAGTAAAATAACAACCATTGAGATTGCCACTATGACGGTGGTGGTGTCTCTTTTGCTGGCGGTATGCATTTATGTTTTCCTGAACAGACAGAAACAAAAAGAACTAATCCAACAGCAGTTGTTACAGGAGTCAGCCGTAAAAGCAGAAGCAGCTAACAGGGCAAAATCAGCTTTTTTATTTAATATGAGTCATGATATTCGTACCCCTATGAATGCAATTATCGGTTATGCAGAATTGGCAGGAAGAAGTCAGACATCCCGTCAGGAATTAAACGATTATCTGGGAAAAATTCACGGATGCGGACAGACACTTTTATCAATTTTAGACAATGTTTTGGAACTCTCAAAGATTGAGAGTGGAAATGTGGTGTTGGAAGAGAGTGCAGTGGAAGCCGGAAGCATATTCGAAAAATGTATGCAGATGGTGGAAGTAGAACTGGAAAAGAAGCATCAGACTTTAACGATTTCAAAGGAAATTATACATCCTTATGTTTATTTTGATACCACCCGGGTTACAGAAGTGATTTTAAATTTGGTCAGCAATGCCATCAAATACACGGGGGATGGTGGCAGGATTGATTGTGTCATAAAACAGAGTCCCCATCCTAAGGAAGGATGGGTGTATCACGAAATGTCCGTAAAGGATAATGGAATTGGAATGTCAGAGGAGTTTCAGTCCCATATCTTTGAAATTTTCGTGAGAGAAAAATCTACCACAGACAGCGGCATTGAAGGCACAGGTCTTGGAATGGGCATTGTGAAAAAATTAGTGGATCTTATGGATGGCACCATTGAAGTTGAGAGCAAGGTGGGAGAAGGATCTATCTTTACTTTCCGTATTCCGTGCCGGATTGCCAGCTTTGAGGAGACACAACCGAAAAGAGCGGATGAAGCCATAGAAGACAGTAAGCTGAGAGGACATAGAATTCTATTGGCAGAAGACAATGATTTAAATGCTGAGATTGCCATAGCGCTACTGGAAGAAAAAGGACTTCTGGTGGAACGGGGGGCAAACGGTGTGGAGTGTATAGAAATGCTGGAAAAGAAGCCGGTAGATTATTATGAACTGATTCTTATGGATGTACAGATGCCCATATTGGATGGTTATGAGGCCACAAAGAAAATTCGGCAGATGGGAGAAGCCGGGAAGGCGGGCATTCCTATTATAGCCATTACTGCCAATGCATTTGCAGAGGACAAAAAGAAAGCTTTAGAGGTGGGAATGAATGCCCATGTGGCTAAGCCTATTGATATGAATGTTTTGGTTCCCACATTAAAAAAATATTTATTATAAAAAGGTAAATATTACATAAATGTTACAAAAATGTTGACAGTGTAATATTTGCTTGCTATAATACCAAAGAACAGTAACAAATGGTTACTGTTTTTTTGTTTGGGGAGTATTAGGAGGATTTTATGAGAAATCGAGTGATTCAGGCATTTTCTATTATGTGCATAGGATGTCTGGTATTTAGTTTTTGTAATACACAAAAGAAAAAGGAAAATGCGTCTTTGACAGCCGGCATTGTGGCAAATGCGGTGGGTGATTTAGGGACTGCAAAAAATGTTACAGTCAGTGATTCAGAGGTAGTGGCCACAGCCAGCGCCTCAGAGGATACTTACGGATATACAAATTTAGGCATTGCAAATGTGGATGGTAATGCGAATATCAGAGAAGCTGCCAGCAAGGACTCCAGTATCGTTGGAAAACTTCCAAACGAAGCAGGATGTGAAGTGTTGGATGTTCAGGGAGATTGGACCCATATTTCTTCCGGAGAAGTGGAAGGATATGTATTATCAGATTTCCTTTTAACCGGTGATGCGGCAAAGGAAAAGGCAGAGAGTGTTTTGTCTTACAAGGCAGTTGTTTTGGCAGATGTGTTGCGTGTTCGAGTTGCACCGGATACTACATCTGAGATTCTCAGTACCGTTCCCAAGGGAGCAGCCCTTGAAATTGTAGAAAATCAGGGAGATTGGGTAGAGGTAAACATTGACAATGAGACAGGATATGTCAGTGGTGAGTTTGTATCCTGTGAGCAGAAGTTAAAGGATGCAATGACACTTACAGAGGCTCGTTTTGGAGAGGGTGTCTCTGACGGAAGAGTACAGGTGGTTTCCTACGCTACACAGTTTGTGGGGAATCCATATGTTTGGGGTGGAACAAGCCTTACAAACGGAGCGGATTGTTCCGGATTTGTGCTGTCTGTTTATGCTAAGTATGGTATTTATCTGCCACATTCTTCCAGAGCACAGGCAAACTGTGGTCGACGAATCAGCACCTCAGAGTTGAAACCGGGAGATTTATTATTTTACGGAAGCGGCGGCGGAATCAATCATGTGGCTATGTATATCGGTGGCGGACAGATTGTGCATGCCAGCACACCTAGTACCGGAATCATTATTTCCAGTGCGTTTAACCGTTCACCTATTTGCTGTGTGAGTTTGCTGGATTAAAATGTGATTTTATCTGAGATGATTTGGAAAATAATAGGTTTACATTCCAATGTACCTATGATATAATTCGATGGTATGAGTTCACCCGTATTCGGTAAATGGAAACTCCGACCTTTTGCTGAGTACAGGCGTTATAAAAATTTAGGAGGTATTTGAAATGATTTCAAAAGAAAAGAAAACAGCCATTATGGAAGAGTATGCCAGAACACCAGGTGATACAGGTTCACCGGAAGTTCAGGTTGCTGTGTTGACAGCAAGAATTCAGGAGTTAACTGAGCATCTTAAGGAGAATCCTAAGGATCACCACTCAAGACGTGGTATGCTTAAGATGATTGGTAAGAGACGTAATCTCTTGGCATATCTTAAGGAAATTGATATCGAAAGATATCGTTCTTTGATTGAGCGTTTAGGCTTGAGAAAGTAATTGGCTTACATGGACGGAGTAGGTTTCTATTCCGTCCTTTTTTCGTGTTGATTTGGTTATATGACAGAGACTTCATTCCGAGACCACTGATAAGTATGGAAATGTTCTGTGTTTATCAGTAGTTTCGGAGATCTGTCTTAACAATATAAGAAAAAGGAGACATAAAATGACAAAAACATTTACAATGGATTTGGCCGGAAGAACTCTTAGAGTGGATGTAGGACGTGTGGCTGCTCAGGCAAACGGTGCTGCTTTCATTCAGTATGGAGAGACTACTGTGCTTTCTACTGCTACAGCTTCTGAAAAGCCAAGAGAAGGAATTGACTTTTTTCCACTTAGTGTAGAGTTTGAAGAGAAACTTTATGCAGTTGGAAAGATTCCTGGAGGATTTAACAAGAGAGAGGGAAAGGCATCTGAAAATTCCGTTTTAACGGCTCGTGTGATTGACAGACCTATGCGTCCTCTGTTCCCGAAGGATTATAGAAATGATGTAACATTAAACAATATGGTTATGAGTGTTGACCCTGAATGCAGACCGGAATTAGTAGCTATGCTTGGTGCTGCGATTTCTACATGTATTTCAGATATCCCATTTGACGGACCATGTGCTATGACACAGATTGGTATGATTGATGGTCAGTTGATTGTCAATCCATCTCAGGAGCAGTGGGACAAGGGTGATTTAAAACTTACAGTAGCTTCCACCGAAAAGAAGGTTATTATGATTGAGGCAGGAGCGAATGAGATTCCTGAAGCAAAAATGATTGAGGCAATTTATATGGCTCATGATGTGAACCAGACAATCATTGCGTTTATCAATCAGATGGTTGCCGAAGTTGGTACACCAAAGCCTTCTTATAACAGCTGAGCAATTCCTGAGTAAATGTTTGCAGCAATGAGAGAGATTGTTACTCCGGAAGAGATGGAAGAAGCAGTCTTTACGGATGTTAAGCAGGTTCGCGAAGAAAATATTCGCAACATTACAGAAAAATTTGAAGAGGCATTTGCAGACAATGAGGAATGGTTAGCTGTTCTTGGAGAGGCTGTATATCAGTACCAGAAGAAGACTGTCCGCAAGATGATTCTCAAGGATCACAAGCGTCCGGATGGTAGACGTATTGATCAGATTCGTCCACTTTCAGCAGAAATCGATTTGATTCCGAGAGTTCATGGTTCTGCTATGTTTACCCGTGGTCAGACACAGATTTGTGATGTGGTTACTTTAGCACCTCTTTCTGAGGTACAGAGAGTAGATGGATTAGATGAAAATGTAACAGAAAAACGTTATATGCATCACTACAACTTCCCGTCATATTCTGTAGGTGAGACAAAGCCATCCAGAGGCCCGGGACGTCGTGAGATTGGACATGGCGCGTTAGCAGAGAGAGCATTGCTTCCGGTTCTCCCTTCTACAGAGGAGTTCCCATATGCAATTCGTGCCGTTTCTGAGACATTTGAGTCTAACGGATCCACTTCTATGGCTTCTACTTGTGCATCTTGTATGGCACTTATGGCTGCCGGTGTTCCGATTAAGAAAATGGTGGCAGGTATCTCTTGCGGACTTGTAACCGGAGATACCGATGATGATTATATTGTACTTACCGATATCCAGGGATTAGAGGACTTCTTTGGAGATATGGACTTTAAGGTTACCGGTACAAAGGACGGTATTACAGCAATCCAGATGGATATTAAGATTCACGGATTGACCAGACCGATTGTTGAAGAGGCGATCAGAAGAACCAGAGAAGCTCGTTTCTACATTATGGATGAGTGTATGTCAAGGGCAATTTCTGCACCTCGTGAGACGGTTGGAAAGTATGCACCAAAGATTATTCAGATTCAGATTGACCCTGCAAAGATTGGTGATGTGGTTGGACAGCGTGGAAAGACAATCAACGAGATTATCGAGCGCACCGGTGTAAAGATTGACATCACAGATGAAGGAAATGTTTCTGTATGTGGCACAGATGCTGCAAAGATGGATGAAGCTGTAGAGATGATTAAAATCATTACAACAGATTTTGAACAGGGACAGATTTTTACCGGCAAGGTTATCAGCATTAAAGAGTTTGGAGCATTCTTAGAGTTTGCACCTGGCAAGGAAGGAATGGTTCACATTTCTAAGATTTCTAAGGAAAGAATCGAACATGTGGAAGATGTCTTAACTCTTGGCGATATTGTTAAGGTTGTTTGCCTTGGTAAAGATAAAATGGGAAGAATCAGTTTCAGCATCAAGGATGTTGAGCAGTAAAATGAGATTCCGAGAGAGGTTAGGCTTAGGCCTAGCCTCTTTTTTTGTTGTTTGCCATAAGATAATAAAAAACAATAAAATACTATGGATAGAGTGAGACAAATGATCGGATACGATGCAAAATTTGACAAGAAACTATCAGAAGGTGTTGGAATATGTATTTTGGATAGCGGAATTGTGAAACATCGTGATTTTGATCGACGAATTGTGGAATTTAAAGATTTTGTGGATGGTCATATATTTTGTAATGACGAATACGGGCATGGAACGCATATTGCCGGTATCTGTGCAGGAAGCGGAGTCTCTTCCCAAGGAAAATATCAGGGAATTGCCCCTAAAAGTAAACTTGTGGTGGGCAGGGTTTTGGGAAAAAACGGTGATGGAAAAATACAGGATTTATTACATGGAATCCGATGGTGCATCAGCAATAGAAAGAAGCATAATATCAGAATTCTAAATATTTCTGTGGGATTGATTCACCCGGTCAATGAGAAAACAAAAGAGGAATTGATGGATTTGGTGGAATATGCATGGGATTTGGGGATTGTCACCCTGTGTGCCGCCGGAAATAACGGACCAAAGGATGGGAGTGTGACAATTCCAGGAAGCAATGCAAAGGTGATTACGGTGGGAAGCTTTGAAATTCAGAATCACTTGTGTTTCCCCAGCAGATACAGCGGAAGGGGACCCACGTGGCAATGTGTTTCAAAACCGGAGGTATATGCTCCCGGTAGTGAGATTGTCAGTTGTAGCCATCAGGGGGGATATACGAAAAAAACAGGCACCTCAATGGCGGTGCCTGTAGTTGCCGGAGGTATTGCTCTCTTGATTCAAAGTAATCCGTATATCAGTCCGGTGGAAGTAAAACTCAGATTGCTGGAGCAAGCGAAAGTAATGTCGGATCACAATGGCTCTTACTGGAGAATGTTTTATTTACCGGATTTCTTATCCGATATAAAGTATTGACGGGAGATATCCCACAAATAATAGGGATAGGTTGCTTTTTTAACACCGGTGTTAGCTACAAGAGATACGGAACCGATACAATTGTCGCCGATATAATAAGAAATTTTTCCCACAACAGTCCCCTTTTTTATTGGAGCCTGGAGTTCTTTTTTTACCATCTCTTTTTTCTTTATCTGGGATAGGTTTTCCCCTTTCAAAGCGAGAAATGTAAAATCATGTTCCGGAGAGGCGTCAATTTTATCTTTGACGCCCTTTGTTATTTTGACAGGATAAGTGGCTTCCTTGATGGAATCCGTGTAAAATCCGGTGGAATTAAATCCGTATTCTAAGAGAGTCAGCGCATCCTTAAAACGATCTTTTGGTGTTGGAGCTGCCATAATGACTGCGATAAATGACAGATTATCTTTTTTTGCTGTTGCAGAGAGGCAGTATTTGGCGACGCTGGTGGAACCGGTTTTCAGGCCTGTGGCATAGGGATACTGTTTTAGCAGCTTATTTGTATTGGTAAGTGTGAAAGGAGTTGCTCCCTTTTTTGTCTGATGGGTAATATCTTCTTGCCAGATGGTACAGTAGTCAAAAATTTCAGGATGTTTTGTAATGAGTTCACGACTGACAATCGCTAAATCTTTTGCACTGGAGTGGTGGTTTGGCGCGTCCAGTCCGCAACAGTTTACGAAGTGTGTGTTTTCCATATGTAAGTCGCCGGCTTTTTGATTCATTCGTTCAACAAAGGCTTCTTCTGACCCGGCAACCGTTTCAGCTAAGGCCACAGAACCATCATTGGCACTGGCGATACTAATGCATTTGATCAATGTTTCCACTGTCTGTATTTCTCCCGGTTCCAAAAATACCTGGGAACCACCCATAGAGGCGGCGTGCTCTGAAATGGATACAGACTGATCCAGAGCAATCTGCTTGGCATCCAATGCCTCAAATATAAGAAGCAGCGTCATAACTTTGGTCACACTGGCCATAGGCAGAGATTGATTTTCATTTTTAGCGTAGCAAATGGTACCTGTATTTGTTTCCATTAAGCAAACACTGGGGGATGAGATATCAAGTTCAGCAGATTTTGTTTGGTTTGTTTTTGAATGGTCTTGTTCGGCCGAGAGGTTGATGGAAGAATGAAATAGCATCAAAGTGCACAGTAAAATAGAAAAAATAGGTTTCCAAATTTGTTTTATCATTGATATACCACGACATTCAGGGGATTATTATTCAATATATGTATGGATAAAAAAGAAAATAACAACTATTTATTGTATTTTCTGAAATAAAAAGCACTAAATCTTGTAGAAAATAGGTTGAAAAAGATGGATAAAACCTATATAATGTCAAAGAGAAAATGAGGTAGAAAAATGCAATTAGAATTTAAATTACAGGTGTTTGAGGGACCGTTGGACTTGCTGTTACACCTTTTGGAAAAAAATAAAGTGAGTATCTATGATATTCCTATTGTTGAGATAACAAATCAATATATGGAATATATCCGACAGATGCAGCAAAATGATTTAAATGTTATGAGTGAGTTTATGGTAATGGCAGCGACACTTTTGGATATTAAATCAAAGATGCTTCTTCCGGCACAGGAAACGGAGGATGAAGAAGCGGAAGACCCAAGAGCAGAGCTTGTACAGCAGTTGTTGGAATATAAATTATATAAAAGCATGGCATTTGAACTGAAGGACCGTCAGGTGGATGCCTCCCATGTATTTTACAAGGAACCTACTATTCCTGCAGAGGTGGCGGCATATCAGCCTCCTATAGACACAAAAGAATTGGTGGCAGATTTATCTTTGAATCAGTTGAATGATATCTTTAAGTCTGTGCTGAAACGACAGAAGGACAAGATTGATCCGATACGTTCCAAGTTTGGTGAAATTAAAAAAGAAGAGGTTTCACTGGAGGACAAGATGGGTTATCTCACTGAGTATGCCACTAGCCACAGATTCTTTAGTTTTCGACAGTTGTTGGAAAAACAGAGTTCCAGATTGGAGATTATAGTGACTTTTTTGGCTGTTTTGGAGTTGATGAAGTCGGGCACAATTTATATTTCTCAGGAAAAAACCTTTGATGATATTAAGATTGAATCAAAATTAGTTGCCTAAAGGAAGATAAGGGAGTAGTTATGGATAGAAAACATGCGGAAGCGATTATAGAGGGAATTTTATTTACCTTTGGAGAGGCTTTGGAGCCACAGCGGATTGCCAAGGCTTTGGAGATGGAAACAAAAGAGGTAAAAGAGATAATTCTCGATATGAAGAATCGTTGGGAAGAGGAAGGAAGAGGCGTTCAGATTGTAGAACTGGACGGCGCATTTCAGATGTGTACCTCAGCAGATATATATGATTATCTGATTCGTATTGCAAAACAGCCAAGAAAGCAGATACTGACGGATGTTTTGTTGGAGACTTTGTCGATTATTGCTTATAAACAGCCGATTACAAAATCAGAGATTGAAAAAATCCGAGGGGTTTCCTGTGATCATGCAGTGAGCAAACTGGTGGAGTATTCACTGGTTACAGAACTTGGAAGGCTGGATGCACCGGGACGACCGATGCTTTTTGGCACAACGGAGGAATTTTTGCGTTCCTTTGGGGTTTCCTCTATCGACGAACTTCCCACCCCGTCACAGGATATGGTGGATGAATTTAAACAGCAGGCTGAACAGGAAATTAAATTGGATGTAGGCGGGGAATAATTTTTCCTCCACCACATAAGATGTGTTTATAGATATAAAAAGGACGTAAATGCATGAGGAGTAAAGGATGGATATCTCTTATAGTTCCATTGAGGAAGGCGGGAGGTATCCTTTTTTGTGGAATTTTTTTGCTGACGCAGTTGTTTCCCTGTGTGGTATCGGCAAAAGAAAATCAGATAAATCCGGGGAGCTTATACGCTTTGTCCGCTGCGGTTATGGATGGGGAAAATGGAAGGCTACTCTATGGAAAGGAAGCAGACGTCCATAGGGCAAATGCCAGTACAACAAAGATTTTGACCTGCATTTTATGCTTGGAAAACGGTAATCTCCAGGACTATGTGGCTGTTTCGGAGTATGCAGCCGGTATGCCGGATGTTCAGCTGAATATCTGTGAGGGAGAGTATTATAAAATGGAGGACTTATTGTATTCTCTGATGTTAGAATCCCATAATGATTCAGCAGTGGCGTTGGCAGAACACATAGGGGGAAGCGTGGAAGGGTTTTCAAATCTGATGAATGAAAAGGCTGCTGAATTAGGGTGTAATGACAGTTATTTTCTGACCCCTAACGGGTTGGATAAAAAGAAGGGAAAAAATTTTCACGGAACCACAGCCTACGATTTGGGAAAAATTATGAAGTATTGTGCCTGGGATTCTCCGCAAAGTGACAAGTTCCTTCAGATTACGCAAACCGGTGAACACAGTTTTACAAATTATGAGAAAAAAGAAAAAAATAGCTTCGTGAAAGGGAGCAAAACGTTTTCCTGTAGAAATCATAATGCATTCTTACAGCAAAACAGGAACTGTATTTCTGGAAAGACCGGATTTACATCCCAGGCAGGTTATTGCTATGTGGCAGCTGTTGAGTCTGAGGGGCGAAAATACACCTTGGCACTTTTGGGATGCGGATGGCCAAACAACAAAACCTATAAATGGAAGGATTGTGAAAAGCTGTGCTCCTACATTGACGGCAATTATCATTATCGGCAAGTGCCGGATATAACATCCAAGCTTGCATCTGTATGGATAAAGGATGATGAAAATAATAATTTTGATCTGAATCATAAAACTTATGTCAGACCCAGGGTGAAACAGAAGATTACAAAAATTTTGCTGGCAGATTGGGAAAAATTGGATTTTAAAGTGAATTATCCAACCAGCATATCCGCCACAAAAAAGGGGACACAGACTATAGGAAAATTTCAGATGTTGGTTGGAAACCATATCATTTCCACACAACCCATAAAGATAGATTGTCCCTTCGGGAGAAGAGGCTTAGATTGGTATTTTGGAACAATTGCCCGTATGTGGGCAGGGACATAAGATGGAAACTGATGAAGAAAAAAGCATTTTTGACTTTGTAAGAATTTATACCAAAATAGTGAAAAAATTAACAAAAAAATGATTGAAATAAAAGAGGGAAAACGCTATTATTATGATAGACAAATTTTGAAATATTTATAGATGGAGGATGAAAGCATGAGTAATGTTTCAACAAACCCTGCTTTAAACCGAATTGAACAGTTACTTGATGACCACAGCTTTGTTGAGCTGGGGGCTTTAGTTACATCAAGAAATACTGATTTTGATTTGAGTCAGGATCAGACACCTTCTGATGGAGTTGTGATTGGTCACGGTTTAATCGATGGTAATTTAGTATTTGTATTTTGTCAGGACCCATCCGTTTTGAACGGTTCCATCGGTGAGATGCATGCAAAAAAAATAATGTCAGTTTATGATATGGCGATGAAGATGGGAGCACCAATCATTGGATTGTTAGATTCCACTGGTATTCGCTTACAGGAATCTGTAGATGCTATGGAAAGCCTTGGGGCAATTTATAGCAAGGCAGTAGCGGCATCAGGAGTGATTCCACAGATTATGGGTGTATTTGGAAATTGTGGAGGTGGACTTAGCGTTCTTACCTCAATCAGCGATTTCACAGTGATGTCTGAGAGTGGAAAGTTGTTTGTCAATGCGCCAAACACCATTCCTGGAAACAGAGAAGAAAAAGAAGATACAGCAGCTGCTACATATCAGTATAACGTTGCCGGCAATGTTGATTTTATCGGACAGGATGCAGATGTCTTTGAAAAGGTGAGACAGTTGGTATGCATTTTGCCTGGGTGCAATGTGGAAGAGGGATGTGTTGAGGACTGTGTAGATGACCTGAACAGAGCTTCTGTGTTAGATGGCAAGTGTAAAGACATTGCACTGTTTGCACAGGAAATTTCAGATAATAATCTTTTCGTTGAGACCAAGGCAGGATATGCCAAGGATATGATGACAGGATTTATCAAGTTAAATGGCATTACCATTGGCGTGGTAGGAAACCGAGAGGAATCAGACCAGAAGGAACAGGGGGGTCAGTTGACAGCAGATGGATGTGAAAAGGCAGCTGACTTTATCAACTTCTGTGATGCTTTTGATATTCCGCTTCTTTCACTTACCAATGTTGCAGGATATCAGCATACTTTGGATTCAGAAGCCAGAATTTCCAGAGCTTTGGGCAAGATGACATATGCATTTGCAAATGCCAGCGTGCCAAAGATTTCATTTGTGATTGGACAGGCTGTGGGAAGTGCTTATATTTTGATGAACTCAAAATCATTGGGTGCAGATTTGGTTTATGCATACGCAGATGCAAAGATTGCTCCGATGGATGCGACTTTGGCTGCAAAAATTATGTACGAAGGTGCAGATGCATCTGTTTTGGCTGAAAAGACAACAGAGTTTGAAAACTCAAATTGTGGTGTTGTAAATGCAGCCAGAAGAGGCTATGTGGATCGAATTGTTGAACCGGCAGACACAAGAAAATATTTGATTGCCGGATTTGAAATGTTGTTCACAAAGCGTGTGGATGGTCCATACAAAAAACATGGTACAAAATAGGAGTTAGCATATGAAAAAGAAACTTATACTTTTGGTAAGCACATTGATGTGTATGCTGGCACTGTGTTCCTGCGGAAATCAGTCACAGGATGAGGATTATGCAAATAACAGTAATCTTCAGGCTGCCTGCGAACAATCAGCTCAGGCATTGAGAGAAATGTCCTCAGATGAGATTGCATATTATCAGCAGTATTATGAATCTCAGGAAGACGGACAGATATATGCAGACCTGATGTCACAATGGGCAGAAATCCAGCCACAGGTTGGTGAATTTGTGGGACTGAAAGATTATTCCGTCACCAAAGCGGGAAAGACGGTTACAGCTGTTCAGTTGATGTCTTTTGAAAAAAGAGATGTTAAATTGACCTATGTGCTGAATGCAAATAAAAACGAAGTGACAGGTATCAACGTTGAAATGGTTTATTCCCTGGGAGAGACCATGGGAAAAGCCGGAATGAATACTGTGATGGGGATTTCCGTTGTGTTTGCCATATTGATACTGATTTGTCTGATTATTTATGGATTTAATGTAATTCCTGTTCTTCAGGAAAAATTCAAAAAGAATCAAAGTGAAACCAAGGTTGAGATTGCAAAGACAGAAGTGGATTCGGCGACAGAAAGCCAGCCGGATGATTTGGAACTGATTGCTGTTATTACAGCGGCGATTGCAATGCAGACAGGAGCATCTACAGATGATTTTGTAGTTCGTTCCATCAAGAGAAGATATTAATTTTAGGAGGATTGTTAGAATGAAGAATTACACAATTACTGTAAATGGAACTGCATATGATGTTACAGTTGAGGAAAAGGGAGGAAGCGGTGTTGCTACTGCACCTGTTGCCGCTCCTGTTGCGGCGCCTAAGGCTGCACCTGCTGCCAGCGGAAGTGCCGGAAGCATCAAGATTGAAGCTGGTGCTGCAGGAAAGGTATTCAAGATTGAATCAGCAGTTGGAACAAAGGTAAAAGCCGGTGATCCTATTGTGGTTTTGGAAGTTATGAAGATGGAGACACCAGTTGTTGCACCAAAGGATGGTGTGGTTGCCAGCATTGAAGTATCTGAAGGTCAGGCAGTAGAGGCCGGAGTTTTATTGGCTACTATGAATGAGTAATTACAACTGTTACAGGAGGAATTAACATGAGTTACGTTATTGAAACGTTAGGCCGCCTTCTTCAGCAGACAGCATTTGCAAACTTGAATTATAAGAATTTTATTATGATTGCAGTTGCATGTGTTTTCCTGTACTTGGCAATAAAAAAAGGATTTGAGCCACTGTTATTGGTTCCAATCGCATTTGGAATGCTTTTGGTAAATATTTATCCTGATATCATTGCCAGTCCTGAGGAGACATCAAATGGTGTTGGAGGCTTGCTATATTATTTTTATTCTCTGGATGAATGGTCTATTTTGCCATCACTTATTTTCCTGGGAGTCGGTGCGATGACAGACTTTGGTCCGTTGATTGCAAATCCAATCAGTTTTCTGCTTGGAGCAGCCGCACAGTTTGGTATTTTTAGTGCGTATTTGTTAGCTATTTTATTAGGATTCAGTGATCAGGCAGCGGCAGCTGTATCCATCATTGGTGGTGCAGATGGACCGACCTCTATTTTCCTGGCGGGAAAATTGGGGCAGAGTGATTTGATGGGTCCGATTGCGGTGGCGGCATATTCCTATATGGCATTGGTACCTATTATCCAGCCACCAATTATGAAAGCACTCACAACCAAGAAGGAAAGAGCCATTCACATGGACAACCTTCGTCCGGTTTCAAAATTGGAAAAGATTTTGTTCCCGGTTGTGGTAACTGTAATTGTTTGTTTGCTTTTGCCAACCACCGCTCCACTTGTTGGTATGCTTATGTTAGGTAACTTGTTCCGTGAATGTGGTGTGGTTCGTCAGCTTTCAGAGACAGCGTCCAATGCACTTATGTATATCGTTGTTATTTTACTGGGAACATCAGTTGGTGCATCTACAAGTGCAGAAGCTTTCCTGAACTGGACTACAATCAAGATTGTAGTGCTTGGATTGGTTGCTTTTGCGGTAGGTACAGCTATGGGTGTTTTGTTTGGAAAATTACTTTGCTTCCTTACCAAGGGCAAGATTAATCCGTTGATTGGTTCTGCCGGTGTTTCTGCTGTTCCTATGGCAGCTCGTGTTTCACAGAAGGTTGGAGCAGAAGAAGATCCTACAAACTTCCTGTTGATGCACGCTATGGGACCAAACGTTGCCGGTGTAATCGGTACAGCCGTAGCCGCAGGTGTGTTTATGGCTATATTCGGTGTTTAATGAAGGAGGATATTTATGTCTGAAGTAGTAAAGAAACCTGTTAAAATAACAGAGACAATATTAAGGGATGCACATCAGTCTTTGATTGCTACAAGAATGACAACAGAGCAGATGTTGCCAATCGTTGAGAAGATGGATAAAGTGGGATACCACGCAGTAGAGTGCTGGGGTGGAGCAACTTTTGATGCTTCCCTTCGTTTTTTGAAAGAAGATCCATGGGAGCGTCTTCGTAAACTTCGTGATGGATTTAAAAACACGAAGTTACAGATGCTTTTCAGAGGTCAGAATATTTTGGGATACAGCCATTATCCGGATGATGTGGTAGAGTATTTCGTTCAGAAATCCATTGCAAATGGTATTGATATCATTCGTATTTTTGACTGCTTAAATGATGTTAGAAATTTGCAGACAGCAGTGGATGCATGTAAAAAAGAAAAAGGACATGCGCAGGTTGCATTGTCATATACCTTGGGAGATGCATACACATTAGATTACTGGAAGGACATCGCAAAGAGAGTAGAGGATATGGGAGCTGATTCTTTGTGTATCAAAGATATGGCAGGACTTCTGGTTCCTCAGAAGGCAGATGAGCTGGTACGGGCATTAAAAGAGGCAACAACTCTCCCGATTGATCTCCATACTCACTATACATCAGGTGTAGCATCTATGACCTATATGAAGGCTGTGGAGGCTGGATGTGATATTATTGATACCGCTATTTCTCCATTTGCTCTTGGTACATCTCAGCCGGCTACCGAGGTTATGGTTGAGGCATTTAAGGGAACTGAGTTTGATACAGGTCTGGATCAGAATCAGTTGGCAGAAATTGCAGATTACTTCCGTCCTATGAGAGAGGAAGCTTTGGCATCAGGACTTATGAATCCAAAGGTTTTGGGTGTAAATATTAATACATTGCGTTATCAGGTTCCGGGTGGTATGCTTTCCAATTTGATTTCCCAGTTGAAAGAACAGGGAAAGGAAGACAAGTACGAGGAAGTTTTGGCAGAAGTACCTAGAGTTCGTAAGGACTTGGGCGAGCCACCTCTTGTAACTCCTTCTTCACAGATTGTGGGTACCCAGGCTGTATTTAATGTACTGATGGGTGAGAGATATAAAGTTGCTACAAAGGAGACCAAGGATATTCTCCTTGGAAAGTATGGACAGACCGTTCGTCCGTTTAACCCAGAGGTAGTGGAAAAGGTATTAGGCGATGAAAAGGATCAGGCCATTACCTGCAGACCGGCAGATTTACTTGAGCCTGGACTTGCAAAGTTTGAAGAGGAAATGAAGCAGTGGAAACAGCAGGATGAGGATGTTCTCTCCTACGCATTGTTCCCTAAGGTTGCTACAGAGTTCTTTAAGTACCGTGAGGCACAGCAGACAGGTGTAGACCCTGCAAAGGCTGATACAAAAAATGGATCATACCCTGTTTAAATTTCATTCATAAAGTAGTATAATAAAATCCGTTGGTATTCCATCAGAGATGGTTTGCCAGCGGATTTTTTTAGAAATGGAGTAGGGTTATGAGTAATACAAATGATTTAAACACCAAGATGAATGAGATGTATAAATCAATGAGCAAGGGTCAGAAACTGCTGACCAATTACATTACTGATAATTATGATAAAGCTGCCTTTTTGACGGCGGCAAAACTTGGCAAAACAGTTGGGGTCAGTGAGTCTACAGTTGTTAGATTTGCAATGTTTTTGGGGTATAAAGGCTATCCGGAATTTCAAAAAGCTTTGGAAGAGACGGTTCGTAATAAATTGAATTCCGTTCAGCGAATGGAAGTAACTTACGGCAGAATTGAAAAAAACGCGGTGCTCAGTTCAGTTTTATCTTCAGATGCAGACAAGATTCGGGAGACTATGGACAACATTGATGAGGCAGTATTTGATCAGGCTGTGGATACCATTATTTCTGCCAGAAGAATATACGTGGTGGGAATTCGCAGTTGTGCGCCACTGGCTTCTTTTTTGTCTTTCTATTTGAATCTGATGTTTGATAATGTGATTTTGATTCAGACAAACAGTTCCAGCGAAATTTTTGAGCAGATGGTACATATGAATTCAGAGGATGTTGTGATTGGAATCAGTTTTCCAAGGTATTCTATGCGTACACTAAAAGCGATGGAGTTTGCAAACAATCGCTGCGCAAAGGTAATTACCCTTACAGACAGCGTACATTCGCCTATGAATCTGTATTCCTCATGTAACTTGATTGCCAGCAGTGACATGGCATCCATTGTGGATTCCCTGGTTGCACCATTGAGCGTGATTAATGCTCTTATTGTGGCACTTTGTATGAAAAAGCAGGACGAGGTTTCCACCACATTGGAAACTTTAGAGGATATTTGGGACGAGTATCAGGTTTATGAAAATGATGAAATTGACAGAGTGGATGATTCCATAAAAATACGATACGCAAAATTGGGAGATGAGGATGAGTAGGGTCATAGTCGTTGGGGGTGGCGCTGCAGGAATGATGGCAGCCTATTCTGCGGCCATTGCTGGGCATCAGGTTACGCTACTGGAAAAGAACGAAAAACTGGGGAAAAAGATATATATTACGGGAAAAGGAAGATGCAACTTTACCAATGCATCAGACATGGAGACGATACTTCAAAATGTGGTTAGCAATCCTAAGTTTATGTACAGTGCTTTTTACACTTTTTCCAACGAAAGCGTTATGGATTTTTTTGAGACGAATGGAATGCCGTACAAAGTGGAAAGAGGCAATCGTGTTTTCCCTGTGTCTGACCATTCTTCAGATGTCATCCGTACATTTGAGAGAGCACTGAAGGAACAGGGAGTGGAAATTAAACTTCATACACAGGTGTCGGGACTTGTTTTGGAAAACGATAAAGTGATTGGAGTAGAACAATCAAATCATAAAGTGCAAAAGGGCGATAGTATAATTATAGCCACCGGAGGACTTTCCTATCAAACAACTGGTTCTACCGGAGACGGCTTTACCTTCGCCAGGGAAACCGGACACAATGTGAAGGATTTACGACCGGCGCTTGTTCCATTGGAAACGAGGGAATCTTATATTACCAGAATGCAGGGGCTCTCTTTGAAAAATGTACAGTTGTCTGTTTATGATAAAGGAAAAAAGAAATATGATGAATTCGGCGAGATGATGTTTACCCACTTTGGCGTGACAGGACCGCTGGTTTTATCTGCCAGCAGTGTTTTATCCCGTTTTTTACCGGGGGAGCTTAAGGCTTATATTGATTTGAAACCGGCTTTGTCTGCAAAACAGTTGGATGATCGTTTGCTTAGAATATTTAGTGAACATCCCAAAACCCATATCAAAGGTGTTTTCCAACAATTACTGCCTTCAAAAATGATTCCGGTTATGATAGAATTGTCAGAAATTGATGAACAGAAATCTGTCTGTGAATATACCAAAGCGGAGAGAGAAAAAATCATTTCTTTGTTGAAAGAGTTTCCATTTACAATTTTAGATACCAGAAGTTTCAAAGAGGCGATTATCACCCAGGGCGGTGTGGATGTGCACCAGATTGACCCCTCTACTATGGAGTCAAAAGTGATAAAAAATTTGTATTTTGCCGGGGAAGTGCTGGATGTGGACGGATTCACGGGAGGCTATAATTTGCAAATAGCCTGGTCTACCGGTTATTTGGCAGGCATTAGTGTTAAGGAGGAAATAAATGAGTTTTAATGTAGCGATTGACGGACCGGCAGGCGCCGGAAAAAGCACCATAGCAAAATTGGTGGCAAAAGAATTAAATTTTATATATGTAGATACCGGAGCAATGTATCGGGCCATTGCGCTTTTCCTTTTAAATAAGGGAATTTCCAAAGACGATGAAAAGGCCATCGCTGATGTGTGTGGAGAAATTGATATTGAAATCAAACATGCAGATGGTCTTCAGCAAGTTTGGTTAAATGGCCAGGATGTTTCCGCTGAGATTCGCCGGGAAGCAGTAGGAAATATGGCCTCTGCCACCAGCGTATATAGCTGTGTGAGAGAAAAATTGCTCTCGTTACAGCGGGATATTGCAGCTACCCAGGATGTTATTATGGATGGACGTGATATTGGAACTTGCATCTTGCCAAATGCACAGGCAAAAATATATTTGACAGCCAGTGTATCTACAAGGGCAAAGCGACGTTATCAGGAGTTGTGTGAAAAAGGTGTATCCTGTGATTTGGAAGAGATAAAAAAGGACATTGAAGATAGAGATTATCGGGATATGCATAGAGAAATTTCACCGCTGAAGCAGGCGGAGGATGCGGTACTTGTGGACTCATCAGATATGACGATTGAGCAGGTAGTGGAACGAATTGTGGAAATTTGCAGGGAGAAAAAATAAATGGAAATAAAACTGGCAAAAAGTGCCGGCTTCTGTTTCGGTGTAAAACGTGCGGTGGATATGGTAAACGACGAAGTGGAAAAGGGATCTTCTGCAATTTATACCTATGGCCCAATCATACATAATGAAGAAGTGGTAAAAGAGTTAGAACAAAAGGGGGTTCATGTGATTCCGGAGGGGGATGAATTGGATAAATATTCCCCTGGTACGGTGGTAATTCGATCCCATGGTATATCCAGAAATACAAAAGAAGCATTGGAAAACTCTGGATTTCATATTGTGGATGCCACCTGTCCTTTTGTGTTGAAAATTCACAAAATTGTGGAAGAACATTCCGGGAATGGTGAAGCTGTTGTGATTGTGGGCAACGAGAATCATCCGGAGGTTCAGGGAATTGTAGGATGGATACAGGGAGAGGATTATCTGGTGATTTCTTCCAAGGATGAAATTACGAAATTAGAGCAATTTTCTGACAAAAAGATTTGCATTGTATCACAAACGACATTTAATTACAATAAATTCAAAGAATTAGTTGAAATCATCAGCCAAAAAGGGTATGATATAATTGTTTTGAATACTATCTGTAATGCGACTGAGGAACGTCAGAGCGAAGCGGCGGAGATTGCCAAGTCAGTGGACGCTATGCTTGTGGTTGGCGGGAAGAGCAGTTCCAATACGCAGAAGCTATTTGAAATATGCAAAAAAGAATGTGAAGATACTTACTACATACAGACAAAAGACGACTTTGATTTGTCGGTACTTCAATCCATTGGCAGTGTAGGTATTACCGCAGGGGCATCTACCCCAAACAATATTATTGAGGAGGTTCAAAAGAAATGTCAGAAATGAGTTTTGAACAAATGCTAGAGGAATCATTTAAAACAATAAGAAATGGAGAGGTAGTTGAAGGTACCGTAATCAATGTTAAGCCTGATGAGATTGCTGTTGATATCGGATACAAGTCTGACGGAATCATTCACCGCAGTGAATATACCAACGAAGCTAATGTAGACTTGACTCAGGTAGTATCTGTTGGTGACAAGATTGATGCTATGGTGATCAAGGTTAATGACGGTGAAGGTCAGGTTGCTCTCTCTTACAAGAGACTTGCTGCAGAAAAAGGCAATAAGAGATTGGAAGAGGCGTTTGAAAATCATGAAGTACTCACAGCTAAGGTTGCTCAGGTATTAAACGGTGGACTTAGTGTTGTTATCGATGAGGCAAAGATTTTTATTCCTGCAAGCCTTGTATCAGATACATATGAGAAGGATTTAAATAAGTATAACGGACAGGAGATTTCCTTCGTTATCACAGAGTTTAATCCAAGAAGAAGACGTATCATTGGTGACAGAAAGCAGCTTTTGGTTGCTGAGAAGGCAAAACTTTCTGAGGAGTTGTTTGCTAAGATTTCTGTTGGTGATGTTATCGAAGGAACCGTTAAGAATGTGACAGACTTTGGTGCATTCATCGACTTAGGTGGTGCTGACGGACTTTTGCATATCTCTGAGATGTCTTGGGGACGTGTTGAAAATCCTAAGAAGGTATTCAAGGTTGGCGACAAGGTTAAGGTATTCATCAAGGATATCAATGACAAGAAGATTGCCCTTAGTATGAAGTTTGAAGATGAGAATCCTTGGAAGGATGCTGCATCAAGATTTGCTGTTGGTACAGTTGTAAAGGGTAAGGTTGCTCGTATGACTGACTTTGGGGCTTTCGTTGAACTTGCTCCTGGTGTGGATGCATTACTTCATGTATCTCAGATTGCAAAAGAGCATGTAGAGAAGCCTTCTGATGTTTTGAGCGTTGGACAGGAAATCGAAGCTAAGATTGTTGAGTTCCGTGAGGAAGATAAAAAGATTAGCCTTAGCATTAAGGCGATGTTAGAGCCGGAAGAAAAGGAAGAAAACACAGATGATTCTGAGTTTGCTGATGTAGATATCGAGGCTGTAGCTAACGAAATGGAAGAAGCAGAAGAATAAATCGTTGTTGGGGTTTGAGTTATGGACAATTATGAGGCGTTTAAGGCCGATGTCTTTCGATTGACAAAGATCGATTTGAGTTCTTATAAAGAAAAGCAGATGCGTCGACGTATTGATTCATTGATTCGTAAAAATGGGTGTGAATCTTATGAAGCCTACGTTAAATTGTTAAAATCAGATTCAAATGTCTTTGATGAGTTTATTAATTTTTTGACCATTAATGTTTCGGAGTTTTATCGGAATCCGGAGCAGTGGGATTTGCTTGTGAAAGAGTTTGTGCCGGAATTGATAGACAAGTTCGGTAGTAACCTCAATATTTGGTCGGCAGCCTGTTCTACCGGAGACGAACCATATTCTCTAGTTATGGCATTATCGAAGTATATTGATATCAGCAAGATAAGAATACATGCTACTGATATAGATAAACAGGTGATAGAGACGGCAAAACGTGGCTTGTATTCGGAGAAGAGCATTGCCAATGTTCCTCCGGAGTACAAAAAAAGATTTTTCACACAGATTGGAAAGTCATATCAGATTTCTGATGAGGTTAAGAGGTGTGTGGATTTCAAACAGCATAATTTGCTGTCAGACCCATATCCGAAGCATTGTGATTTGATTGTCTGTCGTAATGTTTTGATTTATTTTACGGATGAGGCTAAACGGGATGTTTACGTTAAGTTTGCATCATCTTTAAAGGAACGAGGCATTTTGTTTATCGGTAGTACTGAACAGGTGACGGAATACAAGCAGATAGGATATAAGAGACGATATTCTTTCTTTTATGAGAGAGTAGATGAATAATAAAAACACGGATAGATGAGAAATCATTTATCCGTGTTTTTTTTGTAGCCAGATAGCATGGTCTGGAGAAAGGTTTTTATAAAATTCTGGGCGGATTCGGTGTTGCCCCAAAAATTGATTTCGTTAAGGGAGATGTATATTTCTTTATCTTTCCTGCTTTCTTTAAAAAGATGGACGTTTTTTTCTACAGGGTAGTTGTGGGGAAGTTTTATATAATCATCTTCTTTTTCTATAAAACATTCCTCGGGTGTTGCCTTTCGCTTTTGGTCTTTGGGGATATAATCGGTCAGTTCTTTCAACAAAATAATATTTTCATTTAACAGGTAAACATAGTCTTTATAATCAGATAAATAGTACCGTAGTGTATTATGGTGAAGTGGTATCATCCCCTGAAAAGAATCCCGGTCAAAAATAACATATCCTAATGGTGAATTCAGGCGAAAAGATGATGGGAAAATTTGGGATAATTTTCCGGAAATTTTTATCTCTGCCTGAGAGGTACCTTGGTAGTCCTTATAGACATTCTTTTCTATTGAAATTTTTTGGTATTCAGTATCAAAAATATGGTTGTAAGTCAATATTGGCAAAAGGGATAGCATACCTCTTACATCATCATAATTATGTTGCTTTAAAATACGTAGTTGTTCCAAAGAGGGATGTTGGATGTAGGATTTGTAGACCGGTATCAATTCCCCGCCGGAATAAGTGTCTATACGCTGAATACCAAGGAAGGATTCGATGGATTTTTGAGAACAGGAAGCCAGACCCAAAAGCTTTTTTAGTTTGTTACATTCCTTGAAAATGTCAAAGTGATATTTGGGAAAATTATCATCCTTTATGTCAAATTTTTGGGCACGTTCAAGGAGAAAGGGCTCGTCAAAACGGGCTCCATTGAAGGTCATTTGATATTTATAATCTTTTGCCAGTTCAAAAAAATCTATGATAATCTCTGATTCATCACCGGGAGTTTCTGCGAAAAACTGATGGAGTGTAATTTCGTTTCCTCTGCGGGTGCAACAGCCGATTAAATAAATCTGGTGTCTTTTGGAACTTAGTCCTGTGGTTTCAATATCATAACCAATGGTGTCCTCAGAGAAAAAGTCAAACTCATCATATATTGGTTGATAATTATAGGCTTCTACCCAGTGTTTCATAAATGTCTCCTATACATCTAAAACGATTTTTTGGCATAGCAGTTGCTTCAATAATTATAGCAAAAGTACTCAAAAAGATACAATACAGACTTCATCTTTTGGAGGATAATTGTTATAATTAATCTATATGTTTTATACACATAAGTTCGAAAGAAAGAGGGGTACAGTTCATGGGCCTAAAGACATTTAAAGGTGGCGTTCATCCACAGGATGGCAAGGATTTATCAAAGTCAAAGCCAATCAAAGAATTGCTACCGGAAGGAGAACTTGTTTTTCCTTTGTCACAGCATATTGGTGCGCCAGCCACACCGATTGTAGCTGTAGGAGATGCTGTTTTAAAAGGACAGAAAATTGCGGAAGCAGGTGGCTTCGTATCGTCTCCGATTTATTCTTCCATATCAGGAACGGTAAAGGCAATTGAGCCTAGAAGAGTTACCGTTGGTGATATGGTAAACTCCATCATTATTGAAAGCGATGGGGAATTTAATGAGGTTGCATATGAGGAAACAGAGGATGTTTCAAAGTTGAGCAACCAGGAGATTATTGACAAAATTAAGGAAGCAGGCGTTGTTGGAATGGGTGGTGCCGGATTCCCTACACATGTTAAGCTTTCTCCAAAGGAACCGGATAAAATTGAGTACATTATCGCAAACTGTGCGGAATGTGAGCCATATCTGACATCTGACTACAGACGTATGGTAGAGCAACCGGAAAAACTTGTAGAAGGAATGAAGATTATTCTTCAGTTATTCCCAAACGCCAAAGGAATCTTTGGCATTGAGGACAACAAGCCGGATTGCATCGAAAAATTGTCAGCATTGGTAGCGTCAGAGCCTCGGATGGAAGTTTGTCCGTTGCAGACAAAATATCCACAGGGTGGTGAGCGTCAATTGATTTTTGCAACCACAGGCAGAAGTATCAATTCCAAGATGTTACCGGCAGATGCAGGATGTATCGTGGACAATGTAGAGACAATGGTAGCCATTTACAATGCGGTTAAGTTGGGAATGCCATTGACCAACAGAATTTTTACCGTTACAGGTGATGCGGTCAGTGATCCGAGAAACTTCTACATTAGCATTGGAACAAGCTACAGTCAGTTGTTAGAAGCAGCCGGAGGATTGAAGGCACCGGCAAAGAAGATGATTGCCGGAGGTCCTATGATGGGATTTGCATTATTTAATGTAGATGTTCCTACCACAAAGACCACATCGGCTCTTTTATGTATGACAGAGGATGAGGCTTCAAAATACGAGACCACCGCATGTATCAACTGTGGACGTTGCGTGGAGGCTTGCCCTGAAAATTTGATTCCTTCAAGACTTGCAGATTTTTCTGAGCACAAACAGATGGATGTGTTTGAAAAATGGTATGGATTAGAGTGTGTTGAGTGCGGAAGTTGTAGTTATGTATGTCCGGCCAGAAGACCACTTGCCCAGTCTGTCAAGACAATGAAGAAAATGGTTTTAGCAGAAAAGAGAAAGAAGAAATAGAAAGGGGAAGAAAGCCTTGAGTGATTTATTAAACGTAACATCTTCACCACATGTCCGGGCGAAGGTGGATTCAAGTAAAATCATGTTGTTGGTGATTATTTCATTATTACCTGCATCATTCTTTGGTATTTACAATTTTGGAATCAGAGCTTTGGTTTTGATTCTTGTAACAATTGCCAGTTGTGTGGCTTCTGAATGGATTTTTGAAAAAATTGTACATAAAAAGAGTACAATTAACGACTTAAGTGCAGTGGTAACAGGATTGCTTTTAGCATTGAACTTGCCACATACCTTGCCATGGTGGCAGGCAGTTATCGGTGGTGTATTTGCCATTGTTGTTGTGAAAATGTTATTTGGTGGTTTGGGACAGAACTTTATGAACCCGGCTTTGGGTGCAAGATGTTTCTTACTGATTTCCTTTACCGGTCCTATGACAAGCTTTACATATGATGGTGTTACAGGTGCGACACCACTTGCATTGTTAAAAGCCGGAGAAGAGGTTGATACAATGTCAATGCTCATTGGTAAGACAGCAGGTACCATTGGTGAGACCAGTGTGATTGCATTGTTAATCGGTGCTATTATTTTGATTTTGTTTGGTGTTATTGATCTTAGAATTCCGGGAAGTTATATTTTGACATTTGCCATCTTTGTATTGCTTTTTGGCGGACATGGATTCGATATGAATTATCTTGTTGCACAGCTCTGTGGTGGTGGTTTGATGTTAGGTGCCTTCTTTATGGCAACGGATTACGTGACTTCTCCAATTACACCGTCCGGAAAGATTATTTTTGGTATTGTATTAGGTATTTTAACCGGTATTTTCCGTATCTTCGGAGCATCCGCAGAGGGAGTTTCCTATGCAATCATCTTTGGTAACCTTTTGGTTCCTTTGATTGAAAAAATTACTGTACCGAGAGCATTTGGTGTGGTGAAAGAAAAAGGAGGCGACAAATAATGAATAAATTAGTAAAAGACGCCTTGGTTCTTACAGCCATCACCGTGATTTCAGGTGTGTGCTTAGGTACCGTGTATGAGATTACAAAAGATCCGATTGCAAAAGCCCAGACAGCGGCAACACAGGAAGCTTATAAAGAAGTGTTCCAGGACGCGGCAAAGTTTGAAGATTTAGAGGGCTTTGACAGCGCAAAGGCTACAAAGGTTGTGGCAGATGCAGGATATGCGGATGATGATATCGTTAATTGTGTTGTGGCACAAAACGATTCCGGGGATACTTTGGGTTATGTTATCACCGTCACTTCTCACGCAGGTTATGGCGGAGACATTACTTTTTCTATGGGTGTGACAAATGATGGTGTGTTAAACGGATATTCTATTACAGATATCAGTGAGACAGCCGGACTTGGTATGAAATCCAAAGAAGAACCATTTATGAGCCAGTTTAGAGGTATTCAGGCGCAGATTCTTGAGGTGACAAAGGGTAGCAAGAGTGCAGATAACGAAATCGAGGCAATCAGTGGTGCAACCATTACCTCAAAGGCTGTTACCTATGGTGTTGATGCCGGATTAACTTACTATAATAGTATTGTGGGAGGTGCAACAAATGAATAAAATCGTTGAACGTTTACAAAACGGTATTATCAAAGAAAACCCCACC
Organism: Lachnospiraceae bacterium; assembly: GCA_022768745.1. Lineage (GTDB taxonomy): Bacteria > Bacillota > Clostridia > Lachnospirales > Lachnospiraceae > Pararoseburia. Next base: position 121,746 of record JALELK010000107.1, read on the forward strand.
TTTGTTTTGATGCTTGGTATGTGTCCTACATTGGCTGTTACCACATCTGCAATGAATGGTTTGGGTATGGGACTTTCCACAACAGTTGTTTTGGTTATGTCAAACTTTTTGATTTCTCTTTTGAGAAATGTTATTCCGGATAGAGTACGTGTACCCGCATTTATTGTTATTGTTGCTTCTTTTGTGACAATTGTACAGTTCCTGGTACAGGGATTTATCCCAAGTTTGTACTCTGCTCTAGGAATTTATATTCCTTTGATTGTTGTTAACTGTATTATTCTTGGTAGAGCAGAAAGCTATGCTTCAAAGAACCCTGTTATTCCTTCTATTTTTGATGGACTTGGAATGGGACTTGGATTTACGCTTGGACTTACCACTATTGGTATTGTTCGTGAAATTCTTGGTGCAGGACAGATTTTTGGATTCCAGATTCTTCCTCTTGCAGATGCTGCTACAAAGAAAGCCGGATATACACCAATTACAATCTTTGTATTGGCACCGGGTGCATTCTTTGTTTTGGCTGCTTTGGTAGCGCTTATGAATGTGATTCGTTCCAATGCAGCAAAGAAAGGCAAGACAATTGCTCCTGCAACAGGATGCCTTGCTGGTGACTGTGAGAGCTGCGGAATGGGTTCATGCTCAGGAAAGACCACAGTTTCAAAAACCTCAGAGACAGTTGAGACAAAAGATAAGGAATAGGAGGAAGAGCAATGAAAGAGTTAATTTTAATTTTAGTTGCATCAGCAATTGTAAATAACGTTGTGCTTAGCCAGTTCCTTGGTCTTTGTCCATTCCTTGGTGTATCCAAGAAGATTGAGACAGCTGCCGGTATGGGTGGAGCAGTTATCTTCGTTATCACAATTTCAAGTTTTGTAACCGGTTTAATTTACAAGTTTATCTTGGAGCCTACCGGATTTGCATATTTGCAGACCATTGTATTTATTTTGGTAATTGCCGCATTGGTTCAGTTTGTTGAGATGTTCTTAAAGAAGAAAATGCCAGCTCTTTATCAGGCACTTGGTGTTTACTTGCCACTGATTACAACAAACTGTGCAGTGCTTGGTATTGCGTTAAAGAATGTTACTAACGGATATAACATTTTACAGGGTGTCATCAATGGATTTGGTACAGCAGTAGGCTTTACCATTGCAATTGTAATTATGGCCGGTATTCGTGAAAAAATAGAATTCAATGATGTTCCAAAGCCATTCAAGGGTTCCGCTATTGTATTGGTAACAGCTGGATTAATGGCTATAGCGTTCTTTGGATTTTCAGGTGTGATTTAGGAGGGCTGACACATGAGTATAGTAGGAATTATTGTAGCTGCTGTAGTTGTCGGCTGCACAGGATGTTTGATGGGATTTTTCCTCTGCTTTGCTTCAGAAAAATTTAAGGTTGAAGTAGATGAGAGAGAGACGGCAATTCTTGAGGTTTTGCCGGGAAATAACTGTGGTGGATGCGGTTATGCCGGATGTTCAGGCTTGGCTGCTGCCATTGTAAAAGGTGAAGCTCCGGTAAATGGTTGTCCTGTTGGTGGAGCCCCGGTTGGAGCAAAAGTTGGCGAGATTATGGGCGTTGCTGCAGATGAAGGTACAAAGATGGTTGCCTTCGTAAAATGCGCAGGAACCTGTGAGAAAGCAAAGAAGAATTATGAGTATACAGGTGTTGAGGATTGTGAAGCCATGGCATTTGTACCAGGTGGCGGTCCAAAGTCCTGTAACTACGGATGTATGGGCTATGGAAGCTGTGTAAAGGCTTGTCCGTTTGATGCCATTCATATTGTTGACGGAATTGCAAAGGTTGACATTGAGGCTTGTAAAGCTTGCGGTAAATGCGTTGCTATATGTCCAAAGCATTTGATTGAATTGGTACCTTACGAGGCAACTCATTTGGTTCAGTGTAATTCCAAAGACAAAGGTAAGGATGTTATGAGCGTATGTTCTGTAGGATGTATTGCTTGTCACTTATGCGAGAAGAACTGTGAACATGATGCTGTTCACGTGGTAGACAACATTGCACATATTGATCAGGAAAAATGTGTTGGTTGTGGTACCTGTGCAGAGAAATGTCCAAAGAAGATTATTCTTGCAAAATAAAAGGATGATAATGAAAAGAAGTGTAGCGGTTAAAACGCTACACTTCTTTTATATTTTTTGATGGTTGTATTTTCCGTTGATAATTTAAAAATAATAATTATTCCTTGATTTCTGTGTACGGAATGGTTTTTCCCATACCGGAAGTGGTATATATTTTCCCAGAGTCTGTAATAAAAATTGCCTCTGTGTCTGAGAGGTTTTCTACATAATTCATTCCATCTTTTAATCCCATGAGAAATACAGTGGTGGAGAGTGCATCTCCATCAATGGATTTGTTGCAAATAATGGTGACAGAATCTAATCCGTTCTCACAGGGATAACCGGTACTTAAGTCTAAAATATGGTGATAAATGGTTCCGTCTTTTTCAAAATATCTTTGATACGTTCCGGATGTGACTACGGATTGATTTGTAATTTTAACAGAGGCGATAGGCTCCCCGTCATCAGAAAAAGGTTTCTGGATTGCAATGTTATAGGAGGGGGAATCGCTGTTTTTCGGTCCAACAGCCAAAACATTTCCACCCAGATTGATAAGACCGCTTGTTACACCTTGTGATAACAAATATTCTTTCATTTTATCAGCGATATAGCCTTTTGCAATACCACCCAAATCAATCTGCGCATCGTTTTCAAGTCTTACGGTATTGCCATCCACTTTTATGTTGTCCCAGGAAATCGTATGAAGTGCTTTTTCAATAGCATCTTTTTCCGGAAGTTCTTTTGTTTTGATGCCAGCTTGCCAAAGAGAGGAGAGCTCTCCTACAGATAAATCAAAGGCACCATTGCTGTCCTTGGCATACTGTATTCCGGCGGTGATTAAATCTATCGTTTCGGAATCAAGGGTGAGAGCTTCACCGTTGTTGTGATTTAAGTTATAAATGTCCGTTCCTTCCTTGGTGGCACTGAATAGATTTTCATATTTTTCTGCCATATCAAAGCAATCATCAATATAAGCATCCGCATTTTGACAATACAAAGTGATGGTAACGATGGTATCAAAGTAATATCCGGTTTTGGAAACCGGTTCCGGATTTTTGCTACATGCACTGGTAAATGTGCACGTAAAGATAAGGCATGTTGTTAATAGGAAATAATGTAATTTTTTCATAGAAATCATCATAGCACAAAAGTGTTTTGAACGCCAATGATTATTGAGGAATCTAAAGGAATTGCAATAAAGGGTAAGATTGGGTATAATTTATTTTGGTTTATTGTGATATAAAAATAGGAAGTAAGAAAATGAATCGTTTTAAAAAGAAAAAAAGAATTGTGGTAAAAATTGGTTCCTCATCATTACAGCATGAAAAGACAGGACAGTTGGATTTCATTAAGCTGGAAAAACTGGTGCGGGAACTTTGTGATATGAAAAATCAAAATATTGATGTCTGCCTGGTTTCCTCCGGAGCTATAGCGGTAGGGAGAAAAATGTTGGGGATTACAAAGAGACCAAAGAGTATTTCCGTAAAGCAGGCATGTGCAGCTGTGGGGCAATCCAGTTTGATGATGACCTATCAGAAACTTTTTAGTGAATATCATCAGGCATGTGGACAAGTTTTAATGACAAAGAAAACTATGACAGATAATGTCTCAAGAAAGAATGCCCAGAATACCTTTGAAGAATTGTTTCGATTAGGTGTGATTCCCGTTGTCAATGAAAACGATACGGTTAATACCTATGAAATTCAATTTGGTGATAATGATTCACTGGCTGCTTTGGTTGCGTCCTTGATAGGTGCGGATTTGCTGGTTTTGCTTTCTGATATTGACGGATTGTTTACAGATAATCCTAAGGATAATCCTGACGCAAAGTTGGTAAGAGAAGTGGATGTCCTGGATGAAAAACTTCTTCATATGGCAAAATCCAAAACCGGAAGTGATGTGGGAACCGGAGGTATGACCACTAAACTCAATGCGGCAAAAATCGCCACCTATTCCGGAGCAGATATGATTATTGCAAATGGCAAGGATGTGGGAATTCTTCACAAAATATTAGAGGATGACTTTGTTGGGACTGTGTTTAATGCAAATCCCAAGGAGGATTTCTTTATCAAAGATTTTATAGAGGAGTATATGGATTGATGACAGAGGAAAAGATTGCAAGAATTAATGCTTTATATAAAAAATCAAAAGGGGAAGGTCTTACCCAGGCGGAAAAAGAAGAACAGGCAAGACTTCGAAAGGAGTATATTGCCTCTGTTCGCAAAAACTTAAAATCCCAGTTGGATAATGTGGATGTGATTGAAAAAGATGGTTCCATTGTAAATCTTGGTGAGAAATATGGAAGAAAAAAATAGTCTTCGTATTCGGATGAAGGAAAAAAGAAGACAGTATTCAAAAGAAGAACAGCTATCAGACGCTGAAAAAATTGTAAAACAGTTAATCACCATACCTGAAATTCACCGGGAGCAGAGACTTTTACTCTATAGTGCTAAGACACCGGAACTTTCTTTAGATTTGTTTATGAAATGGTGTCTGGATAATCAAAAGGAAATATATTTTCCAAGGGTTTGCGGAGAAGAGATGGATTTTTTTCGGATACAATCCCGGGAAGATTTCAGGTTAGGATATTTTGGAATTTTGGAGCCAAAAGAATATTGTCAGATATTTTCCGGACAAAGAGCAATCTGTTTGGTCCCGGGAGTTGCCTTTGATAAAAAAGGAAATCGCATTGGCTATGGCAGGGGATACTATGACCGGTATTTTAGAAGAAATCAGGAAAAACAGATGAAAAAAATCGGAATTTCCTATGATTTTCAACTGGTAGATGAAATTGAATCTGAAGATTTTGATGAGAAACTGGACGGTCTGGTTACACCCACAGGGGTAATGACATTTTAGAGGTTTGTTTAGAAAGGATGACTATGAACAATCAATTAAAAGAGATTGGATACAACGCGAAAAAAACGCTGGGCGGTTTGCAAAAATTAGGATCATCTAAAAAGAATGATGCCTTACTGCAGGTGGCAAGGGGATTGCTAACGGATACAGATGAGATTATAAAGGCTAATGAAAACGATATGGCTCATGGTAGAGAGAATCATATGCCTCAGGGACTGTTGGATCGTTTACAGTTGACACCGGAGCGGATTTCCCAGATGTCTGAGGGATTAGAACAGATTGCGTCGCTGGAGGATCCCATCGGAGAAGTTCTTTCTATGAAAACCCGACCGAATGGTCTACGGATTGGAAAAAAGAGAGTCCCTATTGGTGTGGTGGGTATTATCTATGAGGCGAGACCAAATGTTACTGCAGATGCCTTCGGCCTTTGTTTTAAAACCGGAAATGCTGTAATTTTAAAAGGCGGAAGCGATGCGCTAAACTCAAATATAGCCATTGTGAAAAGTATTCAGGCATCATTGAAGAAGCTGGATATTGATAAAAACGTGATTTCTCTTATAACGGACACTGATAGAGAAGTGACAAAAGAATTTATGCAGATGAATGAATATCTGGATGTTTTAATTCCAAGAGGTGGTGCCGGGCTGATTCAGGCAGTGGTAAAGAACGCCACTGTGCCTGTGATTGAGACAGGGACAGGTAATTGCCATATTTATGTGGATGAGACAGCAGACCTTTCTATGGCAGTGGACATTATAGAAAATGCAAAAACTCAGAGAATCGGAGTTTGTAATGCCTGTGAATCCTTGGTTTTGCATGAAAAGATTGCAACTCAGATTTTACCTATGATAAAACAACGTTTACAGGCTCATTCGGTGGAGATGCGTGTGGATGAAAGGGGACTTAAAATCTGTCCTGATTTAATCAAAGCCACAGATGAAGATTGGGGAACAGAGTATCTGGATTATATTATCTCAGTAAAAATTGTTTCCGGGATTGACGAGGCCATTGCCCATATTAACAAATATAACACCGGCCATTCTGAGGCAATTATTACTACTGATTATAATCACGCAGAACAGTTTTTGGATGAAATTGATGCTGCCTGCGTTTATGTTAATGCTTCCACTAGATTTACCGACGGATTTGAGTTTGGATTTGGTGCGGAAATAGGTATCAGCACCCAAAAACTACATGCCAGAGGCCCTATGGGGCTGGAGGCTCTTACCAGTACAAAATATATTATTTATGGAAACGGACAAATTCGCCCATAATTACAAGGAGAATATATGAAAAAGTTAGAAGAAATTTTTGATGATAAATTGTTGCCTATGGATGAGGCAAAGCGTCAGTATTATTTTATCGATGCGGCAAAGGATATCGTTGCGGAAAAAGAGGCAGAGTTAGGCAGAAAACTTACCTTTTGCGTAAACACATTCGGCTGTCAGATGAATGCCAGAGACTCTGAAAAACTGGTAGGCATTTTAGAGCAGATAGGTTATGTGGAAGGCAAAGATGAAGATTCGGATTTTGTAATTTACAACACATGTACTGTCCGGGAAAATGCCAATAATAAAGTTTACGGAAGATTGGGATATCTTCACAATAAAAAGAAAAAAAATCCCCATATGATGATAGGTCTGTGCGGTTGTATGATGCAGGAAGAACATGTGGTGGAGACCATCCGCAAGAAATATTCTTTTGTGGATTTGGTTTTTGGTACCCACAATATCTATAAATTTGCAGAACTCCTGGTTCGCGCCCTATTATCGGATTCCATGATTGTTGATATATGGAAGGATACAGATCAGATTGTAGAGGATCTGCCGGTGGAGAGAAAGTACAGCTTCAAGTCCGGTGTAAACATTATGTTTGGATGTAACAATTTCTGTAGTTATTGTATTGTCCCTTATGTTAGAGGCAGGGAGAGAAGCAGAAACCCAAGGGATATTGTCAGAGAGATTGAACACTTGGTGGAAGATGGCGTTGTAGAAGTGATGCTGTTGGGGCAGAATGTAAATTCCTATGGAAAGAATTTGGATGAGCCAATTACCTTTGCCCAGTTGCTTGAACAGATAGAACAAATTGAGGGATTGGAACGTATCCGTTTTATGACTTCTCATCCAAAGGATTTATCAGATGAACTGATTGAGACTTTGGCAAAATCCAAAAAGATTTGCAAGCATTTCCACTTGCCACTGCAGTCCGGAAGCACAAGAATTTTGGAGAAGATGAACCGAAGATATACAAAGGAAGATTATCTGTTGCTGGTGGATAAAATTCGAAGCAAAGTGCCGGATATGGCGATTACCACAGATATTATTGTAGGATTTCCGGGAGAGACAGAGGAAGATTTCCTTGAAACCATGGATGTGGTGGAAAAGGTACAGTTTGACAGCGCGTTTACATTTATCTATTCAAAGAGAACCGGAACTCCAGCAGCTTCTATGGAGGAACAAATTTCACCGGAGGTGGTAAAGGATAGATTTGACCGTTTGCTTGCCAAAGTACAGGAAATCTCACAGAAGAAGAGCGGCGCATTAACCGGTCAGGTGGCAGATGTTCTGGTGGAAGAAATCAACGGACAGGATGCATCTTTAGTAACCGGGCGTTTAAGTAATAATGCTGTGGTTCATTTCCCGGGAGACGCCGGTTTGATAGGAAAAATTATTCAGGTACGTTTAAATGAATGCAAAGGATTTTATTATATTGGAGAGCAGGTATAGATGAAAAGCTTTTCTAAAAATGATAAGATTTTGTTACTTGTAATTGCCATACTGTGTGTGATGGTTCTGCTGGCATATAAGTTTTGGCCGAAAAAAGCAGCCTCTCAGGTGGAAATCTTAGTTGACGGTAAACTGGTACAAACCTGTGATTTAAGTCAGAATCAGACCATTCCTATCAAGGTGGGGGATAAAACCACAAATATTTTAGAAATATCCAACCATCAGGCTTATATGAAGGAGGCAGATTGCCCGGATCATCTTTGCATTAAGCAAGGAAAGATAGCATATGGAGGCGAGAGTATTGTGTGTCTTCCAAATCGGGTGGTGATTCAAGTGAAGTCAGATGAAAAATCTGAATTTGATTCTGTGGCAAACTAAGAGGATAATATGAAAAAAAAAGTTGCATTTTTGGGCGTTTTTTTAGCACTGGCACTGGTGTGTAGTTATATCGAAAGTCTTATCCCTTTTTATTTCGGTGTTCCTGGAATGAAGTTAGGACTGACCAATATTGTGATTCTTTTGGTGCTTTACTATGCCGGAATAAAGGATGCCTTTCTCATTTCCATCTGTAGAGTCTTTTTGGCTGGATTTATGTTTGGAAATGGTTTTAGTATCATATATAGTCTGGCCGGTGGAATGCTGAGTCTGTTAGTGATGGTTCTTTTAAAACAGACCCGTAAATTTCAGATGGTAACCATCAGTGTGTGTGGCGGCATTTTTCACAATTTAGGTCAGATTATTGTTGCAGTGTTCGTAGTGGATAATGCCTATTTGTTCAGCTATTTCCCATTACTTTTTGTGGGAGGAGCAATTACAGGATTTTTGATAGGGTTGCTGGCAAGAGAAATATATGGCCGGACCTATAAATATTTTAATTTCTAGTGGAGGAGATATGTATTCCTATATTTCAGGAGAGCTGGTAGAAGTAAATGACGATTTCATTGTGGTTGATAATCACGGCATTGGCTATCGCTTCTTTGTGCCAAAATCTATGGCTTTTCAAATGAATCACATTGGCGAGCAGATTCGGGTGTATACTTATTTGCATGTGAGAGAAGATGCTATGCAAATGTTTGGATTTCCCACCAAAGAGGAATTGGAAATCTTCAAACTATTGATAGGTGTCAACGGAATTGGCCCCAAGGGTGCCCTTGCCATCCTCAGTATTATGTCCATTCAGGATTTGAGATTCGCCATTTTATCTGAGGATGCCAAAGCCATCGCGGCAGCTCCCGGTGTGGGGGCGAAAACAGCACAGAGAGTCATTATTGATTTGAAGGATAAAATCGATACCTTTGCTGATTTAGGTGAGAGCATTGAACTCTCGGATACCAATAACCAGATAAAGACAGAAGTGATAGAGGCAATGACTTCACTGGGATACTCTGCTTCTCAGGCACTTCATGCTATGGAAGGGTTGGAGATTAATGAAGATTCCAAAGTGGAAGTAGTATTAAAAGAAGTGCTGAAAAAGATGGCATTTTTGTAGGAGTTATTTATGGAAAAACGTGTGATAACCACAGAAATATTAAAAGAAGATGCAATTGTAGAACCTTCTTTGCGACCTCAGACCTTAGATGAATATATTGGTCAGGAGAGAGCAAAGGAAAATTTAAAGGTATATATTGAGGCGGCAAAAAAGAGAAATGAAGCCTTGGATCACTGTCTGTTTTACGGACCTCCGGGACTGGGAAAGACAACTCTTGCCTGTATCATTGCCAATGAGATGGGTTCCAATATTAAAATTACTTCCGGACCGGCCATTGCAAAAACCGGGGATATGGCCTCCATACTCTCAAATTTGAGGGAAGGAGATGTTTTATTTATTGATGAAATTCATCGTTTAAATAAACAGGTGGAAGAGTTTTTATACACAGCTATGGAAGATTATGCCATGGATGTTTTGATTGGAAAGGAAAATTCTGCAAAATCTGTCCGGATTGAACTGCCGAGGTATACTTTGGTAGGGGCAACGACGAGAGCCGGACTTTTATCGGCACCCCTCAGAGATCGTTTTGGTGTGGTTTCTCATTTGGAATATTACACTCCGGAGGAGTTAAAAACCATTGTTGTAAAATCTGCTGAGAAGTTACAAATGCAAATGGATGAGGAAGGAGCCTATGAATTGGCGAGACGTTCCAGAGGCACCCCGCGAATTGCAAACCGATTCTTAAAGAGGGTGAGAGATTTCGCTGAAGTGAAGTATAACGGAGTGGTGACAAAAGAAGTGGCGGCTGCAGCCTTAGATCTTTTGGATATTGATTCGGTTGGTTTGGACCACAATGACAGAAAAACTCTGGAGAGTATTATCTTTAAATTTGATGGTGGTCCTGTGGGATTGGATACTTTGGCGGCTTCCATCGGAGAGGACGCAGGTACTATAGAAGATGTAATAGAGCCGTTTTTGGTTATGAACGGATTTATTATGAGAACACCAAAGGGACGGGTGGCTACGGATTTGGCATATTCGCATTTGGGAGTGAGGAAAGAATAACTTTTTAGTTGTTTTTCTTTCCGTTACTGGATATAATGAATATGTTGTATAGGACACAGGAGGAAGCTTTTTATGACTGCAAAGAAAAGCGCTGAGGTAATTATAGATGGGAAAGTATATACCTTAAGCGGATATGAAGAAGAAGGATATCTGCAGAAGGTTGGTACATACATTAACAGCAAGATTGGTGAGTTTGCTGAAATGGACGAGTTTCGTAATCTCTCGGTGGATACCAGACATACTTTGATAGAATTAAACATTGCAGATGATTATTTTAAAGCGAAAGAGTCTGTGGAAAAACTAGAGCTGGATATGGAGCAAAAAGAAAAAGAAATCTATGATTTAAAACATGATTTGATTGCTGATCAGTTAAAAATTGAAGATTTGGAAGAAAGATTGAAGTCATTGGAGACAGAAAACAAAGAGTTGTCGATGCAAAAGTCAAAACTTGAAGCGTCCCTGGAGGATGCGCTGTTAGGTGATATTTCAAATTAATGATTGGGGACAGCAAGCACTGTCCCTATTTTTATGGTTTAAATGCAATAAGGATTGGATATGAGAAAAAAAGAATTGGAATTGCTTTCTCCGGCAGGAAATTTGGAGATATTTAAAGGCGTAATTAATGCAGGGGCAGATGCGGTTTATTTTGGCGGAGAATTATTTGGCGCCAGAGCCTATGCAAAAAATTTTACCATGGACGAGGCAAAAGAGGCTATTTTGTATGCTCATTTATTTGGAAAAAAGGCTTATCTGACGGTAAATACCCTGATAAAAAATAGAGAAATGGAAAAACAATTATATTCCTACTTGAAAGAATATTATGAAGCGGGAATAGATGCTATTATTGTTCAGGATTTAGGGGTTTTTCAGTTTGCAAGGACTTATTTTCCGGAGTTGCCCATTCATGCCAGTACCCAGATGACCATAGCAAATGCCAATGGAGCAAAATGGATTCAAAATCTGGGGGCTACCAGAGTAGTTACATCCAGAGAGATATCAATTCCTGAAATTCAGGGGATTTATCAGAACACCGGTATGGAAATAGAGACCTTTGTACACGGAGCACTATGTGTGTCTTACTCCGGTCAATGCCTGATGAGCAGTATGCTAGGAGGAAGAAGTGGAAACCGTGGAAGATGTGCCCAACCCTGTCGTTTACCCTATGATTTGTTAGACGCTAAGAAGAAACAAATGCAGACCAGAGGAAAGTATTTACTGAGTCCCAAGGATTTGTGTGGAATTGAACATATCAAAGAGATGGCAGATGCAGGTGTCTACAGTTTTAAGATTGAAGGACGTATGAAACAGTATGCCTATGCCACCGGTGTGGTCTCTATGTATCGCAAATATATGGATGCATATCTGGAAGACAAGGATTTAAAAGTTACACCGGAGGATAAAAAGAGACTTTTGGATATGGGAAACCGCTGTGGCTTTACGGATTTATATTTTCATAAACAAAATGGTCCTGAGATGATTACTTTTGATAAACCATCTCACGAGAAAGAGGATTCCTCTCCGCAGGTGTTTGAAAAAAAGATTCCGTTGATTGCCAATTTTACCGCCAAAGAAAGGGAGCCGATTCAACTGGAAATATCGGACAGACAGGAAAGATGCAGTATCTGTGTTAAGGGTGATATTGCTGAAAAGGCCAGCAATCGACCTACAGATGAGACGATGGTTCGGGAGAAAATAAATAAAACAGGTGGGACACCTTTTGTTTTTGAGGAAATCAATTGTCAGATGCAATCCGATTTATTTTTGCCGATTAAAAATTTGACGGAACTTAGAAGACAGGCCTTAGAGGCATATTGTGAGCAAGTAAAAAAAGAACATCAGTATCCAAAGGCAAAGGAATATAAAAAGGTCGAGTTTTTGGAGAGGACGGAAAAAGAAAAGAGTCCGGGAAAGGTTATGGTTTCCTGCAGGGATTTGAGACAGTTTCAACTGGCTTGTGATTGGGACAGAGCAAATGAAATCGCACTTTCCTTTGAGGCGGTTATAAATAGTTCTGATGAATTTAAACGGGTTCTTCAATACGGAAAAGACAAAGAGAAGAGCATATATATAGCATTGCCTATTATTTGTCGACAAAATGTAATTGATTTATTGGATAAAAACCGTCATATCTTTGATATGCAACAGGTTGACGGAGTCATTGCCAGTTCCTTAGACGAGCTTGGTTATTTGGAGAAAATCAATTACCCAAAGGAGCGCATCCAATTAGACCATAGAATTTATACATTTTCCAATGAGGCTATTTGGTGTTTGGAAACGGCGGGATACCATCGGTTTTGTGTCCCCCTGGAGTTAAACAGAAAAGAACTGCTGCATCGGGAAAATACAAGTTCACAGATGCTGGTTTATGGAAGAGTACCTTTGATGATAACGGCGAATTGTCAAAAGAAAAATGCTTTAGGTTGTGACAGAAAATCTGAAGTATTATTTCTCCAGGATCGTTATAAAGAGATTTTTCCGGTTAAAAATGTATGTTCTTTTTGCTATAATGAAATTTACAATAGTAAAATTTACAATGTAATTTCTGAGATGTCAGAGATAAGAAAAATGGGATTTTTTGAGTATCGTCTTGACTTTACTTTAGAATCCTTGGAAGAAATGAAAAAAATCATCAAGGAATTTGATGGATACACTGACCAAAAAGGAATGGATGCCAATGATAAGCAGAGCATTTATACGAAAGGTCATTATAAACGAGGAGTGGAATAATGGTTCATATCATTGCTTCGGCAAGTCGATTTTCGCTCATAATTTTTATAGCGATTTATACTTATTATTGTTTTGCTGCTTTAAAGAGTAATATTTCCTATGCAAGACAAGAGAGACTTTACAAAAAACAGACAACCCTTATGTATGGGATTTTGGTGAATGGAAATCTGGTACTTTTTGTTGTATATCAGGATATACGCATCTTAGGACTGATGATATGCGAGATTTTGCTTTTTATCATCACTTTGCTGATTTACAAGCATATTTACGAAAATGCCTCAAAATCTTTGGTAAATAACATGTGTATGCTACTTACCATTAGTTTTATTATTCTTACCAGATTGGATATTGAAAAGGCAATCAAACAGTTTATTTTTGCCGCAGTTGCTGTGGTGATTACCTGTTTTATTCCTCTTTTGGTGGCAAAACTCAAAGTGTGGAATAAACTTCGCTTTTTGTATGGGGTGATTGGTATTGCCGGATTGTCCTTTGTTCTGGTGGCAGCTTCCACCACCTATGGTGCAAAACTAAGTATTTCCATTGGGCCGGTAGTATTGCAACCATCAGAATTTATCAAGATCATTTTTATCTTTTTTTCAGCCTGTATGTTGCAGGAGACCACAGAGTTTTCTCATATAGTTAAGACCACAGTGATAGCTGCTTTACATGTATTGATTTTGGTGGCATCCAGAGATTTAGGTGGAGCTTTGATTTATCTGGTGACTTACCTGGTGATGCTTTATGTGGCAACGCGCAAGCCAATCTATATGTTTTTAGGTGTTGCGTCCGGCGCACTGGCTTCTGTGGTGGCATATCATTTGTTTGACCATGTAAAAGACCGTGTGATTGCCTGGAAGGATCCTTTAAGCGTTATTGATGATCAGGGATACCAAATCAGTCAATCCCTGTTTGCCATTGGCTCCGGAGGATGGTTCGGCACAGGCCTGGGGCTTGGAATGCCAAATAAAATTCCTGTGGTAACCACAGACTTTGTGTTTGCAGCCATTTCAGAGGAGATGGGGGCAGTTTTTGCCATCTGTATTATTTTTATCTGTATCAGCTGCTTTTTGATGTTTTTTAATATTTCAATGCAAATTAAGGATTACTTCTATAAATTGATTGCACTTGGAATCGGAACTTTGTATGGAACACAGACTTTTTTGGCTCTTGGAGGTGTCACAAAGTTTATTCCATCCACAGGAGTAACCCTGCCACTGGTTAGCTATGGCGGAAGTTCCCTATTGAGCACAATCATTCTTTTTGCCATAATTCAGGGACTCTATGTGCTACAGTTTGATGAAGGAGAAGATGATGAAGAAGTTGGACAGCCATCAAAGAAACGAAGACAAAGAAGTTGAAATTATGGATTTCAACCAAAAATCTTCCAATAGACGCAAAAGAGAGATAAAACAGTCCCAAAAACAGAAAAAAAAGAAGCGCAGGAGCGTGAATAAGGAATTTGCCATAGTCACCTATGTCTTCTTGCTGCTTTTTATTGGGATGACAGGATATTTCATCTATTTTATTCAGGTGAAAAGTGATGATTTTATCAATAATTCCTATAATGCCAGATTAAATCAGTTACAGAATTACTCTATCCGGGGAAATATTCTGGCAGATGACGGTTCTGTTTTGGCACAAACCACAGTAAATGAAGATGGAAGTGAAACCAGGTCCTATCCCTATGGTTCAGTATTTGCTCATGCGGTAGGATATTCCATTAACGGAATGTCCGGTGCAGAACTGGATGCCAATTATTATCTTCTGACGTCCAATTCATTTATATTGACCCGCCTGGCAAATCAGGTGTTGGATAAAAAAAATCAGGGAGATGATGTGGTAACCACATTGAATGTAGGACTTCAACAGGCTTGTTACAATGCTCTCGGAAGTAACGAGGGGGCAGCTATTTGTATCGAACCTTCCACCGGTAAAATTCTGGCTATGGTTTCAAAACCGGATTATGATCCCAACACCATAGGCGCCAACTGGGATAGCTATGTGGCTGAGGATTCCGATTCGACGGTACTTTTGAACCGGGCTACCCAAGGGCTTTACGCACCGGGATCCACCTTTAAAATTGTGACTCTGTTATCACATTTACAGCAGAATAAAAGTGAGGAGTTCCAGTTTAACTGCACCGGAGCATTTGAATATCAGAATTATACGATGCATTGTTTTAACGGGAAGAGCCATGGGGAGGAAAACTTGTTGTCTGCCTTTGGAAACTCATGCAATTGTGCCTTTTCCCAAATTGGTTTAGGACTTGATATAAAGACTTTTGACAAACTTTGTGATAAACTTCTATTTAATAAAAAGTTACCAACACAGTTGAATGATACTGCAAAGAGTAGAATGACACTTAGCGAAGAGGATGGGTCTGCCCTGGTAATGCAAACAGCCATTGGTCAGGGAAATACCATGGTTTCTCCTTTGCACATGGCTATGATTGCATCCGCCATCGCAAATAAGGGGACCTTAATGAAACCGTATCTTTTGGATTATACCCAAAATGAAAGCGGAACCATAACAAAGCGTTTTTCCAGTGAATCCTATGGAAGTCTTATGTCCGATGAAGATGCAGCTACGCTGCAACAATATATGCGATATGTTGTGACAAACGGTACGGCTACGCCGCTTATGAGTGAACAGTATGAAGTCTATGGAAAAACCGGAACCGCTGAATTCGGCACGGACAAATCCAGGGACCACTCCTGGTTTGTGGGATTTGCTAAAGATGCAAATGGAAAAGATATTGCCATTGCTGTAGTAATGGAGGGGGTATCTGCCGGAGATTCCCATGCAGTGCCGGTGACAAGGCAAATTCTGGATGCCTACTTTGGTATGTAGAATCAGAAATAGGAGATGATATGAATTGGTACCATTTTTTATATGTAAGTGAAAATCTGCCAAATAACATCAAATCTATTCGTTGGATGGTGGAACACAGAATTCATCTGAAACCATTATATTTGATTGTTATCTCAGAAATTCCGGATGGACAGTTGGAGATTATACCGGCATCCACTTTGAAATTACCGTTTTTTAAAAAACAGACGCTTAATATTATAGGAGTGGCGAAGGGGCGTTATCACGCCAGAACTTTGGTGGAGACCATTATAAAAGAGGTCTTTGAAAAAACCGGAGACTGTGACGCTAAGTCTTACTTTGAACCATATTTTAAAGAGGAAAAAGGAGAGTAGAATGGCAATTTTTCTTTCAATCTTAAAAGTGCTGGGACTGATCTTGCTATGGATACTGATTGTTTTAGCGGTATTGCTTTGCTATCTGCTTTTTTTGCCCATACATTATGATTTTGCGGTAAAGAATCAAGAGGAACATTCGTTGGAAATAAAACTGAGAGCCTGTGGATTTATAAAGTTTTGGCAGATAGCATTTCAAAAAGAAGAGGAAGACTTTGAGTTTCATGTGTCAGCTTTTTGGGGGAAACTTCTTCTTTTTCCGAGGAAAAAGAAAGAAATCCAAAAGACAGATCCGGCGAATGAGGAGATAGAATCAGGTACGAATAAACCCCTAAAGGCAACAACTGAGATTTTGGACGAAGAGGATGTGGCAGATATTTTAGAAGACAGAGATGTTTTGCCACTGCCGGAGAGCAAACCGGACAATCACAAAACTTCTTCCGCACCAAATAAAGGGAAGAAAAAAAACGTTGGAGAGAAATCTGCTAAAAAAGCAAACAAGAAGAATAAGTTTAAGTCTGATAAATTTTCTTTTGGAGAATTTCATAAAAAATGGAAAGATGAACATAATAAGAGTGCGGTGCAGTTCATTATAAAAAAAGTTTTGTGGATTATAAATAAAACAAAGCCAAAGGTTTTAAATGCAAATGCGGAATTTTCTCTGGGGGATCCGGCACTGACCGGAGGTGCCACCGGAATTATCAGTTTATGTCCGGCATGTTATGGGAAAAAAACAAAGATATATCCTGACTTTGAAAGTGATGATATCTATTTTAAGGGATGGATTCAGATAAAAGGAATTGTATTTTTTATGCATTTCGTTTATCTTATAGGTAGTGTATTTTTTAATAAAGATTGTCGAAATCTAATCAAGAAATAATATATGGAGGGCAATATGGATAAAAAGAATGAAGTGTTTAATGACACGGTAAACTCTCTGTTTCAAGGAATGGACGGTTTTGTATCTACAAAAACAGTGGTTGGAGATGCGATTCATATAGGAGATACCATTATTGTACCTCTGGTTAACGTTACATTTGGAGTGGCTGCCGGTGCGTTTAAAGATGAAAAGAAGATAAACAGTGGCGGTGGATTAGGGGGAAAACTTTCGCCGAGTGCTGTTTTGGTGATTCATAATGGTGTGACCAGGATGATTAGCGTGGACCGCAACTCCGGAATCGAAAAGATTTTAGATATGATTCCTGACTTCGTTGATAAGTTCACCAGTCGAAAGGAAGGAAAGAAACAGGATCCGGAAGCAAGACAGCAGGCGGCACAGGAAATGGAAGAGATGCTGAACGAGGCGGTAAATGTCACTGAGGAAGAAGTGACAGTAACGGCAGAGAAAACAGAATAATCGATAATAGGAAAACCGATATTTGATTCTTAGGAGAGATGGGGTGGCACTAAAAGAGTAATCTTTTGATGCCACCTTAATTCATATTATCCCCCAAATTTTATATATTGAGATAAGAGGGAAAATGAAATGGTGGACCATGAAAAGAGTGGTAGGTCTCATTATGTTTTTTATCGGTGTTGGAATTCTTCTTGGAATTTGGATTAGCCAGGATTGGATAAAACTATGTCTGGCAGTAGGATTGATGTGTTGTGGTTTTCGACTGTTTTGCTGTAAATAAAAAAAGGAACTGTCTTACGACAATTCCTTTGTGATTAGATTCGCTCAACTTTTCCTGAACGTAAGCAAGATGTACAAACATACAACTTCTTAGGTGTTCCGTTAACACTACATTTAACAGATTTAATATTTGATTTCCACATTCTGTTTGATCTTCTATGAGAATGGCTCACATTATTTCCGAAATGAGCTCCTTTTCCACAAACTGCACATTTAGCCATGATTGCACCTCCCTTGGATTATGGTATTCGTGTTCCGTTACAAAATCGCAACACGGATATTATAGCAAAGAGATATACAAAAATCAACAACTTTTTTTATAAAATATAGTACATTTAAAATATTCATTGTAATTTGAAAAAAATAGATTATAATATATAGTGCAATTATAAAGTGGACATATTTTGTGGAGGTATAAATATGCAAGGTCAAATGGAAACCAAATTAGGCAAAATTGTGATTGATACAGATGTCATAGCGACTTATGCAGGTTCTGTTGCTGTAGAGTGCTTTGGTATTGTTGGTATGGCTGCCGTTAATATGAAAGATGGTTTGGTTAAACTCCTGAAAAAGGATTATTTGAACCATGGCATTGCTGTTGAATTAGATGAGAATAATGAAATTACATTAGATTTTCATGTGATTATTTCCTATGGTGTCAGCATTGCCACTGTCTCAGATAACTTAATGGAGACCGTTAAGTATAAAGTAGAAGCGTTTACCGGTATGAAGGTAAAGAGTATGAACATTTACGTTGAAGGCGTAAGAGTAATTGACTAAGGAGGACTTTCGAGGTGGAAATCAATACAATTAATGCGTCTCAACTTTCAAAGATGTTTTTAGCTGGGGCAAAAAATCTTGACGCAAAAAAAGAATGGATTAATGAGTTGAATGTATTTCCGGTTCCTGATGGAGATACCGGTACCAATATGTCTATGACAATTATGGCTGCGGCAAAGGAAGTAAGTGCCCTGGAACAGCCGGATATGAAAACACTTTCAAAGGCAATTTCTTCCGGTTCCCTGAGAGGCGCGAGAGGTAACTCCGGCGTTATTTTGTCTCAGTTGCTTCGGGGATTTACAAAGGTAATCAAAGAAGTAGACGAGATTGATGTTGATATTTTGTGTGAAGCGATTCAGCGTGCTGTAGAGACTGCATATAAAGCGGTTATGAAGCCAAAAGAAGGTACCATTCTTACTGTGGCAAGAGGAGCTGCTGACAAGGCATTAGAGCTTGTAGATACCACAGATGATTTACTTTATTTCATTGATGAAGTTATCAAGGAAGCGGATCATGTTTTGAGCAAGACACCGGATATGTTACCTGTTTTAAAACAGGCAGGTGTGGTTGATTCCGGTGGACAGGGCTTGATGCAGGTTTTAAAAGGAGCACAGGATTGTCTCCTGGGCAAAGAAATCGATTACACTATTGAGGAGGCTTCATCATCTTCAGGAGTGATGAAAATCTCCGCTGAGACCGAACAGGAAATCAAATTTGGTTATTGTACAGAGTTTATTATTGTTTTGAATAAGCCTTTGACAGACAAAGAGGAAAAGGAGTACAAGGCATATTTAGAGTCTATTGGCGATTCTATTGTTGTAGTTGCTGATGATGAGATTGTAAAGACCCATGTACATACCAATGATCCGGGTCTGGCGATTCAGACCGCATTGACACATGGTTCTCTGAGCAAAATCAAGATTGACAATATGAGAGAAGAGCATCAGGAACGCTTAATTAAAGATGCTGAGAAGCAGGCAAAAGCCCAGCAGGAGGAACCAACTACAGAAGTAGTTACCCCGGAAAAAGAGATGGGATTTGTTGCGGTATCCATCGGTGAAGGTTTAGGCTCTATCTTTACAGAGTTAGGCGTTGATCACATGATAGAAGGTGGTCAGACTATGAATCCGAGTACCGAGGATGTATTGGATGCTATTCAAAAAGTTCCGGCAAAAACAGTATTTGTTCTTCCGAACAATAAAAACATTATTTTGGCAGCCAATCAGGCAGCATCCTTATGCGAGGACAGGGAAGTGATTGTACTTCCTACAAAGACCATTCCTCAGGGAATTACAGCATTGATTAATTTTATTCCGGAGCAGTCGGCTGAGGAAAACAAAGAACGTATGCTTGAGGAAATTGAAAATGTCAAAACCGGTCAGGTAACATATGCTGTTCGAGACACTGTTATTGACGGCAAAGAGATTTCCGAAGGTGATTATATGGGAATTGGAGATGCAGGAATCATTTCCGTAAACTCCAATATTCAAAAAGCCTTTGTTGAAATGATTGAGGGAATGTTAGATGAGGAATCCTCAATTATAAGTGTTTATTATGGACAGGATGTAACAAAAAAAGATGCTGAAAAGATGGTAAAAGCAGTTTCAAAGAAATTCCCGGAAGTTGAAGTAGAACTTCAGCCAGGTGGTCAACCGGTTTACTATTACATTGTTTCAGTAGAATAGGAGCGTTATGGAGTTTTGTACCCCTTTACGTCAGGTGAAAGGCGTAGGAGAAAAAACAGAACAACTATTTCAGAATTTAGGAGTATACACCGTTGGTGATATACTCCTTCATTTTCCCCGGACATATGAAGAGTTCTCGGAACCTTTGCAGGCTACGGAGGAGTATAGTGGTCAGCTGATAGCTGTCAGGGGAAAAATTGAGACACCGGCGAAAGTCAGGAAGGTGCGAGGTAATCTAAGTATTACCACAGCCACAGTTTTTAGTGGAAGCTCCGTGGTGGAGTGCGTCTGGTTTCATATGCCCTATTTGGCAAAACAGATTTCTTGCCAGACAGATATGATTTTTTATGGTGTTTTGGAGGTGGAAAATCACCGATTAAAAATGAGACAACCGGTGGTTTACTCTATAGAAAAATATCAATCTATGATGTTTTCTATGCAGCCAATTTATCCATTGGTGAAGGGGCTGAACAACACATTGGTGAGAAAAACGATACAAAATGTGTTTGATAATATCGGTGATACTGCAGATGGGCTTTTGCCGGAGTTTGCTTTGGAACGGGAACAAATGCCTTCGTATACAGATGCCCTTAGAATGCTTCATTTTCCTCAAAACAGGCTAGAACTTTCCAAGGGGAGAGGCAGACTGGTATATCAGGAATTTTTTTACTATATTTTATATAGCCGGCTTCAGGAGATTGGGCAGGGAAATATAAAAAATACATGGGATTTTTCTGATGGTTCCATCGTTAATCAGGTGAAAGCACAGCTTCCGTATCAGCTCACTGACGGACAGGAGAGTACATTAGATGAAATTTGTCAGGATTTGAGGAAACCCTGGATTTCTCAAAGGCTAATTCAGGGAGATGTTGGGTCAGGGAAAACCATCATTGCATTTTTGGCAATGCTTGATGTGGTTTCAAGCGGGTATCAGGCCGCGATTATGGCTCCTACAGAAGTCCTTGCAAGACAGCACTATGAATCCTTTAAAAAGATGTGCAGAGACTTCCAACTGCCATATCAGGTTGTGTGTTTGACAGGCTCCCAGACAGCTAAGGAAAAACGGCAAAGCTATGACATAATTGCGCGTACACCGGGGCTCTTGATTGTGGGAACTCATGCTTTGATTCAGGAAAAAGTTCAATATAACAGACTAGCTCTGGTTATTACAGATGAACAACATCGCTTTGGAGTCAGACAGAGAGAAACTTTGCTGGAAAAGGGAGAGACTCCTCATATGGTTGTTATGAGCGCTACGCCGATTCCAAGAACTTTGGCTATGATCTTGTATGGAAATATGCAGATTTCTGCCATCCATGATAAGCCTCAGAACCGATTGCCCATCAAAACCTGTGTTATCAAGGAACGACTGAGAAATAAAGCCTATGAAATGATTGCATCCCAGATATCTGAAGGAAGACAGGCTTACATTATTTGTCCGTTGGTGGAGGCTAACGAGAAGACAGAGGCGGAAAATGTACAGGACTATGTTAACAAGCTAAGGGAAATGCCGTTGTTTTCCTGCTCCATTGAAGCTTTGCACGGTAGAATGCCTGCAAAAAAGAAAAATCAGGTGATGGAGGATTTTGCAGCCGGGAAAATATCGATTTTGGTATCCACAACAGTAGTTGAAGTAGGAGTCAACGTGCCGAATGCCACGGTGATTTTAATCGAAGATGCCAATCGATTTGGATTGGCGCAGCTTCATCAGTTGAGAGGCCGGGTTGGACGTGGGAAATGGCAATCATACTGTATTTTGATGGATAAAAGTAAGGGAGAAAAAATCACGGAACGATTAGAGGTTATGAATCAATCTGAGGATGGATTTTTTATTGCCAAAGAGGATTTGCGTCTAAGAGGTCCCGGAGATTTCTATGGAATACGACAGAGTGGGGAATTGAATTTTAGATTGGCGGATATTATTGGAGATTCAGAAGTATTGGAACAAGCGGCGAGAGATGTAGATGTATTTTTGGAACAATCAGAAATGGAAAATTATCCACGGATGAAAGAAATGCTATCAGATTTTGAGAGATTGAACCATATAGTCTTATAATGATTTTTCTACTTAAAAAGGAATGCCCCAGGGCATTCCTTTTTTAACTCATTTTATCCTGCTGGGTTTTTATCATTTGGTCCACCAGATAATCACCTATAGAGGGATTATCCTTGGCAGAAGGTCGCGGATGGGTGCGTTTTCCTTTATATAAACCCAATTCGTCAGCAAGTTCGTATTTGAAGCGTTCCAAAGCTGATTTGGCGGCAGGAGTGGATGAAGATTTCTTTGGCCTTGACATGCGAACCTCCTTATACAAAACGCGATAATCAGGTTACACATATAGTATATGAAGTCAAACCCTGCCTTAGCCTAGAACAAATTTCATAAACTGTATGTATTTGTTATTGGACTAAGGTGACACCAGTGAGAGAAGGAGACGCCATCATAGAGTAGTTTGTGTAGTAAACTACAAATCCGGGGGCGGAACCATTTGGTTTTTTTACATTTTTTTTCTGCAAATAGTCAATCTCTACTTTATCGTTTTCACGTCCGCTGGAATAGTATGCAGCTAATGCGGCGGCGTATTCAAAAGAGGAGTCAGGAAGTTCTTTTCCCTCTGTTTTTACAATTACATGAGAGCCCGGAATTCCCTTGGTATGAAACCACCAATCATTTCCTGTAGCAATTTTAAAGGTGAGATAATCGTTTTGGTAGTTATTTTTTCCTACATATATGTGGAAGCCGTTGCTATCAATGAAATGTAAGGGCTTACTTTTTTCCTGTTTTGCTTTCTTTTTTCCACCGTGCTTTTTGATGAAACCATAGTCACAGAGTTCTTCCCTGATAGCGGATAAATCTGCATCGTTTTCCGCAATATCTAAAGCGGCACTAATGGATTCCAAATGGGCGATCTGCTGTTTTGTTTCCACGATATATTGAGAAAGGGCTTCACTGGTACGCTTTAACTTGGCGTACTTATCAAAATATTTTTTGGCATTCTCCATAGGGTTTAACTGCTCATCCAGTGGAATCGTCAGTTCTTCATTGGTGTAATAGTTGGTGACAGTTGTCTTCTTTGCTCCCGGAGCAATCTGATATCCGTAAGTGTGCAACATTTCTCCGTAGATGCGATATTTATCTTTTTTTTCTGTATCTTCCAATTGCTTTTTCTGCAACTGGTATTTTTTGTAATCCCTCTCCAAGTGTATGGAAATGATTTTCCTTAAATCGGAGGATTTTTGGCGAATATTGGTATATTGATTTCTCTGGGCATAATATATTTGTAAAAGTTCTGATACGGATTCAAATTCTGTAGCATTCATATCAGCATACATAGTAAGTGGAAGAGATGCAAATTCCACCGGGGATGAATTTTGAGGATTATAATAAATGGTGGGGTGGAAATTTCCCTGTTCCATATCTGCAAGAATATTTTTGAATTCCTGAAACAAAGCTTCTTTTTGGTTTGAAGATAAGGAGGCTGTGGCAGCGTCTCCATCCAAAGCACATCGATTGGACAGCTCTAATGCCATAACCGGTGAAAAGCCAACCAGAGAGGTATAAATAGCTTTTACAATAGAAGTTGGTTTTGTACAAACAGTATTTATAAATGTATCCTCATCTATTTCCCATGGGTTAAATTTCCCCTCCTGTGTAGGGATAAAGTAAGGTCTTCCAGGTAAAACTTCCCGGACAGAACTGACCTGAGCAGAGACATGCTTGATACTGTCTATAATGATATTTTCTTCATTGCAGAAAATAATATTACTGTGTTTTCCCATAATCTCTACATACAAAAATTTAACAGCCGGATCTCCAAGTTCATCTAGATGTTCGATTTTAAAACGTAGTACTCGCTCCAAGGATGGCTGGGTGATTTCGGTAATTCTGCCGTTACTGATATGTTTCCTTAAAAGCATACAAAAATTTGGTGCTGTTATAGGACTGGTTTTGTTCTGGTCAGTCATATAAATAAAGGGCAGGGATGCATTTGCGGAAATCAAAAGACGATTTGCACCGGACAATCCTTTGAAGGTTAAAAGTAATTCCTCTTTTTCAGGCTGAGCAATCTTACCGATTCGCTGTCCCAGCAAAAGATTATTCAATTCATGCATCAGACCATTTACTGTAATTCCATCAAAGGCCATAAAATTCCCTCCCATATAGCTGTTTTGTTCATCAGATTATTATAAAACAAAAAGAGTAAAAAACAAAGATAAAAAAATTGACCTTTTCCGGGTCTTTTAATATAATATGAATATCTATGCGTAGGTCTATTCCTATGTATAATTGCAAAATAGAGGAGACCAAGGATATGGTTAAGAGTATGACTGGATTCGGTCGTGGGGAAGCACAGGACGAGTTCAGAAAGATTACAATTGAGATGAAATCTGTTAATCACAGATATCTGGATTTAAATATTAAAATTCCAAAGAGTTTAAATCCCTTTGAGACAGAAATCAGAAATTACCTCAAATCCAGAATTGTCCGGGGCAAGGTAGATGTCTACGTGACCTTGGAGACAGCCGCTGATCAGGAATATGTGTTGAAATATAATTCTAAATTGGCAGAGATGTACGTTGAAAATATTAAAGCCATGGCGGATGAATTCGGATTGGATTATGATTTGAAGGCTACACATTTATCTCGTTATCCGGATGTCCTGGAAATGGAAGAGGCAGAGGCGGATGAAAGCGAATTGAAGGCGCTGTTGTTTGAAGCCTTAGAAAAAGCCGCAAATCAATTTGGTGAAAATCGTACAAAGGAAGGTGAGAGACTCCAGAAAGATCTCTTGGACAAGATGGATGAGATGTCCGGTTATGTCTCAGTCCTGGAAAAGCGTTCGCCGGAAATAATTGAGGAGTATACTTCGCGTTTGAAAGCAAAGGTGAACGATTTGTTAGAGGCCGGACATATTGATGAAAATCGCATTGCTGCGGAGATTGTTTTATACGCTGACAAGGTGTGCATTGACGAAGAGATGGTTCGGTTGCGCAGTCACATAGAGGAGACAAAGCAAGTACTTTTAAACGATAAAGAAGTGGGACGTAAATTAGATTTTATTGCTCAGGAGATGAATCGTGAGTCCAACACCATTTTATCGAAGTCAACCGATGTGGAAATTGCAGGCATTGGTATTTCATTAAAGACATTGATTGAAAAGGTTCGCGAACAAATTCAAAACTTGGAGTAGGACAGAGATGGCTTTTATAAATATCGGATTTGGAAACATTATAAACACGGACAAAGTGGTGTCCATTGTTACGCCGGATTCTGCACCGGCAAAGAGATTGGTCCAGAAGGCAAAGGAAGAGGGGAACATCATTGATGCGACCCAGGGGCGCAGAACCCGTGGGATTATCGTCACGGATGCCCATGTGGTACTTTCATCATTACAGCCGGATACCATTGCAGGAAGGACGAAAATTACAGAGGGCAAAAAGGAGGAATGACATTATGGATAAAAAGGGTTTGATTATTGTATTATCAGGATTTTCAGGCGCCGGAAAAGGAACCATTATGAAACATTTACTCAAGAAATATCCTGATGCTTACCACCTGTCAATATCTGCCACAACTCGTGCACCGAGACAGGGGGAAGAGGATGGCAGAGAATACTTCTTCCGGACACAGGAAGAATTTGATGCAATGATTGCAAATAATGAACTGTTGGAATATGCTACCTTTAATGGAAATTCCTACGGAACTCCCCGTTCCTATGTAGAAAAACTGGTAGAGGAAGGCAAAGATGTTATCCTTGAGATTGAGATTCAAGGTGCTTTACAGGTAAAAAAAATGTATCCTGAGGCGGTTCTTCTATTTGTTATGCCACCGACTGCCAATGATTTAAAAGAGCGTTTGGTGGGCAGAGGAACAGAAACTGCTGATGTGATTGCTCAGAGGCTGGCCATTTCATCCAGGGAATCCCAGTTTATGTGTGGATATGACTACCTTGTGGTCAACGATGACTTGGCAAAAAGCGTGGAACAAGTGCATTCTATCATTTCCAGCGAACATTTTAGAACAGCTAGAAATGAAGATACTATAAAAACAATTCAAAAAGATTTAAAGAAGTTTGAAAGGAGATAGGAAAATGTTACATCCATCTTATGTAGAATTAATGAAAGTGGTAAATAATAATATGGAAATCGGTGAGGAACCTGTTGTAAACAGCCGTTACAGTATTGTGTGTGCCACAGCAAAAAGAGCAAGACAGCTTATTGACGGACAGGAACCATTAGTTCCTACAGAAAAGGGCGAAAAGCCACTTTCTATTGCAGTTGATGAATTATACGCCGGAGAGTTACAGATTCTTTCCGAAGATGATGAAGTTGAAGAGGAAGTATAATGAAACTTCTTTTTATTTCTCTTGGTTGTGACAAAAATCTTGTGGATTCGGAGCATATGATTGCTATGATTTCAGAAGATGGGATACAACTGACCAATGATGAGACAGAGGCAGACGTGATTGTGGTCAACAGTTGTTGCTTTATCAGTGATGCGATGGAGGAAAGTATCCAGACTCTCATTGATATGGGACGATTAAAAGAGACTGCCTCTTTAAAATATTTGATTGTAACCGGATGCCTGGCAGAGAGATATGCAAAGGAAATACACGAGCAGCTTCCGGAAGTGGATGCAGTAATTGGTACGAATTCCTATGATGAAATTGTAAATACTATTCATCAGCTCAGTGAAGGGAAAAATGGTGATGTAAAAAAACCACTTGTGAATCTTCCTGATAATTACGCAGGCCGAACCCTTACCACCGGTGGACATTATGCCCACTTAAAGATTGCTGAGGGTTGTGATAAGCACTGTACCTACTGTGTAATCCCTTCCATCCGAGGTGGGTATCGGAGTGTTCCTATGGAGAAGCTTTTAGGTGAAGCGACTATCCTTGCCAAAAGTGGTGTGCAGGAATTGATTTTGGTTGCCCAGGAAATCACATTATATGGTGTGGATATTTATGGTAAAAAGTCATTGCCGGAATTACTCACAAAACTCAGTGAGATTGAGGGAATTCGTTGGATTCGACTTCAGTACTGTTATCCTGAGGAGATTACAGATGAGTTGATTGATACAATGGCGCATAATCCAAAAATCTGTCATTACATTGACATCCCGATTCAACATGCAAATGATTGGATTCTGGGGAGAATGGGGAGAAAGACATCTTCAGCGGATATTAAAAATATTGTATCTTCACTTAGAAAGGCGATGCCAGATATTGCCATAAGAACCACCTTGATTTGTGGATTCCCCGGAGAGACAGAAGATATGCATCGAGAGACCATGGACTTTGTAAAGGAAATGAAGTTTGATCGCTTAGGATGTTTTGCCTATTCCAGACAGGAGGGAACGCCTGCAGCTGAGTTTGATGATCAGGTGGAAGAAGAGACAAAAAATCTTTGGGTATCCGAAATTATGGAACTGCAACAGGAGATTTCCGCAGAGTGCAACCGTTCCTTTGAGGGAGTGGTTGTGGATGCCATGATTGAGGGCAAAGTAGCAGATGATAACGTATATGTAGGAAGGACCTTCAGAGATGCACCTGATGTGGATGGTCTTGTTTTTATTGAGACAGGTGCTGAGCTTATGACAGGGGATTTTGTGAAAGTAAAAATCACAGGTTCCTATGAGTATGATTTGATAGGAGAATTAGAATGAATTTACCAAATAAATTAACAATTTTTCGAGTGATTTTAATACCGTTTTTTGTTGTTCTTTTATTGCTTGATCCAAGTAATCAGATGTATCGGTATATTTCTTTAGCAATTTTTATTGTAGCCAGTCTTACAGATATGTTAGATGGTAAAATTGCCCGGAAATATAATCTAGTTACCAACTTTGGAAAGTTTATGGATCCATTGGCAGACAAGCTTTTGGTTTGCTCAGCTATGATTTGTCTGGTTGAGACAAAGCAGTTGGCAGCATGGATTGTCATCGTGATTATTGCAAGAGAATTTATTATCAGCGGCTTCAGATTAATTGCATCTGATAATGGCATTGTAATTGCAGCAAGCTATTGGGGAAAATTCAAAACAGTATTTCAGATGTTGATGATTATTGTTTTGATTGCAAACATTAATCGCCCTGTATTTATTGTGTTGGGAACCATCCTTACTTATGTGGCATTGGCTCTTACCATTATTTCTCTGGTAGATTACATAGTAAAAAATAAGGATGTATTAAAAGAACAAAAATAATATGGTAAATGAGATTGTAAAGCTTTTATGTGAGAAAAATAAATTTGTCAGTGTTGCTGAGTCTTGTACCGGGGGGATGGTTTCCTCTGCAATTGTCAACGTTTCCGGCGCATCAGGGTGCTTTTGCGAGGGATATGTCACATATTCCAATGAGGCAAAAGAAAAAAATCTGGGTGTTTCCCACGAGACATTAGAAAAGTATGGTGCGGTCAGCGAACAAACTGCAAGGCAGATGGCTCAAGGTGTCAGAAAGCAGGCAGGGGCTGATTTTGGAGTGGCTACAACAGGGATTGCCGGGCCGGATGGGGGAACCAAGGAGAAACCGGTGGGATTGGTTTATATTGCCTGTGATTCCGCGGCAGGAACCAAGGTTATAAGATGGGTCTTTTCAGGCAATCGTATGGAAGTCAGATGTCAGGCCACAGACAAAGCATTAGAGCTGTTATTGGAAAGCATCAGAGAATGTGAGGAATGATATGCGTGTAATTGCGGGCTCGAGAAAACGCCTTCCTTTAAAAACGGTTCCGGGGACAAACACTCGGCCAACCACAGATCGTATTAAAGAAACGATTTTTAATATGATGGCAAATGATATTTATGATTGTAATTTTTTGGATTTGTTTTCAGGAAGTGGACAGATGGGGATAGAGGCTTTGAGTCGAGGAGCCAGGACGGCTTATTTTGTGGAAAAAGACAAAAAAGCAATCCAGTGCATCAGAGACAACTTGTCTTTTACAAAGCTTTCTGAACAGGCTGTTGTTATGGGAATGGATATTAGGGTTGCCTTGGCTAACCTGAGGGACAAAGAAAAATTTCAAGTGATTTTTATGGATCCGCCATATCATTTGGAATTAGAAGAATCAACATTGCAACAGATTTATGACTGTAATTTATTGGATGAAGATGGATATATTGTTGTTGAAGCAGATATAAATACGGATTTTTCTTTTGTAGAGCAGATAGGATTTGACATTATTCAAGAAAAAAGCTATAAAACCAATAAGCATGTTTTTTTAGAACGGAAGAATTAGAGGCACATGATGAAAAAAGCGATTTATCCCGGAAGTTTTGACCCGATGACCTTCGGACATTTAGATATTATAGAACGATCTTCAAAGATTTTTGATGAAGTTGTAATTGGTATATTGAATAACAGTGCAAAAAAGTCACTTTTTTCTGTAGAGGAAAGAGTGGAAATAGCAAGGGATTTAACGAAACAATATGGCAATGTCACAGTGGATTCCTTTGATGGTCTTATGGTTGATTATGCCAAGAGTATTGGAGCAAATATAGTGATTCGAGGACTGAGAGCAGTGACGGATTTTGATTATGAAATTCAGATTGCCCAGACCAATAAGGTGCAGTATCCAGAGTTAGAGACCATTTTTATGACGACTGCATTGAATTATTCCTATTTGAGTTCGACTATCGTTCGAGAATTTGCATCTTACGGAGGAGATATCAGTCGTTTTGTACCGGCAGAAATCATTCCGAAAATCAAAGCAAAATATAATGTATAGAAGGAGATTGTGTTATGGCAAGTGGTATTGAAGGAATTATTGATGAAATTGAGGAGTATATTGATGGATGTAAGCCTTCCGCATTTTCTCCATCAAAAATTGTAGTTAACAGGGATGAGTTGGATACTCTTTTGGAAGAACTGAGAACCAAGACCCCTGAAGAAATCAAACGTTATCAGAAGATTATCAGTAATAAAGAAGCAATTCTTGCAGATGCCCAGAATAAAGCGGATGCCATTATTGCCCAGGCTCAGATTCAAACCAACGAGTTGGTAAGTGAGCATCAGATTATGCAACAGGCATATGCAAAGGCAAATGAGGTTGTTATGCTTGCAACGAAAAATGCCCAGGAGCTTTTGGACAAGGCAACACAGGATGCCAATAGCATTCGTATGGGAGCAATTGCGTACACCGATGATTTGTTGAATACCATTGAGAGTGTAATTACAAACTCTATGGAGACCACACAGGCAAGAACAGAGAATTATTTGCAGACAATGCAAGGATATTTGGACGTTGTGATTGCCAACCGTCAGGAATTGGCACCACAGCCGGAACCGACACCAGCAGCAAATCCGGCACCTCAGCAGAATACCGTATCTGCCGGTGATGCAAAAAACCAGGAAACAGGTGACAAAGAAGAGGATGTTCCTGCACTTTCCATACCGGAATCTTTTTTTAACAAAGAATAAGCATTATAGCCATTGTGATGGTGGCTGTAATCCCGCTGAATATTATTTTATGACAGAGATAGGCTTTGATGGATAGCCTGTATCCGTTTATGATTGACTTTGTTTGCATCAGTGTACATAGTCCTCCGAATGTTAAAAGAGGCATACTTAGGAGATATTTTACGCTGGTAAGGGTTGGAAGCAGGGATAATTCCCGTATTCCGCTGGTGATTTCTAAAATGGAAATCAGGTAAACTTTGATAGCATGGGGAAGAAAAGATATGTGTGCCATATAGGCGCATATGATTCCAAAAGCAAGGAGATATCCTCCCAAAATCATAATTGTTTCAAATCCATTTAAAATTGAGATATCTAAGATTTGAAAACAATTTTTGAATCTGGATATCTCTTTTTTTTCGATAGATGGAATTGTTCTATCAAAGGAAGGGATGCGCCACAGTTGAAATAATGAAGTACATAACTGGGGGACGTATAGGATGATTAATGTAAGTACAAACCATTCACTTTTGTGAATACATTTTGTGAGAAAAAAACCTCCCACGAAAGCCGGGCCGATGGAATTGCAGTTGTTTAAGAGAATTTGTCCCTGTGTCGGGGAGATTTGATGATTTTTTAATAGATTTGTAGTTATTTTAGCCCCTACCGGCAAACCAAATGTGAAACCGGCAAAGATATTAAAAAAAACACAAAATTTTACATAATGCTTTTTTAATCCCTGTGGTAAGATGTTTTCCAACATGCCGAAAATTTCGGGAGACAGTATAAAGTTTGATAAGATGATAAAGGGCAACAGAGTTGGAACCAGTCCATATAACCAGGTGGACAAGCCGTAGGTCGCTCCTTGGAGAGTGATTTCGGGATTGAAAATTGCAATGATAATACAGATAAATAAAAACGAAAAGCCAAGTCTCATATCTATAGATATGACAACGGGAAAGTGGATATGTCAAATGCGTTTAGACCGATTTTTAAGTGAAGCTGGTTTGGGAAGCCGTTCCCAAGTGAAAAAAATATTAAAAGATAACAAAGTACGAGTAAACGGGAGTTTTGTGCAGGATGGAAAATTTCAAGTGAATCCTGAGAGTGATGAAGTATTTGTGGGAAATGACAGAATCCTTTATCAGCAATATGAATATTACCTTTTAAATAAACCCAAAGGATGTGTCTGTGCCAACAGTGACGGGAAATATCCCACGGTTTTTGACTACGTTCCTATGAATGCCAAGAAAGATTTATTTACAGTGGGGCGGTTGGATTTAGATACGGAAGGTTTACTGATTATCACCAATGACGGGGCTTTTTCTCACAGTATTATGAGCCCTAAAAAACATGTAGATAAAACGTATCTTGCCCTCTGGGACAAAGAAGCCACAGCAGATGATGTGGAGAGTTTTCAGCTTGGAATGGATATTGGAGATGAAAAAACAACCAAACCGGCAAAACTTTCCTGTGATGAGAAATCACCCCGGGATGTATATATCACAATATCTGAGGGGCGCTATCATCAGGTAAAACGGATGTCTGCAAAGGTTGGAAAAGAAGTCTTGGAATTAAAAAGACTTCAGGTGGGCAAATTTGTTCTGGATGGAAATTTAAAACCGGGAGAATATCGAAAATTTACAAAGGAAGAGTTGGGTTATGTTGAACAATATAAAGGCGGTTCTGTTTGATTTGGATGGGACTCTGATAGATTCCATGTGGGTTTGGAAACAGATTGATATTGACTATTTGTCTCCTAAAAATCTGGAAATGCCCACAGATTTGCAGCGTAAAATTGAAGGAATGAGTATGTTAGAGACGGCAAAGTATTTTCAAAAATACTTTGGAATTACAGATGATTTGGAAACTATGATGCAGACATGGAACCGGATGGCTATGGATACCTATTCCTCTCAGGTAAATTATAAAAATGGAGCAGAGGATTTTTTAAAATACTTAAAAAAGCATAATATCAAAACCGGTATTGCCACCAGCAATTCCAGGGAGTTGTTGCAGGCAGTAACGTCCCATCTATCTTTAGACAAGTATATTGATTGTTTTTTGACCGGAAATGAGGTTGCACATGGAAAACCTTGGCCGGATATTTATCTGGAAGTAGCAAAGCGTCTGCATGTTTCACCTGAACAGTGTCTTGTGTTTGAGGATATTATTCCCGGGATTCTTTCCGGCAAAGCTGCAGGAATGAAGGTTTGTGCCATCTACGATGATTATTCTAAAGATGTCATAAAAGAAAAACAGGAACAGGCGGATTTTTATATTAACGATTATACCGAGATACAAACGGAAGAATGAATTAGGCGGAATAGAAAATGAATGATTTTTTACCAATTTCAAAACAGGATATGAAAAAACGCGGCATAGAACAGTTAGATTTTATCTATGTGTGCGGAGATGCCTATGTGGATCATCCGTCCTTCGGACATGCTATTATTACTCGGCTGTTAGAGTCCAGAGGTTATTCAGTGGGAATTATTTCCCAGCCGAATTGGAAGGATGATACATCGATTACCATTTTAGGAGAGCCGAGACTAGGTTTCTTAGTCTCTGCCGGAAATATGGATTCTATGGTAAATCATTATTCTGTTTCAAAAAAGCGCAGAAGCATGGATTCTTTTTCGCCCGGCGGCAAAATGGGATTACGTCCGGATTATGCGTCCATTGTCTATAGCAATCTTATCCGCAAAACTTACAAACATACACCGATTATCATCGGTGGTATTGAGGGGAGTCTAAGACGTCTGGCCCATTATGACTATTGGTCTAATAAAGTAAAGCACTCGATTCTTTTAGATTCCGGAGCAGATTTAGTTTCTTATGGAATGGGAGAACGCTCCATTTTGCAGATTGCGGAGGCTTTGGCTGCGGGTATTAGTGTAAAAGATATCACCTATATTCGGGGAACGGTTTTCCGTACGCAGAACAGAGATTTTGTGGAAGATGCGGTAGCGCTCCCTACATTTGAGGAGATTACCCAGGATAAAAGGTCTTATGCAAAGAGTTTTTATACCCAGTATCAAAATACAGATCCGTTTACTGCAAAAAAGATGTATGAGGAATATCCAAATGGTATTTATGTGGTTCAAAATCCACCTCAAAAGCCTCTATCTCAAATGGAAATGGATGACGTATACGCTTTGCCTTATATGAGAACATATCATCCGGTTTATGAAAAGGATGGGGGAATACCTGCAATTTCAGAGGTTAAATTCAGTCTCATCAGTAACCGTGGATGTTTTGGAGGCTGTAATTTCTGCGCATTGACTTTTCATCAGGGTAGAATTATTCAAACACGAAGCCAGGAATCTATTATAGAAGAGGCGAAAATCATCACACAGGATCCGGATTTTAAAGGCTATATTCACGATGTGGGAGGACCTACTGCAAATTTTAGGCACCCTTCTTGTCAGAAGCAGTTAGAGCATGGAGTCTGTACAAATAAACAATGCCTTTTCCCGAAGCCCTGTAAAAATTTAACAGTAGACCATCAGGAATATTTGACTCTGTTAAGGAAATTAAGAGCCTTGCCTAAAGTGAAAAAGGTGTTTATTCGTTCCGGTATTCGTTTCGATTATCTCTTGGAGGATAAAGATGATACCTTTTTCCGGGAATTGTGCCAATATCATGTCAGTGGCCAGTTGAAAGTAGCACCGGAACATATTAGTGATGAGGTTTTGAAATATATGGGAAAACCTCCGGTTTCCGTGTACAATCGATTTAAAGAACGTTACCGAAAAATAAATGAAAAAATGGGGAAGAAACAATATTTAGTACCATATTTAATGTCTTCCCATCCGGGCTCTACGTTAAAGGAAGCAATAGAGCTGGCAGAGTATCTCAGGGATTTGGGATATATGCCGGAACAGGTACAGGATTTTTATCCAACTCCTTCTACCATATCTACCTGTATGTATTATACCGGCTTAAATCCGGAAACGATGGAACCTGTATATGTAACCCATAATCCCCATGAGAAGGCTATGCAGCGAGCCCTGATTCAATATCGAAATCCAAAGAATTATGATTTGGTATATGAGGCATTAAAGAGAGAGCATAGAGAGGATTTGATTGGATTTGGAGAGAAGTGTCTGATTCGACCTCGTAAAATGAATGCAGAGAATTCCAAGAACCAAAATAAGCATTCCAATAAGAATTTCAATAGAACCTCAAATAAAAATTCAAAGGGAAAGGCAATCAGAAACGTTCACAAAAAGAAACGTTCCTAATTGGAAATGATTATATGAAAGAGATTCATATTTCAAAACAGGATAAGAATCAGCGGTTGGATAAATTCTTAAAGAAATACTTTAAGGGGGCCACCGGGGGATTTTTGTACAAAATGCTTCGTAAAAAGAATATTACTTTAAATAAAACAAAAGCTACCGGTACAGAGATTCTAAAAGATGGGGATTGTATTCAGGTCTTCTTTTCCGATGAAACCTTTGAAAAAATGAGAGCTTCCAACAACAGTTTAAGGGATTATGAATGCCTTAAGAAAGTACCTTATGATGTTAATGTTTTATATGAAGATGATGATATTATAGTGGTTAATAAGCCTTGTGGAGTGCTTTCCCAGAAGGCAAAAGAAGAGGATATCTCTTTAAATGAAATGATTCTTTCTTATCTGATTCATACAAATCAGTTGGACAGCGATAATTTTTTGAAATTTCGTCCTTCCGTGGCAAATCGTCTGGATCGAAATACTTCCGGTATTGTTCTGACCGGAAAAACATTGCCCGGACAACAAATGCTTTCCGAGGTTTTAAAAAAGAGAACCATTAAAAAAATTTATCACTGCATTGTCTATGGGGAGATTTCAGAACCTATGCATATTACCGGATATCTGGCAAAGGACGAACAAACAAATAGGGTGTTTGTTTCCACAGAACTCTTTGAAAACGCAAAAGAAATTCAGACGGAGTATGAACCCCTTTATTACAACGGAACATATACCTGTTTAAAGGTGCACCTGATTACCGGTCGTACTCATCAAATCCGAGCGCATCTTGCCAGTGTAGGGCATCCGATTGTGGGGGATCCCAAATATGGAGACGCCAAAATCAACCAAAAGGCAAGAGAAACCTATGGAATTAAACATCAATTGCTGCACGCTTATTCTGTGGATTTTCCCGACGGAAGAGTTTTTGTTGCACCGGAACCGAAAGAGTTTAAGCGGATGATGGGAAAGAAGGAGTAAGGATTATGGCAACATGGAAATCCAGAGGGCTTCGTGGCTCCACCTTTGAGGAATTAATAAACACAACAAATGATGTATATGACAACAATAATTTATGCCTGATTCAAAAAGTTCCTACACCAATCACACCTATACGAATTGATGATAAGAGCAGACACATCACCTTGGCGTACTTTGATAAAAAAAGTACTGTAGATTATATTGGAGCGGTACAGGGAATTCCGGTTTGTTTTGATGCCAAGGAATGTCATACAGACACATTTCCGTTGCAAAATATTCATCAGCATCAGATTGAATTTATGGAAAAATATGAGCGACAACAGGGGATATCTTTTATATTGATTCATTATACAGAAAGGGATTGTTTTTATTATCTCCGTTATAGCGAATTAAAAAATTTTTGGGATAGAGCAGAGACTGGTGGAAGAAAAAGTTTCCGATTAGAGGAATTGAGCAAGGATTATTTTTTTCATTCAAAGCCCGGTGTCTTGGTTCCGTATTTGGATATGATTCAAAAAGATTTGACAGAGAGGGATGCTTGACAAATAATCTGAAATCAAATATAATTTCAATGGTTTAGCATATTACTACTTTACAACGCTAAAGTTTATGAGACAGAGAGGACGACTTATGGAAAATAAGCTATTACATACACCGGAGGGTGTACGGGATATCTATAATGATGAATGTGAAAAAAAACAGTTTATTTTATCTGAGATGAGAAAGGTGATACATTCTTACGGATATCGCTTTATTGAGACACCAACCTTTGAGTTTTTTGATATATTCGGAAAAGAAGTGGGAACGACGCCATCAAAGGATTTATATAAATTTTTTGACAGGGAAGGAAATACATTGGTTTTAAGACCGGATATTACTCCTTCTGTAGCGAGAGCGGCATCTAAATATTTTCCTATTGATAAGAAACCCGTGAGACTTTGTTATGAAGGTAATGTATTTATCAATAACAATAGCTATCAGGGACGATTAAAGGAGAGCACCCAGTTGGGAGTGGAATTTATCGGGGAAAATTCCATTGATGCAGATAGCGAGATTATCGCTATGGTGGTAAAAAATCTGCTGAAAGTCGGATTGGAGGAATTTCAAATCAGTATTGGTCATGCAGAACTGTTCCGAGGACTTGTCAAGGAAGCGGGATTTGATGAGGAACAGACAGAGCGCCTGCGTAATTTGATTTTAAACAAAAACTTCTTTGGGGTAGATGAATTTATCGAAAGATTTCACTTACCGGACTCTCTGGTAACTCTTTTTGATTTGCTGGGTAAGATGTATGCTACACCTAAGGAGTGGGCGTATGCACTGGATTTGGCAAAAGACTATCCGGAAATTGAAGATGCCCTGATGTATATGAAAAAATTATATGAAATTCTTGAAATTTATGGGGTCTCAAAATATGTTTCCTTTGAGATGGGGTTGATTAGCTCTTATCAGTATTACACAGGTATTCTTTTCAGTGGTTACACCTTTGGAAGCGGTGAACCGATTGTAAAGGGTGGCCGTTATGATGGGCTTTTATCTTATTTTGGAAAGGAAGCTCCCGCCATTGGATTTGCCTTGATGGTTGACCAGTTGCTTATCGCTTTGGAGCGACAGAACATTAACCTTCAAAAGCCGATAGAACAGGAAGTTATTTTATATACGAAAGAAAACAGAAAGATTGCGGTTGCCACAGCAGAGGAATTACGTAATCACGGAAAAGTGGTGACTATGGTGCGAATGGATTTAACCAATCGCTGTGTAGATGACTATCAAAAGGAATATGCAACAAAATCTTTAACAGTATTGGACGGTGAATTATAATGGATAACGAGAGATATTTAACCTTTGCCTTGGGAAAGGGACGCCTGGCAAAGAAAACCATGGAGACTTTTGAAAAAATCGGGATTACCTGCGAGGAGATGAAGGATTCCAAAACTCGAAAACTTATTTTTGTAAATGAGGACTTGAAGATTAAAATCTTTTTGGCAAAAGGCCCTGACGTTCCTACCTACGTGGAGTACGGTGCGGCAGATATCGGTATCGTGGGAGAAGATACCATATTAGAAGAAGGCCGTAATATTTATGAGGTGTTGGATTTGGGATATGGCAAATGTCGTATGTGCGTATGTGGTCCAAAGGAATCAAAAGAATTGTTGGAACACCAACAGTTGATTCGTGTTGCAACGAAGTATCCGAGGATTGCGAAAAATTATTTTTATGACAAAAAACATCAGACAGTAGAGATTATTAAATTGAATGGATCCATTGAATTGGCACCGATTGTTGGATTGTCTGAAGTTATCGTGGATATAGTAGAAACCGGAAGCACACTGAAAGAAAATGGACTTGAGGTCTTAGAAGAAGTATGTCCGTTATCTGCCAGAATGGTGGTGAATCAGGTGAGTATGAAAATGGATTATGAAAGAATTACAAAACTAATCGCTGATTTAAAAGGCGCATTAGCAATCAACGAATAGGGGTGAGACTATGAGAATTCAGGAATTAAATAGTGAAACAACATCAGATATTTTAGAAAATTTATTAAAAAGAAGTCCAAACAGTTACGGAGAATTTGAAGGACGGGTTGCAGAAATTATTGAAAATGTTCGCACCAACAGGGATGAAGCTGTTTTTTCATACACGAAACAATTTGATAAAGCGGAGATTAATCCCTCAAATTTAGTTGTTACCAAAGAGGAAATTGAAGAAGCCTATGAATTGGTGGATGCAGATCTTTTGGATGTAATTCGCAAATCTTTAGTTAATATTCGCAGTTTTCACTCAAAACAATTACAAAACAGTTGGTTTCAATCAGAGGAAAGTGGTATTATTCTGGGACAGAAAGTCACTCCTCTGGATAAGGTAGGGGTTTATGTGCCGGGAGGAAAGGCAGTATATCCATCCTCTGTGCTTATGAACGTTGTACCTGCTAAGGTGGCAGGAGTTCCTCATATCTATATGACCACACCTCCGGGACCGGACGGAAAGGTTTATCCTTCTACCTTGGTTGCAGCCAATGAGGCCGGAGTTGACACTATTTATAAAGTTGGCGGGGCTCAGGCTATTGCAGCTCTTGCCTTTGGAACGGAGAGCATCACAAAAGTAGATAAGATTGTGGGACCGGGAAACATATATGTAGCCCTAGCGAAAAAGGCAGTGTTTGGTCATGTTAGTATTGATTCCATTGCTGGCCCCAGTGAAATTCTGGTTCTGGCAGATGAAACCGCAAATCCAAAATACGTGGCTGCAGACTTGTTGTCTCAGGCGGAACATGATGAGATGGCATCTGCTATTTTGATTACCACAAGTATGGATTTGGCAAAACAGGTGGAAAAAGAAATTGAATATTTTGTTTCAAAACTTTCAAGAAGTGCTATTATTTCCAAGTCCTTGGAAAACTACGGGTATCTTTTGGTTGCACCTGATATGGATGTGGCTATTGATGCGGTAAATGAAATTGCCTCTGAACATTTGGAGCTTGTGACGAAAAATCCATTTGAAACTATGACAAAGATAAAGAATGCAGGTGCTATTTTCCTGGGTGAGTACAGTAGTGAACCTTTAGGGGATTATTTCGCAGGACCAAATCATGTGCTCCCTACCAACGGAACTGCAAAATTCTTTTCAGCTTTAAGTGTGGATGACTTTATTAAAAAATCCAGCATTATAAGCTATTCAAAAAATGCATTGGAAAAAGTATATCCGGACATTGTAAAATTTGCAGAGTGCGAACAGTTGACTGCACATGCGAATTCTATTAAAGTAAGATTTGAAGACGTTTAATTTATGGAAAGAGGAAATGTTATGTCAGAGAACAGAATAGGCAAGGTTTCCAGAAAAACCAAGGAAACAGATATTGAACTCTCTATAAATATTGATGGTTCCGGGAAATCAGACATTAAAACCGGAATCGGTTTTTTTGACCATATGCTGGATGGATTTGCAAGACATGGATTGTTTGATTTAAATGTATCTATTTCCGGGGATTTGGCAGTGGATTGTCACCATACCATTGAAGACTGCGGAATTGTTCTTGGTACTGCCATAAAAAAAGCATTAGGAAATAAGGCGGGGATTCGTCGATACGGCAGTTGTATCCTGCCTATGGATGAGACACTGGTGCTTTGTGCCATTGATTTATCCGGAAGACCATACCTTGATTTTGATGATAAATTTACAGTTGAACGCATAGGCTATATGGATACGGAGATGGTCAGAGAATTTTTCTATGCAATCTCTTATTCAGCCGGTATGAATTTGCATATTCAGGTTTTGAAGTCGGGCAACAATCATCATATGGCGGAAGCTATGTTTAAAGCCTTTGCAAAAGCTTTAGATGAGGCCACGATAAAAGATCCCAGAATCATAGATATTTTATCTACGAAGGGGACATTATAATTGGAGGATTTTATGGAACATAAAAATATTGTTGCAACAATCTATCTCAAAGACGGAATGGCTGTGCCAAATTCCAAAGAGACAGATAAAAAAACAGATGTGCTGGAGCTTGCACGACTGTATAACGATAGTGGAATTGATAAAATTATCTGCTATGATTTATCGACAGATGATGAAGAACATGAAAAAAATATTCTTGCCATTAGAGAAATCAATCGAAACATTGAAATTAAAACCTGTGGTGGCGGTAACATCAAACGTTTAGAGGATGTAAAGAAGCTGTTATATGCAGGTTGCATTGAAGTGATTTTAAATGGTTCAAAGCCTGAGACAGTGGAACTTTTAAAGGAAGCCAGCGCCAGATTTGGTTCTGAAAAGCTTTTGGTTTCCCTTACAACCATTGATTTTATTTTTAAAACCAAAGAGTTTCTGGAAGAAAATGTTCATGAACTGGTAATTTACAACAGAGCCCTTCTGGACAGTTTAGAAGGGATTACAGATGTTCCTTATATCGTGGATGTTGAGGAAAATAATTTTGATGATATTGCATCTTTATTGCGTTCCGAGAAAATCAGAGGTATTTCCGGTAGCTTTATTAACAACGTAGAAGATACCGATATTATGCAATTAAAATGTGAACTTTCTGATGCCGGTATCAAGATGGATAACTTTGAACCGAAGTTGTCTTGGAGCGATTTGAAGGTTGGAAGTGATGGATTGGTGCCGGTTATTGTTCAGGATTACCAGACCAGTGAGGTTTTGATGCTTGCATATATGAATGAGGAAGCGTTTAACACTACAATCCGCATTGGCAAAATGACCTATTACAGCCGCAGTCGTCAGGAACTTTGGATAAAAGGAATGACCAGCGGTCACATTCAGTACGTAAAATCTCTGACAGCAGATTGTGATTTTGACACAATTTTGGCAAAGGTGTCTCAGGTTGGTGGAATTGCCTGTCACACCGGTGCACCTAATTGCTTTTTTAATGAGATTATTAAAAAAGAATATACAGAGCGTAATCCGTTAAAAGTATTTGAATCTGTCTATGATGTGATTGTAGACCGAAGGGAACACCCAAAGGAGGGCTCCTATACCAACTATTTGTTTGATAAGGGAATTGATAAGATTCTCAAGAAGGTTGGAGAGGAAGCCACAGAAATTGTTATTGCTGCAAAGAATCCGGATAATGAAGAAGTAAAATATGAGATGTCGGACTTTTTGTATCATATGATGGTTTTAATGGTGGAAAAAGGGGTTACCTGGGAAGACGTAACCAGAGAATTAGCACAGAGATAATACATAATAACAAAGCAGCCTTGCTCATCGAAAACGAGGCTGCTTTTATTAGGGAGAAAAACAATTTATGAGAAATTTGGCACTATCTGATGATATCTTGATGCAAATTGATAAGCCAGCCAGATATATTGGCAATGAATTAAATATGATTAAAAAGAATCCAAAGGATGTGGACATACGTTTTGCTATGTGTTTCCCGGATGTTTATGAAATCGGAATGTCTCATTTAGGGATTCAGATTTTATATGAAATGTATAACCGCAGGGAAGATGTGTATTGCGAGAGAGTCTATTCTCCATGGCCGGATTTGCATAAAATTATGAAGGAGCAAAACATTCCCCTGTTTGCATTAGAGACACAGGATCCTTTAAAAGAGTTTGATTTTATCGGTATTACTCTACAATATGAGATGTGTTATACCAATATTTTGCAAATTATAGATTTAGCTCAGATACCAATCTGGCAGAAGGATCGTTCCGATGAAGACCCACTTATTATCTGTGGAGGACCTTGTACTTACAACCCGGAGCCAATTGCGGATTTCTGCGACCTGTTTTATATCGGTGAGGGAGAAGTGAGCTACAATGAACTTTTTGACCTTTATAAGGAAATGAAGCGGGCAAACACTTATACCAGAGCCGGTTTTTTACGGGAAGCCTCAAAGATTCCGGGGATTTATGTGCCGTCTTTATATCAGGTTTCTTACAAGGATGATGGAACGATTTGTGAGATAAAGCCAATTTATGAGGATGTTCCAAAAACGGTAAAACGCCAGGTATTGTCCGATATGAACGAAGGGGTTTACCCAACAAAACCTCTAGTGCCTTTTGTACGAGCCACACAGGACAGAGTTGTGCTGGAAATTCAAAGAGGCTGTATCCGTGGATGTCGTTTCTGTCAGGCGGGAATGGTTTATCGCCCGAATAGGGAAAAGGATGTGGAACAGTTAAAAACTTATGCCAAAGAAATGCTGGCATCCACCGGGCACGAGGAGATTTCCCTTAGCTCCCTGAGTTCCAGCGATTATTCAAAGCTTCCGGAACTTGTAAACTTTTTGATAGATGAATGTTGCGGAGATGGTGTAAATATTTCCTTGCCATCTCTTAGAATTGATGCTTTTTCATTGGATGTGATGAGTAAGGTTCAGGATATCAGAAAAAGTAGTCTGACCTTTGCTCCGGAAGCTGGTTCTCAGAGACTGCGCAATGTTATTAATAAGGGTCTGACCAAGGATGACATTTTAAACGGTGCAGGTATGGCTTTTGAGGGAGGATGGCAAAAAGTAAAATTATACTTTATGCTGGGACTTCCCACAGAGACAGAAGAAGATATGAAGGCTATTCCGGAACTGGCAAATGAAATTGCAGTCCGGTACTATGAGATACCAAAGGATCAAAGAAATGGCAAATGCCAGATTACTATGAGTACCTCTTTCTTTGTACCGAAGCCGTTTACACCTTTTCAGTGGGCTCCTATGTATGACAAGGATGAGTATTTAAGAAGGGCGAAAATCGTAAATGATACTATGAAAGAACAGCTCAATCACAAGAGCCTTCGCTATAATTGGCACGAGGCGGATGTGACAGTTTTGGAGGGCTTGTTAGCCAGAGGAGATCGAAAACTGGCTCAGGCGATTTATCTTGCCTATGAGGATGGTTGTATTTTTGATGCGTGGTCTGATTATTTTGATGCTGAAAAATGGGACAAGGCATTGGATGAGGCCAATATTTCTGTTGATTTTTACGCCTATCGCCAGCGTGATTTAGATGAAATTCTTCCTTGGGATTTTATTGATGTAGGTGTCAGAAAAGACTTCTTTGTAAGAGAGTGGAAACGTGCCACAGAAGAACAAGTGGTTACTCCAAATTGCCGTATGCAATGTTCCGGTTGCGGAGCAGCATCCTTTAAAGGAGGTGTGTGTTTTGAAGGCAAGAATTAAATTTGCAAAAACCGGTTCTATGAAATATGTGGGTCATCTGGATATTATGCGCTATTTTCAAAAAGCAATCCGAAGAAGTGACCTTCCCATAAAGTACTCCGAAGGGTTTAATCCTCATCAAATTATGTCCTTTGCCGCACCTTTAGGTGTCGGTATTACCAGTGAAGGGGAGTATATGGATATCGAATTAAGGGAAGAGGTGAAAAGCCGGGAGGCTTTGGAGCGCTTGCAAAATACTATGGTAGAGGAAATGGATATATTACAATTCCGTTATTTGCCGGATCACACCCCAAATGCCATGTCATCCTTAGCAGCGGCTTCTTATATTCTTTCCTACAAACATCCGGAGAAGTTTTCTTATACTTTGGATGAACTGAAGAAGGGAATATCTGATTTCTACACGAATGCTAAAGAAATTTTGATTGTTAAAAAAACAAAAAAGGGACAGCGGGAATTGGATTTAAAGCTGTTGATTTACGACTTTAACGTCTCCTTAGAGGACGACGAGATACAATTTTATCTGTTGGTATCCACCGGAAGCGTTGACAATATAAAACCGGAACTGGTGTTGGAGCATTTCTTCCACTTTTTAGGACAGGAAGTAGAGGAACACAGCTTTTTCATTCATCGGTTAGATATGTTGACCCGAGTTGATGAAAAACTGGTATCTTTGGGAGATGTTGGCTATGAATTATGATCATAAAATCATAATTACCAAA
This sequence comes from Lachnospiraceae bacterium, assembly GCA_022768745.1. Classification (GTDB taxonomy): domain Bacteria; phylum Bacillota; class Clostridia; order Lachnospirales; family Lachnospiraceae; genus Pararoseburia. Next base: position 165,900 of record JALELK010000107.1, read on the forward strand.
ACGGAGTATGAAGGTCATTCCTTGGAATTACTAATCTATTTGGATGAAAAAAATCATCCTGTTGAAATCCATGGAAATTCCGCAGAAAAAACATCCCTTATAGGAGACGTTTATGTGGCCAGAGTGGCAAAAGTAATGCCTCAGATGAATGCGGCTTTTTTGCAAGCCGGTGAATTGGTATTCTTTTATCCCATCAATCATATAGAGTCCGCCATTTTTACAAAAAAGAATGGCAAAGGTGATGGCCTCTGTCAGGGTGATGAACTTTTAGTACAGGTGGTAAGAGATGCCATCAAGACAAAAGAAATTTGTGTCACTACAAATCTGTCTTTTTCCGGAGAATATGTTATTTTAACCACCGGAGATAAAAAAATTGGAATCTCTCAAAAAATTGTGGGAGAAAAACGAAAAGAATTAAAAAACGCCTTAAGTGAGTGGAATCATTCCGACTTTGGTATTGTAATACGTACATCAGCACAAGGTGCAGATTTGTCTACTATTGAGAATGAGATACATTCATTGGTAGCGATAGCATCAAAAACCATAGAAAATGGAATGCACAAAGTCAGCGGTACTTTGATAAAAAAAGCAGAACATTCCTTTTTATCACATATAAGACGTCTTGTTAAGGAAGAGCCATCCTTGGAGATCGTCAGTGATGATATCCTTTGGGTTGAGCGTCTAAAAGAAATGTTACCGGATAACATTGCAGTTCGACAGTACACAGATTTTTCGTATCCGATAGAACAGTTATATTCTATTCAAAATATGTTAAAAAAGGCATTGGATAAAAAAGTTTACCTGCCATCGGGAGGCTACCTGTTAATTGAACCTACGGAAACCTTGACAGTCATTGATGTAAACAGCGGAAAAAATATAAAAAGGAAATCCAGAGAGAGCTATTTTGATGAGATTAACCGAGAGGCTGCAGTTGAGATTGCCAGACAGATTCGTCTTCGTAACATTAGTGGAATGATTATTATTGATTTTATCAATATGGATACAGACGAGAGTGTGGAACAGTTGATGCGGCGGATGCGAAGCTATACAAAAGAGGATTATGTTAAAGTCTCTGTCTTGGATTATACAAAATTGGGTCTTGTTGAAGTTACAAGAGAGAAAAAATACCCTAACCTATATGAATATTTTCAATAAGAAATACATCCTGCAGAATAGGTGGTATGTTTATCTTTTACAAGCTGTGCTATACTGATGAAAAAGGAGAAAAATGTGTATGAGAAAACGCAGAATTATAAGTCTGATTCTGGTAATTACCCTGGTGCTGACGCTGTTTTCAAATGTGTCGATACAATGTGAAGCAGCCCCAAAAGTACAGACAGGAATTACATTAGACTGTGCCCGGAAGTATTATTCAGTTGACGATATAAAAAAATATATCCGATTGTTATCCGGTGGAAGTGCGCCATTTATCCAACTTCACCTCTCTGATGATCAGAATGTAGGAATCGAATGTAGCTATCTGAAGCAGACGGTAAAAAATGCCAAGAAATGTAGTGATGGAAGCTATAAAAACAAAAAGACCCAAAAAAAATTCTTAAGTAAAAAGCAAGTGGGAGATATCCTTCAATATGCCAATAAACACGGCGTTGCAGTGATCCCGGAGATTGATATGCCGGCACATATGGGAGGTTTTTTTAAACTTGCTAAAAATGCTTATGGTAGCAACTATATAAAACAAATTAGGGCAAAGGGAAAAGATTATTCTGGAGAACTACGAATATCAAGCAAAAAAGCTGTTAAGTTTGCAAAAAAAATCTATACAGAGTATGCAGAGCTTTTTTCCTCATGCACTTATTTTCATATTGGGTGCGATGAATTTCTGTCTGGCTCAAAATCAGATATTGTGAATTATATCAATACGATTTCAAAATTCCTGCAAAAAAAGGGATTTACTGTACGTATCTGGAACGATTTACTGCGCAGGGATAACATAGCTAAGATTAACCATAAACTACAAATCACATATTGGAGCTTTGATGGGGATACCACTATTCCAAGTGAGAGCAAGCGCCGTCGTAAGGTGCGTGCAAGTGCATCGGCGCTGATTAAGGAGGGTTTTGATATTCTCAATTATAATTCTTATTATTTATATTTCACCCCCTCAGCGACGAACTGTAATAAATCTGACAGGGATTATATGGTACGGGATTTAAAGAATAATTGGAATTTAAAAATATGGGATGGTGATGGGGGAATCCCACTAAAAAATAGCAGGCATGTGATTGGAGCTGCTGTGTCTGTCTGGGGAGAGGACGCCTCCGGGGTATCCGCAGCAACGATTTACAAGCAGGTTAAACCTCTATACAAGGTAATGCAGAAAAAGGCAAAGTAAAAACATATCTAATTTAGAATTCTTTTATAAAGTATTGACGAACTGCAGATAATATGCTAGTATATCAAGGTATGCCGCACAGCGAGGTTTTAAGTTGTAGTCTTACAACACCGTAGCTGGCGAGTAATGATAATAGGAGGTGCCATTATGTACGCAATTATAGCAACAGGTGGTAAGCAGTACAAAGTATCTGAAGGCGATATCATTACCATTGAGAAGCTTGGTGTGGAAGCTGGTGAAAAGGTTACTTTTGATCAGGTTTTAGCAATCAGCAACGACGGATTGAAAGTTGGAAATCCTACCGTTGAGGGTGCTACTGTAGAAGCTTCTGTCGTTAAAGAGGGCAGAGGTAAAAAGGTAATCGTTTACAAGTACAAGAGAAAGACTGGCTATCACAAAAAGAACGGTCATAGACAGGCGTTCACACAAGTACAGATTAACAAGATTAATGGTTAATCGATTTGAATTGTTATGATTAAGATAACGATTTATCAAAACCAGAAGCAAAATGTAGGTTTTCACTGTGAGGGACATGCAGATTACGCCGAATACGGCAAGGATATTGTTTGTTCTGCAGTATCGATTTTGGTGATTAACACAATCAACGGAATCGAACAGTTTACGGAAGATGCTTTTACCTTGGATGTTCCTGAAAATGGAACTGAGGATGGTATCAACGACATACATTTTCAGTTGACAGAATCTGTTTCAGAAGGGACAGATGTTTTATTGAAAACGATGGTTTTGGGCTTGACAGAAATACAAAAAATGTACGGTGATTCGTATCTTACACTAAATTTTAGGGAGGTGTAAACATGTTAAAGTTGAATCTTCAATTTTTTGCTCACAAGAAGGGTGTTGGTTCTACAAAGAACGGCCGTGATTCTGAGTCTAAGAGATTAGGAGCGAAGAGAGCTGACGGACAGTTCGTAAAGGCTGGTAACATTCTTTACAGACAGCGCGGAACAAAAATTCATCCAGGTACTAACGTAGGTATCGGCGGTGATGACACATTGTTTGCTTTGACAGACGGTGTACTTCGTTTCGAAAGAAAAGGTCACGACAAAAAGCAGGCTAGCGTATATCCTGTAGCAAGCGAAAACTAAGATTTTTACTGTAGACTCGACTAAATGTATTTAGCCGGGTCTACTTTGTTATTGTAAGAAATTTTCTTAGGTCCTTTAGAAAATAAATGAGGTGTATTATGTTTGCAGATCGTGCAAAAATTATTATAAAATCAGGAAAAGGTGGCGACGGACATGTGAGCTTTCGTCGTGAAAAATATGTGCCAAACGGTGGTCCGGATGGCGGTGACGGTGGAAAAGGCGGCGACGTTATTTTTCAGGTGGATGAGGGATTAAATACTCTTACCGACTACCGTCATAAAAGAAAATTTGCAGCTCGTCCCGGAGAAGAGGGCGGTAAAAAGAAATGTCATGGAAGAAATGGTGAGGATTTGATTCTTAAAGTACCTGAGGGAACTGTGATTAAAGATGCGGAGTCGGGCAAAGTGATTGCTGACATGTCCGGGGATAACAGACGCCAGGTGATTCTTCAGGGTGGAAGAGGTGGTCTTGGGAACCAACATTATGCCACATCCACTATGCAGGCGCCGAAATATGCCCAGCCCGGTGGAGAAGCGATAGAAATTGAAGTTTTACTTGAACTTAAAGTGATTGCTGATGTTGGTCTTGTAGGTTTCCCTAATGTTGGTAAGTCCACATTTTTATCCAGAGTTACCAATGCAAGGCCAAAGATTGCCAATTATCATTTTACTACTTTAAATCCAAATCTTGGTGTTGTAGATTTAGACGGAGCAGCCGGATTTGTGATTGCAGACATTCCAGGATTAATCGAAGGTGCATCTGTGGGAATCGGACTTGGTCATGAATTTTTAAGACACATCGAAAGAACAAAAGTGATTATTCACATGGTGGATGGTGCCTCAGTGGAAGGTAGAGATCCGTTAGCAGATATTTTGGCTATCAATAAGGAATTAGAAGCCTATGATCCTGATATTTTAAAGAAACCACAGGTGATTGCAGCTAACAAGATGGATGTCTGTATGGAGGGACAGGATGAAATTGTAAACACCCTTCGAGAGCATTTTGAACCGGAAGGAATCCAGGTTTATCCTATTTCTGCAGTGAGTGGAGAAGGGGTAAAAGAACTTTTATACCATGTTCAGGAACTTTTAGCTCAGTGTCCATCAGAGGTAACTGTTTATGAGCCCGAATTTGATCCGGCTTTGCAGTTCTTTAAAGACGAGCCATTTACGGTTGAAGTGGATGAAGAGGGTATTTACGTTGTAGAAGGTCCAAAGATTGAAAAAATGTTGGGATATACCAATATTGATTCTGAAAAAGGTTTTTTGTTCTTCCAGCGTTTTATGAAAGAACAAGGGATTTTACAGCAATTAGAGGATTTAGGTATTCAAGAGGGCGATACTGTGCGCATGTATGGTCTGATGTTTGATTATTACAAGTAGGAGAGAATTATGAACAATAAACAGAGAGCTTATTTATCCGGATTGGCATCAAAAATGACACCAATTCTTCAAATTGGAAAATCATCTTTGACTCCGGAAATTATTCAGGCAGCGGATGAAGCTTTGGCGGCCAGAGAATTAATAAAGATTAATGTATTAAAGAATTGTTTTGATGACCCTAAAGCCATTGCGGAAACTATGGCTGAAAGAACACGCTCAGAGGTGGTTCGTGTCATTGGTAAAAAAATTATTTTATACCGCCAGGCAAAAAAACCTCAAATCGAATTACCAAAGTAAAAAGGAGTGATTTGGGATGAAAAGAGTCGGTATTATCGGTGGAACCTTCAATCCCATACACAAGGCTCATTTAAACATTGCATTAGAAGCTTACAAGCAATATGACCTTGATGAGGTTTGGTTTATGCCGGCAGGTAATCCTCCTCATAAAATGATTTGGGATAACATTTCTCCAAAAGATCGTATGGAGATGGTTTCCTTAGCTATCAAAGATTTTTCGCAATTTAAGCTTTGTGAGATAGAAATTAATAAAACAGAACCTTGTTATACATGGAAAACCCTCAAGGAATTGCACAAGAAATACGGAGAGAGTATAGCTTTTTTCTTTATAATCGGAGCAGATTCCTTTTACCAGTTTTCCAATTGGGTGAAGCCTGAAAAAATTTGTAAATATGCTGAAATCCTTGTGGCAGGAAGACCTGAGGAAAATACAGAGTATGATTTCAAAGAGAAAAAGAAAGAATATCAACAGCGATATGGTGATCATTTTTCGGAAATTAAAGTTGATATGATGCACATTTCATCAACTGAAATCAGGGAGAAACTGGAACTGGGCGAAGATGTAGAATCAGTGATTCCATCTGAGGTACTTTCTTACATTAGACAAAAGAATTTATATCTAAATCGATATGCGCCCCAGCGCTTATTGACTATTCAAAAGGAAGTACAGAATGAATTAAAGCCGGAAAGATTTGAGCATACGCTTGGGGTTATGTATACAGCCGGTAATTTAGCGTATCGATATCATATATCTTCCGGAAAAGCCCTGGTAGCCGGATTGCTTCACGATTGTGCTAAGTGTTTAAGTGATGAGAGACGTCTTGACATATGTAGGGAACAAAATATTCCTATGTCTGATATTGAAAAGAAAAATCCGCATCTTCTTCACGGAAAAGTTGGTGCCTACTTAGCAAAGGAAAAATATGGCATCTCGGATGATGATGTATTACATTCCATTGCCGTGCACACCACAGGCTGTGTCGATATGTCTATCCTTGATAAAATTATTTATGTGGCAGATTATATAGAACCACACAGAGATAAGGCCCCTCGTTTACCTGAAATTCGGGAGATGGCGTATATAAATTTGGATCAATGTGTCTATATGATTTTAGAAGATACCGTGAATTATTTAGGAAATAATCCTGAGAATCTGGATGAAACTACTGTAAAAACTTTTGAGTATTATAAAAACATTTTAAAGAAAGGAAACTAATATGGAAAAGCTTACAGATATCAAAGAAATGGTGAAATTAATCTATCATGCACTGGATGATAAAAAAGCTGAAGATATTAAAGTGATTGATATCAGAAATGTTTCTGTAATGGCAGATTATTTTATTGTGGCAAGTGGTGACAATATGAATCAGCTTCATGCAATGCAGAATGAAGTTGATAAAGCTCTTTATGAGCATGGTGTTCACGCAAAGCAGATTGAGGGCAATCGTTCCTCAACATGGATTTTAATGGACTATGAAGACGTGATTGTACATCTTTTTTCTCAGGAAGACCGTCTTTTCTATAATTTAGAGAAGATTTGGCAGGATGGTATCCTGGTAGATTGTGAAAATTTGTAATTTTTATACTTTATTTTACAAAAATAACTGCATCATAGATAATTACTATGTAGGCTATTGAATTTTGTTTTTGCGGTAATTTACTGCACCAGCCGCCTGACGCTTGTGTTCGTCCTCCATGGCCGCATAGTAATCTATGGTGGTATTTATATTCTCATGGCCTAAAACGTCCGCTACAAGGCGAATATCGCCTGTCTCGCGGTAAAGGGCCGTACCGTATGTGCTCCGCAATTTGTGGGGCGTTATTTTTTTGTTTGGAACAACCATTTTGGCATATTTTTTCACAAGATTTTCAATGGAATCTACGCTCAAACGTCTTCCCTGGGTGGAATAGAAGAGAGCCGGTTCATTCTTTTCGTCCTGGGGAGTAATAAAAGCCCGCTCTGATTCAATATAATCCTTTAAAACATCATGTATTTCTTCTCCAAAGTACAAAACGTCCTGTCCGCCGCCTTTTCGAATGATGGTCATTGAATTTTCTCTAAAGTCAATATCTGTTAAATCTAATCCGTTACATTCTGAGACGCGGATGCCGGTTCCAAGCATTAATGTCAATATTGCCAAATCTCTTTTTTGTGTCTTTGCAAGATATTTTCTCTGTCGTTCAGACATAGCTAAACCGGCATTATTCTCAATAGCAAATAAAATTGCTTGAACTTCATCATTGGTCATACGAATAATATTTTTATCTTTTTTCAGCTTAGGAAGCTTTACCAAAACCATAGGATTATCTATAATATTTTTCCGTTCGTAGTGATATTGAAATAATCCACGTAATGGAGAAAGCTTTTTGGCAATGGATTTTTTTCCGTTTTCGTGAAATTCTCCCTCCAGATTCAATTCTAAAAATCGTTGGTATTCCACGATATCCTCCGGAGTTAAATGATTTAAGCAGGACAGAGGAATATCCTTTATTGCCATATGAGACATACTTGGATTCTTTTCCTGCAAAAAACGGAAAAAGGTTAACAAATCATAGGAATAGGAAATTAACGTACTGGTTTGGGTGGTAAGTTCTTTACTATATATGAAATCTTTGGCAAATTCGGGAAGCTGGTCCATCAATTCCCTAAGTTTTATTTTTTGATTTTTTTGTTTTTCCTTATAAAATTGTGAGTCACGTCCCATAATATAGCCTCCAAAATGAGATAAATCAGTATTTTTTAAGAGTTCTTTTATTCTAAATAGTATTTGTATAGTATACCGTATTTCAGTGATTATTGCAACATTACTCGGAAAAACAGATATTTTTCCGACCGATACATTTTGGTCATCATACTCTCATCACAACAAAAAACGGGTCAATATATTATTATATATCAACCCGCATCTACACCAAATTCAGCCATCTTATCAATAATTCTTTGTCGAACCATTGTGGCTATTTCAGGTGTTTTCATTCCTTTATATTCTTCAT